>NZ_BHYL01000131.1 GCF_003851725.1 Cellulomonas algicola | reverse complement strand
CGGGTCGGGCTGCCAACCGGGCGGCGGAGTCCAGCCGGCGGGCGGGGCGGGCCAGTTCGGGGGCGCGTTGTAGCGAGCTGCCATGGGTTACCTCACAAGGGGTCGGGGACGAACGGGGTGCGACCGTCCTGACATAACGTGTGACATAACTATGGCGATGCCGGTGCCGGCGCGGACAGGACGAACGTCCTCGCCCAGGCGGGCGGCCGCGGTCAGCGGCGAGCCGTGAGGACCATCCAGACGAGCTCGCCCGACGTGCTGTGCGTGAGCTTCGTGCGCCAGCGCTGCGTCAGGTCCGCGTGCTCCTCGGGTGACAGCAGCGCGCGCACGTCGTCGCCGCGCTCCTCCAGCACCCGCAGGCCGTGCTCCTGCGACGCGACCAGGTCGGCGGTGCGGTCCTCGGTCACGACGTCGGTGAAGCCGCACGACGTCAGCAGGTCGGCGTACGCGTCGAGCGTCAGCATGTGCTGCCCCCACGCGAGCATGCGCTGGCCGAACTCCGCCGACGCCGCCGACGTGCCCAGGCAGTAGTCGGTGACGAGCACCGTGCCGCCGGGGCGCAGCGCGTCGTGCAGCCGGCGCCACGCGACCGGCTTCTCCTCGTGCGTGAGGAACGCCCCCGCGTCGCGCGTCCATACCACGTCGAACGCGCCGGGGCGCACGACGTCCGAGGTCAGCACGTTGCCGCACACGAGCTCGACGTCCGCGCCGGGCGCGTCGACCTCCCGGCGCTCGCGGGCCAGGTCCGTCATGTCGGACGACGCGTCGAGCCCGACGACCCGCACGCCGAACCGCGTCGCGAGCCGGAACGCGTCGCCGCCCAGGCCCGAGCCGACGTCGAGCACCTCGGCCCCGGCGCGCAGACCCGCGCGTGCGGCGAGCGCGTCGAACACCTCCGGCTCGGCCGGGCCCTGGTAGCCGCGCCCGTAGAGCAGCTCGTGGCGCAGGGCCACCTCGCGGCTGTAGCGGTGGGCGAGCGTGGCGGGCAGTGCGTCGGGCATGGGTCGTCTCCTCAGGGCGTGGTCGCGGGTGCGGGGCGCTGGACCGGGACGTGGTCGGTGCGCGGTGCCCGGGCGGTCCGGGCGGGGTCGTGCGGCCGGAGCAGCTCGACGTCGGCCGCCGACGGCCCCGCCGGGCCGCACAGCGCCGCGACCAGGTCACCGACAGCGGCCGCGTGCGTGAAGCCGTGGCCGGAGAACCCGCCGCACACGACGAGCCGGAGCGTCCCGGGCACGCGGCCGACGAGGAAGTCCCCGTCGGACGTGTACGCGTCGACGCACGCCGACGCGGCGACGGGGTCCGGCGCGAGGGCGGGCACCCAGGTCCGGACGAAGTCGACGACCGGGGCCGTCTCGTCGGGTGAGGGCGGCCCGGCACGGCCCGCACCGAGCCGGTCGGGGTCGAGCAGCCGGGACGAGCCGCCGATCTTCACGCCGCGACCGTCGACGTCCGGCAGCCCCCAGAACCGGTCCCCGCCGACCTGCCGCACGAACGCGGGCCAGATGCTGCCGGGCAGGGCGTCGACGGACGTGCCGACACGCGCCGGGTCGCCGGGAGCGCGGCGGTCGACCGCGTGCACGGGTCGGAACCACGCCTGGACGACCCGGCGTGCGGGTGCCCCGACGACGCGTGCCGCCTCCCCCGTCGCGAGCCACGCGCCCGTCGCGAGCACGACCCGCCGCGCGCGCAGCACGCGGTCGTCGAGCACCACGACGACGCCGTCGGCGCCGTCCCGGACCTCGCGCACGACGCGCCCGACGAGCAGCTGCGCCCCGCGCGCGGCCGCGCACGCCACCGCGGCGCGGACCGTCGCCT
>NZ_BHYL01000130.1 GCF_003851725.1 Cellulomonas algicola | reverse complement strand
ACCGGAGAACTCCTGCGCGAACTCACCATCGACACCACCCGCAACTACCAACCCCAGACACGCAAACAGGCCGGACCCTGAGGGTCCGGCCTGTTGCCGATGTCCTGCGACATCACAGTGTGCGCGAGGGGGGATTTGAACCCCCACGCCCTTTCGGACACTGGCACCTGAAGCCAGCGCGTCTGCCGTTCCGCCACTCGCGCGCGCCGGAGAACATTAGCACGGCGCCGGGGTGGTTCCCGACCCGCCCCGATGACGTGCGAGGACGCCCGCGCGGGCGCCCCGGACACGCTCGGACGCACGCCGCGACCCACCACCGCACGGGACCTCCCCCGAGTCCTCCCACGACAACACCCGCCTCACCCGGCCGTGGCGGGCGCGGCACGGATACCATCAACGTCCAGGACGGCCACCGACCATCGGCGCCGCCACGGCACAGCACGGGTAAGGGAGGTGGGCGTGGGCTTCCTCGACAAGTTCGAGAACGGCGTGGAGCGCGTCGTGAACAACGCTTTCGCCAAGGCCTTCCGCAGCGAGCTGAAGCCGGTGGAGCTCGCGAGCGCGCTGCGGCGGGAGCTCGACGACCGTGCGGCGGTCGTGGGACGTGACCGGACGGTGGTGCCGAACGAGTTCACGATCGAGCTCGCGTCTGCCGACTACGACCACGTGGAGGAGTGGGGCGCGGAGGCGATGGCGGACGAGTTCGCCGCGACCGTCACCGAGCACGCCGCGAGCCAGCGCTACGCGTTCGTCGGGCCGGTGACGGTGTCGTTCGGCGAGGACGCGGACCTCGACACGGGTCGTTTCCGGGTGCACAGCGCGACGGTGCGCGGCGCGGTCGCGCCAGCCGCGGCGACGGCGCCGACGTCGCGCCACCCGCTGCTGATCGTGGACGACCAGCGCTACATCCTCACGGGCCCGGTGACGGTCATCGGCCGCGGCTCGGAGGCGGACATCATCGTGGACGACCCGGGCGTCTCGCGCCGCCACCTGGAGATCCGGGTGACGCCGGACGGCGTGATCGCCTCGGACATGGGCTCGACGAACGGCCTGTACGTGGAGGGGCACCACGTCCCGGCGGCGACGCTGGTCGACGGCAACACCCTCATGATCGGCCGCACCCGGATCCTGTTCTGGACGGGCGGCGAGCCGGACCTGGACGAGTGACGCCGGCGCATGAGTGAGCTGACGATCACCCTGCTGCGGCTGGGGTACCTCGCACTGCTGTGGGTCCTGGTGCTGTCGGCGATCGGCGTGCTGCGCCGCGACCTGTACGGCACGCGCATCACGGACCGTCGCCGGGCCAACCGCGCGGCGTCGGCCGCGCCCGTCCGTCCGCAGCCCGTCGACGCGGTCGCAGTCGCCCCCACCCCCGCCCCAGCCGCGTCCGCCCCCGTCCGCACCCCGCGTGCGGCGCGCAGCGGCTCGGGCCCGCGCAAGCTGGTCGTGACGGAGGGTCCGCTGCGCGGCACGATCGTCCCGCTCGGCACCGCGCCGGTGCTCATCGGCCGTGCGCCGTCGTGCACGCTGGTCCTGGACGACGACTACTCCTCCTCGCGTCACGCGCGCGTCTTCCCGCAGGACGGCCAGTGGTTCGTGGAGGACCTCGGCTCGACGAACGGGACGTTCCTGGCCGACCAGCGCGTCGACGGACCGATCCCCCTGCCGACCGGTACACCGGTCCGCGTGGGACAGAGCGTGCTCGAGCTGCAGAGGTAACCCGGTGACCGTCGCCCTCAGGTATGCGGCGCGCTCGGACGTCGGGCTCGTGCGCACGAACAACCAGGACTCCGCCTACGCGGGCCCGCACCTGCTCATGGTCGCGGACGGCATGGGCGGGCACGCGGGCGGCGACGTGGCGTCGTCGGTCGCGGTCGCGGCGTTCGCGCCGCTCGACGGCGAGTCGCACGGCCCGGACGACGCGCTGGACCAGCTCGAGGCGGCGCTGGAGTCGGCGCGCGACGACCTGCTGGCGCGCGTCGACGCGGACCCGGACCTCGCGGGCATGGGCACGACGGTCATCGCGATCCTGCGCGCGGGCAACAAGCTCGCGATGGTGCACCTGGGCGACTCGCGCGGGTACCTGTTCCGGGACGGCGTGCTGACGCAGGTCACGACGGACCACACGTTCGTGCAGCACCTGGTGGACATCGGCCGGATCACGCCGGAGGAGGCCGAGCACCACCCGCAGCGGTCGGTCGTGATGCGCGTGCTGGGCGACTTCGACGCGGAGGTCACGCCGGACCTGTCGGTCCGGGAGGCACGCCCGGGCGACCGGTGGCTGCTGTGCTCGGACGGCCTGTCGGGCTTCGTCAGCGCGGACACGATCGAGGAGACGCTGCGCACGATCGCGGACGTCGACGCGTGCGCGGACCGGCTCGTGCAGCTCGCGCTGCGCGCGGGTGGCGGCGACAACGTGACCGTGGTGCTGGCGGACGTCATCGAGCTCGACGACGTCGCCGACGGCGCGGGCCCGACGACGGCGGCGACGGTCGTGGGTGCGGCGGCGACGACGCGCAACGACCCGACGTCGGCGGTGGACGGCCCGGCGGCACGCGCGGCGTCGCTCGCGCAGTCGGCCGCCCGCCAGAAGAAGACGCAGGAACCTGCGGACGACGAGGACGACGACCCGGCCGACCTGCCCGCGGTCCCGGTGACCGTGACCGCGGTGGGCGACGAGGACGAGGACGAGGGCGAGCCCGTCGGGCGCCGCCGCGTCCGCCCGGGCCTCGTGTGGGCGTTCGCGGGCCTGCTGACGGCCGCGGTGCTGGTGCTCGGCTACCTGTGGACGCAGACGCAGTACTACGTCGCGGACTCCGACGGCGAGGTCGTCATCCTGCGCGGCCTGCCGCAGACGCTCGGCCCGGTCGCGCTGTCGACGGTCGTCGAGCGGTCGGGCACGTCGATGGACGACCTCGGCTCGGCCTACCTGCGCGGACGCGTCGAGCAGACGATCCACGCGACGTCCCTCGAGGACGCGCGCGACCTGGTCCGGATGCTCGAGTCGGACGCCGAGGAGCAGGCCGACGAACCGACAGCGACGCCCACGTCGACGGCGACCCCGCTCCTGCCGGCCCCGCAGCCGACCACGGCTCCTGCGGTCGACCCTGCTGCCGGGGTGACCAGCCCGTGAGGTGGACGTGATGGCGACCGTGCAGCCGCACCAGGTGCGGGCGGGGCGCGGCGTCGAGCTCGGCCTGCTCGTGCTGGCGCTCGCGATCGCCGTCGCGGGCTACGCGCTCGTGGGTCTCGGCATCGACGGCAGCGTGCCCGCGGACGTCATCGGGTACGCGGCGGGCCTGACGGGTCTGGCCGTGGCGCTGCACCTGGTGCTGCGGTGGCGCGCGCCGTACGCGGACCCGGTGATCCTGCCGGTCGCGGTCGCGCTCAACGGCGTGGGCCTGGCGATGATCTACCGGATCGACATCGCGTACGAGGCGCGCGAGAAGGCCGCCGGGTTCGCGGAGCGGCAGCTCGGCTGGACCGCGATCTCCGTGGTGCTGGCGGCGCTCGTGCTGGTGCTGCTGCGGGACCACCGGACGCTGCGCCGCTACACGTACACGGCGATGATCGTCGCGCTCGGGCTCGTGGTGCTCCCGCTGGTGCCCGGCATCGGGCAGTCGATCAACGGCGCGCAGATCTGGGTGCGCGTCGGCGGCGTCGGCATGCAGCCCGCGGAGTTCGCCAAGATCGCGCTGGCCGTGTTCTTCGCCGGCTACCTGGTGACGCACCGCGACACGCTCGCGCTGGCGGGTCCGAAGGTGCTGGGCCTGCAGCTCCCGCGCCCGCGCGACCTGGGCCCGATCCTCATCGTGTGGGGCGTCTCGCTCGCGGTCCTCGTCCTGGAGCGCGACCTCGGCACGTCGTTGCTGCTCTTCGGCCTGTTCGTCGCGATGCTCTACATCGCGACCGAGCGGCTCAGCTGGGTCGTCATCGGCCTCCTGCTGTTCGTGGGCGGCGCACTCGTCGCCGCAACTGCGTTCCCGCACGTCGGGGCGCGTTTCGACGCGTGGCTGCACCCGTTCGACCAGGAGATCTTCGACCGGTTCCCGGGCGGCTCCGGGCAGCTCGTGCGCGGCCTGTTCGGGCTCGCGAACGGCGGCCTGTTCGGCACGGGCTGGGGTTCGGGCCGGCCTGACCTGGTCCCGTACGCCGAGTCGGACTTCATCGTCGCGTCCCTCGGCGAGGAGCTCGGCCTCACGGGCCTGCTCGCGCTGCTGCTCTGCTACACGATCCTCACCGAGCGCGGCATGCGGACCGCGATCGGCGTGCGCGACGGGTTCGGCAAGCTGCTCGCGGGCGGCCTCGCGTTCGTCGTCGCGTTCCAGACGTTCGTCGTCGTCGGCGGCGTGACGCGCCTGATCCCGCTGACGGGCCTCACGACGCCGTTCCTCGCGTACGGAGGCTCGTCGCTGGTCGCGAACTGGGTCATCGTCGCGCTGCTGCTGCGCATCTCCGACGAGGCCCGCCGGCCCGCACCCGTCGTGCGCGCGGTCCTGACACCCGAGGTCGGCACGCCGGTCGCGTCCGCGGCGCGAGCGAACGGCGGCGGCGGCACCGCGGGCCCGACCGGCGGCGACCAGCCCACCGAGCGGATCGAGGGGCTGTCGTGAACACTCCCCTGCGCCGCCTCGCCACCGTGGTCCTCGTCATGTTCGTCGTGCTCATGGGCGGCACGACGTGGGTGCAGTACGTCCAGGCGGACTCGCTCAACAACGACCCGCGCAACGTCCGCACGCTGTACCGCGAGTTCGGCAACGCGCGCGGCCCGATCGTCGTCGCGGGCGAGGCGGTCGCGTCGTCCGCGCCCGTCGACGACGCGTTCGGCTACCAGCGCTCGTACACGGGCGGCGACCTCTGGTCCGCGGTCACCGGCTTCTACTCGGTGGTCAACGGCCGCACGGAGCTCGAGCTCGCGGCCAACGACGCGCTCACCGGCCGCGGTGACCAGCTGTTCTTCACGCGCGTGCGCGACGTGCTCACCGGCCGCCGGCCCGAGGGTGCGGCGGTCGAGACGACGCTGCTCCCGGCCGCGCAGCAGGCGGCACGCGACGGGCTCGGCGACCAGGAGGGCGCGGTCGTCGCGATCGAGCCGTCGACGGGCAAGATCCTCGCGCTCGTCTCGACGCCCGGCTTCGACCCGAACGCCCTGGCGACGCACGACACGAAGGCGGCCGGCGAGGCGTTCTCCGCGCTGTCGACCGCCGAGGGCAACCCGCTGCGCAGCAACGCGACCAAGGAGGTCTACCCGCCCGGGTCGACGTTCAAGCTGGTCACGGCCGCGGCAGCCCTCGAGAGCGGCTCGTACACGCCCCAGTCGCCGCTGCCCGCACCGGTCGAGCTCGACCTGCCGCAGACCACCGCGACGGTCGGCAACTTCGGCGGCGGCGGGTGCGGCGCCGACCCCATCACGCTCGCGGACGCGCTGCGCGTCTCGTGCAACACGTCGTTCGCGCAGCTCGGCCTCGACCTGGGCGACGACGCGATCCGCACGCAGGCCGAGCGGTTCGGCTTCAACGAAGGGTTCACCATCCCCACGGTCGTCGTGCCCTCCGTCTTCCCCGACGACCTGGACGCACCCGAGACGGCGGGCTCGGCGATCGGCCAGCGCGACGTCCGCGCGACGCCCATCCAGATGGCCATGGTGTCGGCCGCGATCGCCAACGAGGGCCGGCTCATGCAGCCGTACCTCGTCCAGACGGTGCGGTCGGCCGACCTGCACACCGTCGACGAGACGGAGCCGAAGCTGCTGTCGACCGCCGTGTCGCCCGGGACCGCCGCCGCGCTGCGCGACATGATGGTCGGTGTGGTCGCCGACGGGTCGGGCACCGCCGCGCAGATCCCGGGGGTGCAGGTCGCCGGGAAGACCGGCACGGCCCAGACCGGCGACGACCAGGCGCCGCACGCGTGGTTCACCGCGTTCGCGCCCGCCGACGCGCCCCGCGTGGCCGTCGCGGTGATCGTCGAGCACGGCGGCAGCGCCGGCAACGAGGCGACCGGCGGCCGCGTCGCCGCGCCCATCGCGAAGGCCGTGATCCAGGCGGTGCTGGGATCGTGAGGACGGCAGCAGGCGTGGCCCTCGACGGCCGGTACCGGCTCATCAAGCCGATCGCGACCGGCGGCATGGGCGAGGTGTGGGAGGCGCACGACGACGCCCTCGCGCGTCCCGTCGCGGTCAAGGTCCTCAAGGAGGAGTTCGCGGGCGACCCCGGCTTCCTCGAGCGGTTCCGCACGGAGGCGCGCAACTCGGCGTCGCTGCACCACCCGTCGATCGCGCAGCTGTTCGACTACGGCGAGCAGGACGGCTCCGCGTTCCTCGTGATGGAGCTGGTCGTCGGCGAGCCGCTGTCCGACCTGCTCGAGCGCGAGCCGGTGCTGACCCCGCGGCGGCTGCTGCCGATCCTCGCCCAGACGGCGCGCGCCCTGCACGCGGCCCACACGGCGGGCGTCGTGCACCGCGACGTCAAGCCGGGCAACATCCTGCTGGGCCGCGGCGGCCGCGTGAAGATCACCGACTTCGGCGTCTCGCTGGCGCAGAACCAGATCACGATGACCGCGACGGGAATGGTCATGGGCACCGCGCAGTACCTGTCCCCCGAGCAGGCCGTCGGCAAGGCCGCGACGCCGCTGTCCGACCTGTACTCGCTGGGAGTCGTCGCGTACGAGGCGCTCGTCGGCCACCGCCCGTTCACGGGCCCGACCGCGGTCGACATCGCGGTCGCGCACGTCAACAACGCGGTCCCGCCGCTGCCGTCGAGCGTCGACAAGCCCCTCGCCGCGCTCGTCATGCGTCTGCTGTCCAAGGACCCGGCCCAGCGCCCGCAGTCGGGCGAGGAGCTCGCCGGGCTGTTCGACAAGCTGGTACCGCGCACGCCGCCGAGCGGCATCCCGGTGCTGGTCTCGAAGATCTCGCGCCCGGCCGACACGTTCGCGACCGCGGTGACGACGGCGCGCGGCGCGTCCGACGAGGCCCCTCCGACGTACCCGCCCCGCCGCACGCGCCGCGACGAGCCGCGCGCCCGCGTCTCGAGCACCCCGCGGCATGTGAACGTCGCCGCGCTGCGCACGAGCGGGCCGCGCCTGGGCCGCTTCTCGCGGTTCCGGTGGCCGCTGCTCGCGCTCGTGCTCCTCCTGGTCGCGCTGCTCGGCGCGGCCCTCGCCAACGGCCTGACCAGGGCCGCACCCCTCGACGGACCGCCCGGGGCCGTCGTCGCGCACAGCACGTCCCCACGCGACGACGGCAGTCAGTACCCTCGTCGCGGCAGTCCCGATGGGATGATCTCGGTGGACGGGCGCGGTCACGACTCCGCGCGCCCGCTGACGACGGAAGTGAAGGACGCCTAGTGGTGGACGACGGATCCCGGATCCTCGGCGGACGGTACGAGGTCGGCGAGCTCATCGGGCGCGGTGGCATGGCCGAGGTGCACATCGGCCACGACACCCGTCTCGGCCGCACGGTCGCGATCAAGATCCTGCGCTCCGACCTCGCGCGCGACCCCTCCTTCCAGAACCGGTTCCGGCGCGAGGCGCAGGCCGCCGCGGCCCTGAACCACCCGGCGATCGTCGCGGTCTACGACACCGGCGAGGACGTCTACACGGAGCCGACCGGCGTCGTCGCGCACGTGCCGTTCATCGTCATGGAGTACGTCGAGGGTCACACGGTGCGCGGCATCCTGCGCGACGGGCACGCGGTGCCCATCGAGGAGGCCGTCGAGATCACCGCCGGCGTGCTGTCGGCGCTCGAGTACTCGCACCACGCGGGCATCGTGCACCGCGACATCAAGCCCGCGAACGTCATGCTCACGCCGACGGGCGCGGTCAAGGTCATGGACTTCGGCATCGCCCGCGCGGTAGCCGACTCCGCGGCGACCATGACGCAGACGCAGGCCGTCATCGGCACCGCCCAGTACCTCTCCCCCGAGCAGGCGCGCGGCGAGCAGGTCGACGCCCGCTCCGACCTGTACTCGACGGGCTGCCTGCTGTTCGAGCTGCTCACGGGCCGTCCGCCGTTCACCGGCGACTCCCCCGTCGCGGTCGCCTACCAGCACGTCCGCGAGACGGCGCCCACGCCGTCGCAGTTCGCGTCCGACGTCCCCGAGGCCCTCGACCGGATCACCGCGAAGGCGCTCGCGAAGGAGCGCGACTCCCGCTACTCGACGGCCGCGGAGTTCCGCGCCGACCTCGAGGCCGTGCTGCGCGGCGGTGTGGTCAGCGCGCCCGCGGTGGGCGTCATCGCCGCCGGTGCCGCGGTCGCCGCGGCCGAGGCCACGCAGGTCATGGCGCCTCCGGCCGTCGCCGCGACGCAGGCCATGGCGCCGACGTCGCCGTGGGCCCAGACGGGTCTGCAGCCGACGACGCCCGCCGGCCTGCCGGAGGAGCCCGAGGACGAGGGCCGCAAGCCGTGGCTCATGTGGGTGCTCATCGGCATCGCGGTCCTCGCGGTGGCGGGGATCATCGCGCTCCTCGTGGCGAACTCGCGCGGCAACGCCCCCGAGGAGCTCACCGTCCCGAACGTCGTCGGCATGACGCGCGACGAGGCCAAGGCGGCGATCGAGGACGCGGAGCTGCAGTTCACGCCCGCCGAGGAGCCGTCCGACACGGTGCCCGAGGGCGAGGCCATCAAGTCCGACCCCGCGGCCGACACCCCCGTCGAGAAGCTCGACAACGTGACCGTCACGTTCTCCACCGGCCCCGCGACCACCACCGTCCCGACGGGCCTGGCCGGCATGACGGAGCAGGAGGCCGTCGCCGCGATCGAGGCCGCCGGGCTCACGGTCGACCCGAACCGCACGTCCGAGGACGACCCCAAGCAGCCGAAGGGTCGCGTCACGCGTACCCAGCCCGCCGAGGGCGAGTCGGTGTCGTCCGGCAGCCCGGTGAAGCTCTTCGTGTCGTCCGGCAACGTGCAGGTGCCCGACCTGGCCGGCAAGACGCGGGCCGAGGCCGAGCAGCTGCTCAACGACGCGTCCCTCAACGCGAACTCGCGCGAGCGGGAGACGAACGAGTTCCCGCCCGACACCGTGATCTCGCAGGACAAGCCCGCGAACTCGCTCGTCCCGCAGGACACGACGATCAACATCGAGATCGCCATCGCTCCCGAGAACCCCGTGGTGCCCGACAACCTGGTCGGGATGAGCTACGACCAAGCCGTCCAGGCGCTCGCGCAGGCCGGTCTGACGAACGTGCGGCGCGTCGACGAGCAGTCGGAGTCGCCCGTCAACCAGGTCATCCGCGTCGAGCCGGACGGTGGGTCGGAGGTCGAGCCGGGTCAGCAAATCGACCTGCACGTCTCGAAGGGCCCGGGCGGCGGGGGCAACAACAACGGTCAGCCGACACAGACGCCCAAGCCGTAGCGCCAGACGGGGAAGGCCCCGCTCGTCCCTCCGGGACAGGCGGGGCCTTCGTCGTGCGGGGTGCGGGTTCGGGCGCGGACCGGGAGCGCGAGGTGGGGCGCGCCCGCCGCGTCGACGGCCGACGAACGGGCGTCAGAGGCGGACGAGCGGGTGCAGCCCCTCCGACCGCGCGACGGCCTCGTCGTCGCCGCAGACGGCCAGCCAGTTGGCCAGCAGCCGGTGCCCGCCCTCGGTCAGCACCGACTCGGGGTGGAACTGCACGCCGTGCAGCGGGAGCGTGCGGTGCTGCAGGCCCATGATGATGCCGTGCGTGGTCGCGGTGACCTCGAGGTCGTCGGACACGGTCCCGTCGACGACCGCGAGCGAGTGGTAGCGGGTCGCGGTGAACGGCGTCGGCAGGCCGACGAGGACGCCCTCGCCGTGGTGCTCGACCTCGCTGGTCTTGCCGTGCATGAGCTCGGGGGCGTGCGTGACGGTCCCGCCGAACACCTCGCCGAGCGCCTGGTGGCCGAGGCACACGCCGAGCATGGGCGTGCCCGTCTCGGCGCAGTCGCGGATCACCTGCATGCTCTGCCCGGCCTCGGCAGGCGTGCCGGGCCCGGGGGACACGAGGACACCGTCGAAGTCCTCGCGCTCGGACAGCGGCGGGACGGCGTCGTTGCGCACGACCACGGTCTCCGCACCGAGCTGGTTGAGGTAGCCGACGATCGTGTAGACGAACGAGTCGTAGTTGTCGATCACCAGGATCCGGGTCACGTCACTCCCCCACGGTGGTCTCGTTGAACG
This sequence comes from Cellulomonas algicola, assembly GCF_003851725.1. GTDB lineage: Bacteria > Actinomycetota > Actinomycetes > Actinomycetales > Cellulomonadaceae > Cellulomonas > Cellulomonas algicola. The sequence continues at coordinate 35,493 of NZ_BHYL01000130.1, read as the reverse complement.
GCATGAACGGCGCGACCGCCGGGAACACCCACAGGAAGCACGCGGCGAGCACGAGGAACGCGGCGACCGCCAGGATCAGCGCCCGGACGACGGACGGACCCGGCAGGTGCCGCCAGAGCCACCCGTACATCATCGGCCTCCTGTCACGTGGTGTCGCCGCGCGCCCATCATGCGGCCGGCAGCAGCTCGGCGGGAGTCCCGTCCGTCACGGGCGCCCAGTAGTCGAACGTGCCGTGCACGATGAACCGTTCCCGCGCGGAGAACATCGGGTGGCACGTCGTGAGCGTGATGAACCGCTCGGTGGGCGTGGCACCCGGGTCGCCGGGGACGGGCGCGATGACGTCGACCTGCGACGGCATGACGATCTCCGTCGACGTGACGCGGTAGACGTACCAGGTGTCCGACGTGCGGACGACGATCGGGTCGCCCACCTGCAGCTCCGCGACGCGGTTGAACGGCTTCGCGTAGGTGGTGCGGTGGCCCGCGAGCGCGAAGTTGCCCACGCCGCCCGGCATCGCGGTGCCCTCGTAGTGCCCGACGCCGAGCACGTCGAGCACGGTCGCCCGGTCGGTGCCCTGGCTGACGGGACGCTCGGGCTCGCCCGCCCACCGTGGGACCTGGATCGTCGCGAAGGTCGTCGCGTGCGAGGGCTCGGCCATGACGGGCGGCTCGTCGCGGCGCGGCTCGGCGACGAGCGGGCCAGTCTCGGTGGCGCTGGGCTCGGGGGTCGGCGCGACCTGCCAGTCGAGGTCGCGCACGATCTCGGCCTGCGCGCGGTTCCCCTCGACGTCGGTCCACCACAGCTGCCAGGCGAGGAACGCGAAGAGCAGGACGCCGAGCGTGATGAGCACCTCGCCGACGACGCCGACGGCCGCGTAGGCGCGCTGCCGCGCAGGGCTCGCACCCCGCCGGGGACGGCTGCTGCGCCGCGTGCGGACCGGCTGGTCAGCGGGCCCGTCGGGCGTCGCGGTCGCCGTGGCCGCGGGGTCAGTCATCGTCGCCCCCCGGGCCTGTCGGCGTGGTCGTGCTGCGGGTCTGCGCGGTCGCGCGGGCCTCGTCCTTCGCGGCCTCCTGGGCGGCCTCGAGGCCGGGCAGGATCTCGACGCCGTCAGGGACACGGGCGTACTCGAGCTCGGTCGCACCCGAGTAGGCGGGCATCTCCATCGCGTCGGACTGGCTCACGGACCAGCCGAGGCCGACGGCCTTGACGTCGCGGAGGTACAGCCCGACGGCGGGCGACGCGGCGAGGCCGTCGCGCAGGTCGGACGGGTCGCCGATGGCCTCGATGACGTACGGCGGCGAGTAGACGCGGCCGTGCAGCTTCAGCACGTTGCCGACGCACCAGAACGCGCTCGTGGAGATCACCCGCTGCCCCTGGAGCGTCATCGCCTCGGCGCCGCCCGCCCAGAGGGCGTTCATGACGTTCTGGATGTCCTGCTGGTGCACGAGCAGCACGTCCTGGTCGACGCCCTCGCGCGCGGGCGCGTCCTCGAGCTGCACCGTGATCCCGGGACCGGTGACGGGTGTGGCCCCGCCCTCGACGACGTAGCCCGCGCCGGGTTCCCCGGGCTGGGTGCTCGCGTCGGCGCTGCCGTCCTCGGCGAGCGTGTCCACCTCGGTCCGCAGGTCGTCGACCTCGGTCGACAACCGCGCGACGCGGTCGTTCTGCACGCTCGCGAGGCCGGCGAGGTCCTGCGGGTGCCGCTCCCCCTCGTTGGCCTGCGCGAACCGTGCGTTGGCCGCGAACAGCGCGCCCGACAGGGCCAGCACGACGGCGACCGAGAGCGTCCCGCGCGCGAGCAGACGCCGCGCACGGTGGGAGTGCTCGGTCACGGTCGTCCTCTCGAGAGGGTCGGGCGCGGGGCTGGTGCCCACTACGCTAGGTCACGTTGCGTGGCGCCCGTGACGGTGCGTGACGTCCACGCCACATCGTTGTCGCACGGTGACACCCCGTCGCCGTCCGTTCGCGTGACGCCCCGCGTCACGTACCGCCGCTGGACAGGAGCCCGGACGTGCCTGAGTCGAGGTCGCGCAAGAAGGCCGCGTACATCCCGCCGCCCGAGAAGTCGGCCGGCCCCAAGCCGAACCCGCCGTGGTTCGTCCCCGTGATGCTCGGGCTGATGCTCGTCGGCCTCGTGTGGATCGTCATCACGTACCTGACGGGCTCGGACTACCCGATCCCCGGCATCGGCCAGTGGAACCTGGCGGTGGGGTTCACCCTCATCATCGCGGGCTTCGGGATGACGACGCGCTGGCGCTGACGCGGCGCCGAGGACTGGACGGCGGGGTGGGTCGACGACGACCTGCCCCGCCGTCGTCGTTCTCCCGGACGTCCATGGACCTCCCCGCGGGCGCGCCTCGTCCGCAGTGTCCCGGTTCCCTGACAGGGCATGCCTCGACCCCGCGCCCCGAGGGCATGTCAGACCCTGCTCGTAGCATCCTCACAGGCCGTCCTGACGAACGATTCAGGGCTGTGCGGACCGTCCCCAAGGTTGCTCACAGCTGTGGAACTACAGCCGTGTAGTTATGCACAGGGTTGTGCACCGCTGGGGACAGAGAAGGCGTTCGCGCAGGTCAACAGGCTGTGGACAGAAAGGTCGTCGTACACGGGTGACGCGCGCCACCTGGGGACGAGTCGGACGAGCCCGAGCAGGGTCAGACGAGCCCGACCGCTGAGTACGCGAGCCACGCGGCTCCCACCAGCACCGACGCGACCACCACCGGTGCAAGGACAGCGACCTGCCGACGGCGCGCCGCCGGGGCGTAGGCGTAGGCGGCGCCGAGGGCCAGGCCGGTGAACAGGCCGCCCAGGTGCGCGGGCCACGAGATGCCGGACACCACGAAGCCGACGACGACGTTGAGCCCGATGACGACGAGGATGCCGCGCACGTCGCCGCCGAGCCGTCGCATCACGACGAGCACTGCGCCGAACAGGCCGAAGATCGCGCCCGACGCCCCGAGCACGCCGACGTGCCAGGCGTCGAGCGCGTCGGCGAGCAGCACGACGGCCACGGACCCGCCGAGCGCGCTCAGCAGGTAGAGGGTGACGAACCGGGCCCGACCGAGCGCCTGCTCGAGGTACGGGCCGATCATCCACAGCGCGAGCATGTTGACGGCGAGGTGCACGACACCGCCGGGGGAGTGCAGGAACGCCGCGGAGAGGAACCGCCACGGCTCCGCCACGAGCGTCGCGACCGGCAGCCCGAAGGCGTCGGGCAGCACCGGGACGAACAGCCACCGGGTGGTCCACCCGGGGACGACCTGCTGGAGCACGAAGCTCACGACGCACAGGCCGATGATCGTGAACGTCACGACGGGCCGGCCCTCGTGCCGGCGCCCGCCGAGCGGGGTCCGCACCGGGCGCGCGGTCCGCGACGCCTCCGCGACGCAGTCCACGCACTGCACGCCGACCGCGGCCTGGCGCTGGCAGTCCGGGCACACGGGACGGCCGCACCGCTGGCAGCGCACGTACGACACCCGCTCGGGGTGTCGTGGGCAGACCGGCGGTGCGGCCGCGTCCGGCGTGGGGTTCTCGGAGATGGGGACCGCTCAGTCCTCGATCGACACCGACTGCAGGACGATGTCCTGGACGGGACGGTCGCCAGGCCGCGTCGGCGCGGTGGCGATCGCGTCGACCACGGCGCGGCTCTCGTCGTCGGCGACCTTGCCGAAGATCGTGTGCTTGCCGTTGAGCCACGTCGTCGGTGCGACGGAGATGAAGAACTGCGAGCCGTTGGTGCCGCCGACCTTGCCCGTCGTCGGGTCCATGCGCTTGCCGGCGTTCGCCATCGCGAGCAGGTAGGGCTCGGAGAACGCGAGCTCGGGGTGGATCTCGTCGTCGAACGTGTAGCCCGGGCCGCCGCGGCCGGTGCCGAGCGGGTCGCCGCCCTGGATCATGAAGCCGTCGATCACGCGGTGGAAGACGAGGTTCGAGTAGAGCGCGTCGGTGCGCTGCTCACCGGTCGCGGGGTCGGTCCACGGCTTGGAGCCGTTCGCCAGGCCGACGAAGTTCTCGACGGTGCGCGGCGCGTGGTTCGGGAACAGCTCGATCCGGATGTCACCGGCGGACGTGTGCAGGGTCGCGAACATGCCGACAGTCTCGCACGCAGGGCCCGCGGTGCGAGAGGCGGACGGGTGCTCGCTCGCCCCTCCGGACTGCATCCCAGCAGGTCCGGTGGCAGAGTGGGACTCCAGTGCCGCCGACCAGCGCGGATGGGTCATGCCCCACCCGCCCGCACAGCAGCCGGGAGTGACGATGGGCTTCAGCAAGAGCCGCACGACGATCGACGTCGACACGGAGCAGGTGAAGGAGCAGGCCGCCGAGCTGGCCGCCACGCTCGCCGACAAGGCGGCGCAGGCCAAGATCGCGGCCGCGATCGGCGCCAAGGGTGCCGCCTCGAAGGCGTCCGACGCCGCGGTGCACGCGAAGGAGTGGACGACGCCACGTGTCGAGGCGTTCGTCGAGTGGCTCCTGCCGCGCGTCGAGCACGCGTACAAGGAGAGCCTCATCGCCGCGGCGCCGAAGGTCGAGCAGGCCGCCGCGAAGGCGTCGCCCGCGATCGACACCGCGCACGACAAGCTCGTCGACGACCTGCTGCCCCGCCTGGTCGCCGCGATGAACGAGGCCGCCGTCAAGGCCGGCGCCGCGGTGGAGAAGGCCGCGGACGTCTCCTCCGACACGAGCAAGAAGGCCGCGAAGCGCGCCGCCAAGGCCGCGGCGGCGGCTGCCGCTGCCGCTGCGGCGGCCGAGAAGGAGCGCAAGCACACCGGCGCGAAGGTGTTCTGGGTCGTCGCGGGCGTCGCCGCGGTCGGCGCCGCGGCCGTCGCCTGGAGCCGGTCGCGGTCGCAGGTCGACCCGTGGGCCGAGCCGTGGGAGCCGTCCGACTCGCTCGGGTCGTCGTCGCACGACTTCAAGTCGCGCGCGCAGGAGGCCCGCCACGACCTGACGGACAAGGTCGGCGACGCCGCGGACGCCGTGGGGGAGGCCGCCGGGGCGGCCGTCGCCAAGGGCCGTGACGCGACCCGCAAGGCCGCCGAGAAGGTCGCCGAGGCGCGCGAGGACCTCACGGAGAAGGTCACCGAGGCCAAGGACGGCGCGACGGAGGCCGCGAAGCGCGTGCGTCGCACCGCGCCGAAGACGGTCGACGCCGGGTCCGCCGAGCCGACGCCCGACCCCGTCGTGAACCCGACGACGGACGACCAGAAGGACACTCCCTCGGTCTGACCCGGGTCCCCGGCCATGAGCCGGGCTGCAGGTTCCCACGCCCTCCGCCGGCCTCGAGCCCGGGGGGCGTGGTGCTGTCCGGAGAGGGGCGTCGTGGCAGGTCGGCGGCACCGAATCGTTTAGGCCGTTGACCGGTGAGGCGCCCGGTTTGGACGATGCGCCCCAGGCGCGTCGTGCCGGAGCGACAGCGGTCAGCACGGGACGCCGTCCACCACTCCCGTGCCCGGAAGAGGACCCCATGCTCGGCCATGCCACGGCGCCCCGCGCGCCCCGATCCCGCGGTCGCACCGCGACGGCGGGAGCCTCCGCCCTCGCCGTCGCCGCCGGACTGCTCGTCGCCCCGCTCGCGACCTCCGCGAGCGCCGCCCCCGCGTACAACTACGCCGAGGCGCTCCAGAAGTCGATGTTCTTCTACCAGGCGCAGCGCTCCGGCGACCTGCCCGACAACTTCCCCGTCTCGTGGCGCGGCGACTCGGGCCTCACCGACGGCGCCGACGTGGGCAAGGACCTCACCGGCGGCTGGTACGACGCAGGCGACCACGTGAAGTTCGGGCTGCCGATGGCGTTCAGCGCGACGATGCTCGCGTGGGGCGCGATCGACAGCCCCGGCGGGTACACGAAGTCCGGCCAGCTCGACGAGCTCAAGGACAACCTGCGCTTCGTCAACGACTACTTCGTCAAGGCGCACACCGCGCCCAACGAGCTGTACGTGCAGGTCGGCGACGGCGAGGCGGACCACAAGTGGTGGGGCCCGGCCGAGGTCATGACGATGGCGCGGCCGTCGCACAAGATCACCGCGTCCTGCCCCGGCTCCGACGTGGCTGCCGAGACCGCGGCATCGCTCGCCTCCGCGTCGATCCTGTTCAAGGGCGACGACCCGACGTACGCCGCGACGCTGATCTCGCACGCGAAGCAGCTGTACTCGTTCGCCGACCAGTACCGCGGCAGCTACTCCGACTGCGTCACCGCCGCCTCGGCGTACTACAAGTCGTGGTCCGGCTACCAGGACGAGCTCGTCTGGGGCGCGTACTGGCTCTACAAGGCGACGGGTGACGCGTCGTACCTGAGCAAGGCGGAGACGGAGTACGACAAGCTCGGCACCGAGAACCAGAGCACCACGAAGTCCTACAAGTGGACCGTGGCGTGGGACAACAAGCAGTTCGGCATGTACGCGCTGCTCGCGATGGAGACCGGCAAGCAGAAGTACGTCGACGACGCGAACCGCTGGCTCGACTACTGGACCGTCGGCGTCAACGGCCAGAAGGTGCCGTACTCACCCGGCGGCATGGCCGTCCTCGACTCGTGGGGTGCGCTGCGGTACGCCGCCAACACGTCGTTCGTCGCGCTCGTCTACTCCGACTGGCTCACCGACGCGACGCGCAAGGCGCGGTACCACGACTTCGGCGTGCGCCAGATCAACTACGCGCTCGGCGACAACCCGCGCAAGTCGTCGTACGTCGTCGGCTTCGGCGCCAACCCGCCGACCATGCCGCACCACCGCACCGCGCACGGGTCGTGGCTCGACTCGATCACCACGCCCGCCGCGTCGCGGCACGTGCTGTACGGCGCACTCGTCGGCGGTCCCGGCTCACCCAACGACGCGTACACCGACTCGCGGCAGGACTACGTCGCCAACGAGGTCGCGACGGACTACAACGCCGGGTTCACCAGCGCGCTCGCGCGGCTCGTCGACGAGTACGGCGGCACCGCGCTGGCGTCGTTCCCGACGCGTGAGGCGCCCGACGGCGACGAGATCTTCGTCGAGGCGATGCTCAACCAGCCTCCCGGCACCACGTACACCGAGATCAAGGGCATGATCCGCAACCAGTCGGCGTTCCCGGCGCGGTCGCTCAAGAACGGCAAGATCCGGTACTGGTTCACCACCGACGGGTTCTCGGCGTCCGACGTCACGCTGTCGTCGAACTACAGCGAGTGCGGCGCGCAGTCCGGCCGCGGCGTCTCCGCCGGCGGCACGCTCGGCTACGTCGAGCTGTCCTGCGTCGGGCAGAACATCCACCCGGGCGGCCAGTCGCAGCACCGTCGGGAGATCCAGTTCCGGCTCACAGGCCCGAACGGCTGGAACGCGGCGAACGACCCGTCGTTCGCGAACCTCAACGCGACGGCGCTGGCCAAGACAGCGGCGATCACGCTCTACGACGGCTCGACGCTGATCTGGGGCAAGGAGCCGACCGGCACGACGACCGACACGACCGCTCCGACCGTCCCTGGCACCCCGGTCGCGTCGGGCATCACGACCGTCGGCGCGTCGCTGACCTGGGCGGCGTCCACCGACGCCGGCTCGGGCGTCGCCGGGTACGAGCTGTACCGGGTCCAGGGTTCGACGCAGACCCTCGTCGGCACCACCACCGCGGCGGCCTACATCCTGCGAGACCTCACGCCCGGCACGTCGTACTCGTACGTCGTCAAGGCGAAGGACGTCGCCGGCAACGTGTCGGCCGCGTCCGCCGCGGTCACGTTCACGACCGAGACGCAGGGCACGACCGAGCCGCCGACCACGCCGGGCACGCCCGTCGCGTCAGCGGTCACGTCGACCGGTGCGACCCTCACATGGGCCGCGTCGACCGGCACCCCGGCCGTCGCCGGCTACGACGTCCTGCGGGTCCAGGGCACGACGACGACCGTCGTCGCGCAGACCACGGGCACGACGTACGCGCTCACGGGCCTGACCCCGAGCACGGCGTACACGTACGCCGTGCGGGCGAAGAACACGGCCGGCGACGTCTCCGCGGTGTCCGCCTCGGTGACGTTCACGACGACCGCACCGCCGGTCGACACGACCGCGCCGACCGTCCCGGGCACGCCGCTCGCGTCGAACATCGGCACGACCGGAGCCACCCTCACGTGGACCGCGTCGACCGACACGGGCGGCAGCGGGCTCGCCGGCTACGAGGTGCTGCGGGTCGACGGGACCACGCAGACGCTCGTCGCCTCGCCCACGGCCGCGTCGACCGTCCTCACCGGCCTGACTCCCGACACCGCGTCCACCTACGTGGTCCGGGCCAAGGACGGCGCGGGCAACCGGTCGGCGGTCTCGGCGGCCGTCACGTTCACGACGCTGCCCACGACGACGACCGCCTCGTGCAAGGTCGCGTACACGGCGAACTCGTGGAACACCGGCTTCACCGGCGCGGTGAAGATCACCAACACCGGCACGAAGCCCCTCACCTGGACCCTCGGGTTCGCCTTCCCCTCTGGCCAGCAGGTCACGCAGGGCTGGAGCGCCACGTGGTCGCAGACCGGGACGACGGTCACCGCGACGGGCGCATCGTGGAACGCCACGCTCCAGCCTGGTCAGAGCGTCGACATCGGGTTCAACGGCTCCCACAACGGGACCAACACGAACCCGACGTCGTTCACCGTGAACGGTGAGGTCTGCGGCTGACCCGCTGACCTCAGGGCGACCGCCACGGTCGACGGGCCCCGGCGCACCTCGCGTGCACCGGGGCCCGTTCGTCGTCCGGCGCGAGCCGACGGGCGGACGAGACGCGTCAGTCGAGGAAGAGCGCGCGCAGGCGGGTCGTGGTGAACGCGACGCCCAGGACGACCATGCCGACGAAGTACGCGACGTGCCCCCACATGGCGGGGGAGAGCTCCCCGGTCGTCAGGCCGCGGACCAGCTCGACGCCGTGCCACAGCGGCAGCGCCTTGATGAACCACTGCACGGCCTCGGGGTAGACCGTCAGCGGGTAGAACGTGGCCGAGAACAGGAACATCGGGAGCATCACGAAGTTGATCCAGTCCATCTGCTGGAAGGTCTTCATGTAGCTCGTGACGGCCATCCCGACCGACGCGAACCCGAACGCGACGAGCAGCAGCGCGGGCAGTGACAGGAACGCGGTCCAGGCCAGGTTCAGGCCCATGACCTGCATGACCGTGAGGAACCCGAGCGCGTAGACACCGCCCCGCAGGAGCGCGTAGGAGATCTCGCCGAGGGCGACGTCGAGCGGCCCGATCGACGTCGCGAGCATCGCGTCGTAGATCTTGCCGAAGTGCATCTTGAAGAAGACGTTCCACGTGGAGTCGTACACGGCGCCGTTCATCGCGGACACCGCGAGGAGGGCCGGAGCGACGAACGCGGCGTACGAGATCGTCTCGCCCGACGCCATCGTGACGTCGCCGACGAACGTGCCGAGCCCGTAGCCCATCGCGAGCAGGTAGAACACGGGCTCGAAGAAGCCCGACAGCACGATGACCCAGTTGCCGGACCGGGTGGCGCGCAGGCCGCGCTCGACGACGGCGCCCGCGTTGCCGGCGTAGAGCGCACGGACGCCGCCGCGGGACCGTCGGCGCGGCGCGGGACGCGTGGTCGCGGTGGTCGTCGTCATCCGCGCAGCCTCCGCGTGAAGATCCGGCCCGCGACGAGACCGCCGACCCCGGCCATGACCAGCAGGATCGCGAGGTGCACGCCGACGGGCCACGAGCCGGGCGCGGACCCGTAGCTGAGCGACCGGCCGATCTCGGACGCGTGCCACACCGGCGAGATCCACCCGATCCACTGGAACGCGATCGGCACTGAGTCGAGCGGGTAGAACGTGCCGGAGAACAGGAACATCGGCGTGAACACGAACCGCTGGATGAGCGCGAACTGGCCGCGGTCGTCCTCGATCGACGCCGAGTACGCCATCACGGGCAGGCCGAACGCGAGCCCGCCCAGGATGCCGACCAGCGGGATCAGCAGGCCCGACACGGGGTCACCGACCGCCCCGAACGCGACCATGAGCGCGTAGTACACGACGACCGTGAACAGCATCCGGCCCGCGCACGCCACGACGACGCCCGTCGCGAGCTGCGGCGGCGACACCGGCGACGCGTTCGGCGCGTAGTACAGCCGCCGCCACTTGAACCCCGACATCACGGCGTAGGTGAACTCGTCCATCGCGACGCCCACCGCGGCGGTGACCAGCAGCGCAGGCGCCACGAACGTCACGTAGTCGATCGGCCCGTCGGGGCCCTCGGCCACGGACACGTCGAGGAACGCGGCCAGGCCGAGCCCGATGCCGAGCAGGTACAGCAGCGGCTGCCCGACGCCGCTCGCCACGATCGTCCAGCCGTACGCCTTCATGCTGCGCAGCTGCGCCTCGGCGACGTACCACCAGCCGAACCGGCGGGGCAGGGCGCCGGCGGCGAGCGCGCGCTGGGCGGCGGGCGTCGGCGTCGGGGTGCTCGTCGTCGTCATTCGATGAGGCTCCGCCCTGTGAGGCGGAGGAAGACGTCCTCCAGGCTGGACCGGCGGACCAGGCTCGTCGTCGGCTCGAGCCCCAGGGCGAGCACCTTCTCGACGACTGCCTCGCCGTCGTCGGCGTACAGCAGCACGCGGTCGGGCAGGACCTCGATGCGCTCGGTGACGCCGCCCATGCGCTCGGCGGCCTCGGCGTTGCGGCTCGACCCGAACCTCAGCTCGACGACCTCGCGCGTCGAGTACTCGCGGATCAGGTCGGCCGGGCTGCCCTCCGCCATGATCCGGCCGTGGTCGACGACGACCAGCCGGTCGCAGAGCTGCTCGGCCTCGTCCATGTAGTGCGTCGTGACGACGAGCGTCGTGCCGCGCTCCTTGAGCCGGAACAGCCGGTCCCAGAGCACGTGCCGTGCCTGGGGGTCGAGGCCGGTGGTCGGCTCGTCGAGCATGAGGATGCGTGGCTCGTTGATGAGCGCGCGGGCGATGGTCAGGCGCCGCTTCATGCCGCCGGACAGGTTGTCGGTCTTGACCTTCGCCTTCTCGGTGAGCTGCGCGAACTCGAGCAGCTCGTCGGCGCGCTCGGCGCACACGCGGCGGGGGAGGCCGAAGTAGCGGCCGTAGACCAGGAGGTTGTCGCGCACGGTGAGCTCGGTGTCGAGGTTGTCCTCCTGCGGGACGACGCCGAGCTGCGACCGGATCTCCGGCCCGTGCGTGTCGGGGTCGAGGTCGAGGACGTGCAGGTCGCCGCCGGACCGGGTCGACACCGCGCCGACCATGCGCATCGTCGTCGACTTGCCCGCGCCGTTCGGGCCGAGGAGCCCGAAGGACTCGCCCGACGCGACCTCGAAGTCGATGCCGGCGACGGCGGTGAGGTCGCCGAAGGTCTTGGTGAGGCCACGGGCGGCGATGACAGGTGTCACAGCGGACCAACCTAGACGTCCGGACCCACACCGGTCGACGGCAAACCTGACCGGTCGGTAACCGGATCCTGCGGGATCCGCCCGCTGGGTGTCGGCCCAGGCCCCGGCACCGTCGCGGGCCGGTGGTCCCGCAGGACGGCCGCAGCGGGGGAGTACGGTCCGCGCATGCTGCTCGCCGACCTGCAGGCCCGCGTCCGGATCGCGTTGACGAACACGCTCGTCGACCAGTGGACGCTGTTCGCGCCGTCGTCGGGCACCAGCCGGCCCAGCCCGCGCACGATCTCCTTCCACCTCGGCTGGGCGCTGCGCGGGACGATCGAGGGCACGTGGGACGTCGACGCGGAGTACGACCGTTCGGGCATGGTGCTCGAGTCGTCCGTGCGGCTCGACGAGGGCACCGCCCGCGCCCCGCACCTCATCGTCCACCGTCGCGGCCGCCTCGGCCCCGAGCACAACCTGCTGCTCGTCGAGCTCTCCGCCGACGCGGCCGACAGCCCCGGCGCGCTCGACCTGGGCACCGCGCAGGCGATCCAGCGGCGGTTCGGCTACCGGTACGGCGTCCTGCTCGACCTGCGGCTCGCCGAGCACGGCACCACGGCCCGGGTCGCGCCGCACTGGCAGTGGACGACGCTCGACGACGGCCCCGTCACCCCCCACGCCGAGCCGGTGTACGCCGACGACGTGCTCGCCGCGATCACCGACCGCGCACGCGGCGGTGACGCGTGGTGACCGGCGGAAACGGGTTGCCGTCGGGCCGGCCGGCGGACACCCTGACGGGCATGACGGCCCCCTTCGTCGACCTCTGGCCCCTCGCCGGCGTCCGCGTCACCAGCGGTGACCTCGAGCTCCGCTACCTCGACGACGACCTGCTCGCCGACCTCGCACGCCTTGCCGGTGACGGCGTCCACGGACCCGACCTCATGCCGTTCTCCGTGCCGTGGACCCGCGGGACCCCGGCCGAGGTCGCCCGGAACGTCCTCACCTACCAGTGGGGCAACCGCGCGTCGTTCGGCGTCGACGACTGGCGCGTCGAGCTCGGCGTCGTCCGCGACGGCGAGGTGCTCGGCATCCAGGGCGCCTACGCGAAGCGCTTCCCCCTGCTGCGGACCGCCGAGACCGGCTCGTGGCTCGGTCTGCGCCACCAGGGCGCGGGCGTCGGCACCCGGATGCGGCTGATGATCCTGCACCTGCTGTTCGACGGCCTCGGCGCCGAGCGCTGCACCACCGGCGCGTTCGCCGACAACGCGCGCTCGCTCGGCGTGACGCGTCGCCTCGGCTACGCCGAGAACGGCGACGACCCGATGGTGCGCGACGGCCAGGCGGCGCTGAACCGGCGCTTCGTCCTGACCCGTGCGCAGTGGGAGGCGCGACCCGAGTCGATGCGACCTCCCGTCACGCTCGTCGGCGTCGAGGCGCTGCGCGGGGAGCTGCTCCCCGCGCCCCCCGCTCACGGCGACTGACCGAGCCCTTTCGGGCAGCGACGGGTGCCCGATCGGCGGGCGGCACCCCTGTTGCGAGGGCAGCGAGCCCGTCGGCACGCTGGACGCATCCTCCGGGCGTCGACGCGCGGAGCGACCAGGGAGGCCGGTCATGACGCAGAGCCGCGCCCACCGCCCGTCGGGCGGCCCGCTCGACCACGACGTCACCGACACCTCCGTGCGCGGTTCGTCCGCGCGTGCCGTGGAGCCCGGTGGGCCGGGTGCCGCGGCGATCGGGGCGACGGTCGTCCCCACCGGACCCGCCCCCACGCGTCGTGCCGTCACCGCGTTGCAGCGCTCCGCGGGCAACCGCGCCGTCGCGGGCCTGCTCGACCGGTCGCGGCCGCCCGCCGGCCTCTCCGGGGTCCAGGACGTCGACCACCGGCACGACGACCGCGACCGCTCCGACCAGCAGCCCGTCGACCACCGGCACGCCGACCTCCGCCGTGCCGGCGGGCGTCGCGACGACGGACGTCCCGACCGACGCGGTCCTGCTCGCGCGGCCCCGCCGCACCGGTTCAGCACCACCGACAGCACGGTCGCGAACGTCGCCTCCGTCTTCGGCGCGACCGCGCGCGGCGGGGCGGCGTCGATGATGGGGGCGGTGACGTTCGACTCGAGCGCGTTCGCCGCCGCCGTCGCCCGGCCCCTCGCCGTCACCAAGACGGGCACCGACGTCAACCTCTCCTCCGCGACCTACGCGGCGAGCGGCACCGTGCGGGCGTCCGGCCCGGCCGCGCGCGTCGGGCAGTACGAGATCGGCTTCCTCCAGACGGTGTACGAGTCCTCGCGGAACTTCTACTACGAGCCCGCCGGCCACACCCCCGGCCTGCTCGCGCGCATCGCCCCGACGTTCTTCGGCGAGCGCAAGAAGGTGTCCGACACGTGCAGCTCGCTCCCCGTGCGCGACGGCGACGCGGGCTTCCGCCCCTGGTACGGGCCCGAGACGGTGTTCCCCTTCAGCGCGACCGACCCCAGCACGAAGAACACCGCCATGCAGGACACCCCGGACAGCACCCAGCCGTGGACGGTCGGGTCCGGGACGGCCAGGCAGCAGCTCGTGAAGACCGACGGTCGCGACCGCTTCCGCAGCTGGCTCGCGGTCAAGGACACGGCGTCGACGAACGCGATCATGCTCAACTACGCCGACTGGCTCGTCGACTACGGCACGACCGTCACGTTCAACTCCGCCTCGCCCGCCGCGAGTGTCGTCACGCCGACCGCCACGTCGGGTGCGAGGGTGACCGGGACCGGCGACGGCACCGGCGGGCAGTGGCCGCTGCACGGCGACCCCGTCGCGAACGACGTCGCGACGGTCGTCGAGTCGAGCTGGTGAGGTCGCGCGACCGGGAGGTGGACGCATGAGCAGGCGGTCCGCGGGACCACGACGCACGCCGGCCGCTCGGTCATGGCTCGACGCCGTCGAGTCCGCCTCCGCGGCCTTCGTCGGGACGGCCCGGCTGGTCGACGAGCGACCCGTGCCCGCCGACGAGACACCGTTCCGCGGCGACGGCTTCGCGCTGGACGTCGAGGTCGTCCCCGACCACCCGGTGTTCGGCGCGGCCCCCGACGGCCCGCTCACCGTCGAGCTCCTCGCCGCCCGCCCGCCCGACCGTCGCGAGCCGCCCGGCGCGCCGCGGTTCCCGCCCGACTCGCTGCGCGAGGTCCCGTACGCCGACCAGGCGCTCCCGGGCGCCGACGACCCGGTGCTCGTGGTCGCCACCGACCCGCCCGTGGTGCGCGGGCTGCTGCGCCCCGACGACGGCCTGCCGCCCGCGGTCGCGACGATCCGACGCTGGATCGACGAGCGCGCCGACGACGCCACCGTCCTCCGCGACGCGGCCACCACCACCTCGCCGGTCGCCGTGACAGCCGGGTTCGAGCTGCTCCTGCGCACGACCGCGGACGTCGCCGGCCTCACCGAGCGATTCCTGCGCCTGCCGAACCTCACCGGCGGTGCCGTCCGAGGGATCGTCGCGCTCCTGCACGCGCGCCCGCTCACCGACCCCGAGATCGTCGACGTCGCGACCCGCCTGCTCGGCGCCCTCGCCGGCACCCACGACCCCGAGGCGCTCGTCGCGTACCTCGGCTGGTTCGACGCGCACCGCGGTCGCTACGGCGACGACGTGGCCGTCCGCGTCCGGGTCCAGGTCGCGCGGGTCGTCGACCGGACGTTCGACGGCTCCGACGGCGACGCCTGGCACCAGGAGGTCGCCCGCTACGCCGAGAAGCTCGGCAGCAGCTGACCAACGCGCGGCGTCTCCGCGCGAGAAGCACGACGTCCGCCGGCGAGACCGTGCGCGCGTCGACCCAGCGGCCGGGTCCTCCACCGTCCGCCGTCGGCCCTCTGCCGTCCGCCCGCGACTGTCGCCGCCTCGTGCCACGATCTCGGCATGACGACGAGGGCACGCCATCTCAGCGAGCACATCGACCGCCCGATGCCGGCGGTCTACGCGTTCGTCTCCGACCCGGAGAACCTGCCGCGGTGGGCGCCGGGTCTGGGCTCCGGCGTCGTGCACGAGGACGGTGAGTGGTACGTCGAGACCGGCGAGGGCCGTGCCCGCGTCCGGTTCGCGCCGCCGAACCCCTTCGGCGTGCTCGACCACGAGGTCCTGACCCCGTCGGGCGCCACCGTCCACGTCCCGCTCCGCGCCATCCCCGACGGCGACGACGCGTGCGACGTCGTCTTCACCCTCCGCCCGATGCCGGGCATGACCGACGCCGACCTCGACCGCGACGAGTCCCTGGTCCGCACCGACCTCGCCCTGCTCAAGCAGCTCGTCGAACAGCGCACCGCCGGATGATCGCGCCACCCGGGTGGGCCGGGTCACCCCGGTCCCGGGATGCACGAAGGGCCGCCGACGCGCGTCGGCGGCCCTTCGTGCGCGTGTGGAGCCAAGGGGACTCGAACCCCTAACCCCCTGCTTGCAAAGCAGGTGCGCTACCAATTGCGCCATGGCCCCCGGGTGCCGCCCGGGGGCGGCGATCACGTGGGGGAGGGCGGTCACTCGAAGGTGTCGGTGACCTCGGACCAGAGGTCCCGCTCGTCCTGGTCCTGCTGGTACTTCTGCCAGAGGACGTAACCGACGGCGGCGACCGCCACCACGAGCAGGAGCTTCTTCATCGGATCCCCCACGGGTCGGGAGTGGGCCTAACAGGACTTGAACCTGTGACCTCTTCCTTATCAGGGAAGCGCTCTAACCGTCTGAGCTATAGGCCCGTGTCGCTTCCACACGTGCGAACACGTGCGCTGCGCGCCGGACGAGACTACCCCAGCCGAGGTGTCCCACCCAAACCGGCCCCCGCGCGCGCTGTCGGCCGGCCGGTCGAGGTCACTCGTCGGTCATGGTGACGTGCACGCCGCCGACGAGCGCCGCCACGATGTTGTAGAGGAACGCGCCGATCGTCGACAGCGCGGTCAGCAGGAAGACGTCGATGACGGCGATGAGCGTCGCACCCGAGACCACGCGCCGGAACTCGACGTACTGGAGGATGTTGATCGAGCTCTCCTCGCCGGTGATCTGCTTCACGAGGTTGTTCGCCTCGGTGAAGACGTGCAGACCGTCCAGCGTCAGCCAGATCACGGCCGCGGCGACGACGATCATGATGCCGATCGCGACGGACAGCAGGAACGACAGCTTCATGACCGACCAGGGGTCGATCCGGGACACCGCGAGGCGCACGCGCCGCGGGCCGCCGACCGTCGGGATACGGCCCGTCGCCGGGCGGACCTGCGAGGTCGCGCCGGTCGCGGGGGGACGGGTCGCCGTGCGGGCCGCTGTCGGTGACGTGGCGGGGGCCGGTGCCGGACTGCTCATGGTCGGGTCCTCGGTACGGGGTCGGGTGACCGAGGCGAACGCGGCGCTGGTCGCGCCGGCCGCCTTCTTGAACCACACGGTCGCGGTGTCGACCGCCACCATGAGGGGCGAGGGCTGCTCGCCCTCGTCGGACGCGGACGTGGAGGCGGCCGTCGACGTGGACGTGCGGGGAGGGACCCCTGCCGACGCACGGTACGGCGGCTCGTCGCGCTTCGGGGTCGACACGCCGTCGCTCTCGCTGCTCGGCTTCTCGTCCGCCGGTGCGGGCCGGACGGGCTTCGACGTCGACGTCGCGGAGTCCGCACGGCCGCTGCCGTTGCGTGCCGCCGTGGGCGACTTCGCGGACGACTTCGCACCCGACGACGTCCCCGGACGCGCCGTGGTCGGGGTCGTCGGCCGCAGGCGCGGCGGGATCGAGGGCGGAGTCGAGTCGGTCATGCGTCCTCCGAGGACTGGTCGGCGACGGCCTGCTCACCGGTCGCGTCGTCCGCGCCGGGGGCCCCCGAGGCGTCCGGTTCGTCGGATCCCTGGCCGTTCTCGCCGCCCACGGTACCGGCATCCTCACCGAGGTGTCGCTCAGTGTTGCGGGCGACGGCGATGATCCGGTCGCCTGCGTCAGGCTTCGCGAAGATGACGCCCTGCGTCGTGCGGCCGGTCGCGTTGACCTCGGTCGTCGCGGACCGGACGATCTTGCCGCGCTCCATGATGACGAGCACCTCGTCGTCGGTGTCGGTCACGAGCGCGCCGACCAGGTCGCCGTTCGCCTCGGGCAGGTTCGCGACCTTGATGCCGAGGCCGCCGCGGCCCTGCTGCCGGTAGTTCTCGACCGTGAGCGCGGTGCGCTTGGCGATGCCGCCCTCGGTCACCGTGAAGAGGAACGCGTCCTCGCGGACGACGTCCATGGCGAGCAGCTCGTCGTCGTCGCGGAACTTCATGCCGGTGACGCCGGACGTCGCACGCCCCATGGGCCGCAACGACTCGTCGGACGCCGTGAACCGCACCGACTGGCCCTTGCGGGACACGAGGATGAGGTCCTGGTCGGAGTTGACCAGGCGCGCGGCGACGAGCTCGTCGGGCCGGCCCTCCTCGTCCTCGCGCAGGTTGATCGCGATGACGCCGCCCGACCGGTTGGAGTCGTACTCCGTCAGACGCGTCTTCTTCACGAGGCCGCGCTGCGTCGCGAGCACCAGGTGCTCGGCCTGCTCGTAATTGCGCACGTCCAGGACCTGCGCGATCGTCTCGCCCGGCTGGAACGCCAGGAGGTTCGCGACGTGCTGACCCTTCGCGTCACGGCCGCCCTCGGGCAGCTCGTACGCCTTCGCGCGGTAGACGCGGCCGAGGTTCGTGAAGAACAGCAGCCAGTGGTGCGTCGTCGTGACGAAGAAGTGGTCGACGATGTCGTCCTCGCGCAGCTGCGCGCCGCGCACGCCCTTGCCGCCACGACGCTGCGCCCGGTAGTTGTCGCTCCGCGTGCGCTTGGCGTAACCGCCGCGGGTGATGGTGACGACCATCTCCTCCTCGGCGATGAGGTCCTCGACGGACACCTCGCCGTCGAACGGGAGGATCGTCGTGCGCCGCTCGTCGCCGAACTTGTCGACGATCGCCTGGAGCTCGGTGCTGACGATGTCGCGCTGGCGCTGCTCGGAGTCGAGGATCGCGTTGAACTCGACGATCTGCGCCTCGAGCTTCGCGTGCTCCTCCATGATCTCCTGACGCTGCAGCGCGGCGAGGCGGCGCAGCTGGAGGTTGAGGATCGCCTGCGCCTGCTGCTCGTCGATGTCGAGCAGCTCGATCAGGCCGGCGCGCGCCTGGTCCGCGTCGGGGGAGCGGCGGATGAGCGCGATGACCTCGTCGAGCGCGTCGAGCGCCTTGAGGTAGCCGCGGTAGAGGTGGATGGCCTCCTCGGCCTTGCGCAGCCGGTACCGGGTGCGTCGCTGGATGACCTCGAGCTGGTGCGTCGTCCAGTGCCGCACGAACGCGTCGATGCTGAGCGTGCGCGGTACGCCGTCGACGAGCGCGAGCATGTTCGCGCCGAACGTGTCCTGCAGCTGCGTGTGCTTGTAGAGGTTGTTGAGCACGACCTTCGCGACGGCGTCGCGCTTGAGCACGATCACCAGGCGCTGGCCGGTGCGGCCCGACGTCTCGTCGCGGATGTCGGCGATGCCCGAGACCCGGTTCTCCTTGACGAGGTCCGCGATCTTCTTCGCGAGCGTGTCGGGGTTCACCTGGTACGGCAGCTCGGTGACGACCAGGCAGATGCGGCCCTGGATCTCCTCGACGTTCACGACCGCGCGCATGGTGATCGAGCCGCGGCCCGTCCGGTACGCCTCGTCGATGCCGCGGTGACCGAGGATCGTCGCGCCCGTCGGGAAGTCCGGGCCCTTGATCCGCAGCAGCAGCGCCGCGAGGAGCTCCTCCTTCGTCGCCTCGGGGTGCTCGAGGTACCACTGGACGCCGTCGGCGACCTCGCGCAGGTTGTGCGGCGGGATGTTCGTCGCCATGCCGACCGCGATGCCCGCCGAGCCGTTGACCAGCAGGTTCGGGAACCGGCTGGGCAGGACGAGCGGCTCCTGCGTGCGGCCGTCGTAGTTGTCGCCGAAGTCGACCGTGTCCTCGTCGATGTCCCGCACCATCTCCATCGAGAGGGGGGCCATCTTGCACTCGGTGTACCGCGGCGCGGCCGCCGGGTCGTCACCGGGGGAGCCGAAGTTCCCCTGGCCGGCGACCAGCGGGTACCGCAGCGACCAGTCCTGCACCAGACGTACCAGGGCGTCGTAGATCGCCGAGTCGCCGTGCGGGTGGTACTTGCCCATGACGTCGCCGACGACGCGGCTGCACTTCGAGAACTGGCGGTCCGGGCGGTAGCCGCCGTCGTACATGGCGTACAGCACGCGACGGTGCACCGGCTTCAGGCCGTCGCGCACGTCGGGCAGCGCACGGCCCACGATGACGGACATCGCGTAGTCGAGGTACGACCGCTGCATCTCGAGCTGCAGGTCGACCTGCTCGATGCGGCCGTGCTCGATCTGGTCCGGGGTCTCGGTCACGGGGTTCCTTCTGTCGTGCGGCGGGGGAGGACGTGGGGGCGGGCGCGCTGCCTCGTGGCGGCTGGCGCGGCCCGGCGCCGTCAGATGTCGAGGAAGCGCACGTCCTTCGCGTTCCGCTGGATGAACGAGCGGCGGGACTCGACGTCCTCGCCCATGAGGACCGAGAAGATCTCGTCCGCCGCGGCGGCCTCGTCGAGCGAGACCTGCAGCAGCGTGCGGTGCTCGGGCGACATCGTGGTCTCCCAGAGCTCCTGGTAGTCCATCTCGCCGAGACCCTTGTACCGCTGGATCGCGTTCTCCTTCGGCAGCCGCTTGCCCGCGGCCTGGCCGTCCTTGATGTACGCGTCCCGCTCGCGGTCCGAGTAGACGTAGTCGTGGTCCGCGTTCGACCACTTGATCCGGTACAGCGGCGGCTGCGCGAGGTACACGTGACCCTGCGTGATGAGCTCCGGCATGTAGCGGAACAGCAGGGTCAGCAGCAGCGTGCAGATGTGCTTGCCGTCGACGTCGGCGTCGGCCATCAGGACGATCTTGTGGTACCGCAGCTTGGCCAGGTCGAAGTCCTCGCCGATGCCCGTCCCGAACGCCGTGATGAGCGCCTGGACCTCCTGGTTGCCCAGGGCCCGGTCGAGGCGCGCGCGCTCGACGTTGAGGATCTTGCCGCGGATCGGGAGGATCGCCTGCGTCCGCGGGTTGCGACCGCGCACGGCCGAGCCGCCGGCGCTGTCGCCCTCGACGATGAAGACCTCGCACTCCTCCGGGCGGTTGCTCTGGCAGTCCTTCAGCTTGCCCGGCATGCCGCCCGACTCCAGCAGGCCCTTGCGACGCGTCGCCTCGCGCGCCTTGCGGGCCGCCATGCGCGCCGCGGCCGCCTGGATCGACTTGCGGATGACGTCGCGCGCCTCGTTCGGGTGGGAGTCCAGCCAGTCGCCCAGACGCTCGTTCACGACCTTCTGCACGAACGTCTTCGCCTCGGTGTTGCCGAGCTTCGTCTTCGTCTGCCCCTCGAACTGCGGCTCGCCGAGCTTCACGGAGATGACGGCCGTCAGGCCCTCGCGGATGTCGTCACCCGTGAGGTTCTCGTCCTTCTCCTTGATGATGTTCTTGTCGCGGGCGTACCGGTTGATCAGCGACGTCATCGCCGCCCGGAAGCCCTCCTCGTGCGTGCCGCCCTCGGTCGTCGAGATGGTGTTGGCGTACGTGTGCACCGACTCGCTGTACGCGCTCGTCCACTGCAGCGCGATGTCGACCGAGATGCGGCGCTCGGTGTCCTCCGACGTGATCTCGATGACGTCGGGGTGGACGAGCTCGACCTTCTTCGCCGCGTTGAGGTGCGCGACGTAGTCCACGAGGCCGCCGTCGTACTTGTACGTGACCGTGCGGTGCTGCGGGGCGTCGACCGGCTGGTCCTCCTCCTGCGCCGGCTCGGCGTCCGTGACCTCGTCCTCGGTGCCCGTGTGCTGCGGCCGCTCGTCGGTGAGCGTGATCTTCAGGCCCTTGTTGAGGAACGCCGTCTGCTGGAAGCGCGAGCGCAGCGTCTCGAAGTCGTAGTCGACCGTCTCGAAGATCGTCGAGTCGGCCCAGAAGGTCTGGCTCGTGCCCGTGTCCGTCGTCGCCTCGCCCTGGCGGATCGGACCCGTCGGCTTGCCGCCGTCCTCGAAGTCCATCTCCCACGCGTAGCCGTCGCGCTTCACGACGGACTCGACGCGGCTGCTCAGCGCGTTGACGACCGAGATGCCCACGCCGTGCAGACCGCCCGACACCGCGTACCCGCTGCCGCCGAACTTGCCGCCCGCGTGCAGGATCGTCATGACGACCTCGAGCGTCGGCTTGCCCTCGGTGGGGTGCAGCTCGACCGGGATGCCACGGCCGTTGTCGACGACGCGCACACCGCCGTCGGCCAGGAGCGTCACGTCGATCGTGTCGCAGTACCCCGCGAGCGCCTCGTCGACCGAGTTGTCGACCACCTCGTAGACGAGGTGGTGCAGGCCGCGTGCACCGGTCGAGCCGATGTACATGCCGGGCCGCTTGCGGACAGCCTCGAGCCCCTCGAGGACCGTGATCGCGCTGGCGTCGTACCCGCCGGCGCCGTTGGGGCTGCTGGGCGGGGTCGTGCTCTCGTCGGCCACGGGCGGGTGTACTCCTCAAGCTCTCACACGCGACAGAGCGCCCCGCCAAGGACCTCGGAGGGCGGATCACCCCAGGAGACTGGAGTTCTCGGCTCTGGTACCGGCGCAAGCGCGCCAGAATTGACGTTCACAGTCTACCTGGACCCCGGCCTCTTACCCCTCGTGTCGACGTCGGCGGAGGAGGGAAGTTGTGGCAGGTTCCGTGACGACGCGCGTCGCGGAGCTCCGCAGCGGTCCTCGCCGGTCGCCGACGCGTCAGCCGTACGTGTCCCGCGGACCCCTCCCGGCCACGCGCCGCTTCCCCCGGCCGAACCCCGGACCCGACGGCCCGAGCACCGTGATCTCCGAGACCACGCCCTCGCCGAGCTCCTCCGCGAAGCGACGCAGCATCGTCGGCACCGCCCACGTCAGGTTCGTCGCCCAGCTCGTCGAGCTCGCCTGCACCGTCAGCACGCCCGCCTCGAGCGACACGTAGGAGCAGTGCTCCGCGACCTGCGGCCCGACGAGGTCCGCCCATCGGTGCTGCACCGTGCCCGACACGAGCCCGGAACCCCAGCCGAACTGCCCCACCAGCGCCCCCAGCGTGTCCGCCACGGCCTGCGGATCCCGCGCCCCCGGCCCCGCCGAGCCCGGGTTCACGTCGACGAGCGCCCGGCGGCGAGGAGCGTCGCCCGGGCGGATGCCCTTGGCCCGAGCCGCCTCCTTCGCCCGGTTCAGCGCGGCCGCCGCGACCTGACGCTCCGGGACGAGGTCGACCACCTGCCGCAGCGGGGCACCTTCCGTGGTGGCGCGCCGGACCGGGGGGAGCAGGGCGTCGTCGGCCTGGTCGTCGCCGCGGTCAGAGGACACGAGCCACCTCACCGCCCATGACGTCCACGCGGGCGCCCGCGAGCGGCTCCGGCACGTCCTCCGCGACGGCCGCCGTCACCAGGACCTGGCGTGCCGGGGCGACCAGCTCGGCCAGCCGCTCGCGGCGGCGCGCGTCCAGCTCCGCGAAGACGTCGTCGAGGATCAGGACCGGCTCGCCGTCGGGGCCCCAGTCCGCGCCACGCCCGAGCCAGTCCGTCGCCGGCTCCGCGACGGCCGTGCTCACCCGCGCAGCCTGCGGTGCCGGGTCACCGTCGCCCGCGGGAGCCGCACCTGCGACGGCGTCCTGCGGAGCTCCGGCCGTCGACGTCACGACTGCGGGCGTCGCGACGGCGGCGGGCGCTCGTGTCGCCGATACGCCGTCGGTCAGCAACGTGTACGACGCGAGCCGCAGCGCCAGCGCGTACGACCACGACTCCCCGTGGCTCGCGTACCCCTTCGCGGGAAGACCGCCGAGCGTCAGGACGAGGTCGTCGCGGTGCGGCCCGACCAGGCACACCCCGCGCTCGACCTCCTTCGGCCGCAGGCGGCCCATCGCCTCGAGCAGCTGCGCCTCGACCAGGCTCGTGGTCGCCGGCACGTCCGAGGCGGCCGCCGGGGTCGCGTCCGGCGCGCCCGGCGCCGTCGAGCCGTCGCCCGACCGACCGCGGTTGTCGTCGGCGAGAGCCGCGTCCAGGCTCGCCCGGTACGTGACCACCGCCTCGCCCTGACCCGCGCTGACCTGCGCGTACGACGCCGCGACGTGCGGGGCGAGGGCCGCGACGAGCGCGCGCCGGGCCACCACGAGCTCCGCACCGGTCTGGGCGAGCTTCGCGTCCCACACGTCGAGCGTCCGCAGGTCCGCCGTACCGCGCCCGCCCCGCATCGCCGAGCCCGCCGTCTTGAGCAGCGCCGACCGCTGCCGCAGCACCCGCTCGTAGTCCTGCACCGTGCCCGCGAACCGGGGGACGAGCTGCACCAGCAGGTCGTCGAGGAAGCGTCGCCGCCCGTCCGGGTCGCCCTTCACCAGGGACAGGTCCTCCGGCGCGAACAGCACCGTGCGCAGGATGCCGAGGATGTCGCGTGCCCGGCCCGGGGAACCGCCGTTGACCCGGGCCCGGTTGGCCTTGCCCGGCGTCACCTCGACCTCGACCAGCGTCGCGCGCGGGTGCCCCGGCTCGAGCTCGCGCACGACACGGGTCCGCACGACCGCGCGACCCGCACCCGAGCGGACGAGCGCCGCGTCCGACGGCACCCGGTGGCTGCCGAGCGTCGCGACGTACCCGATCGCCTCGACGAGGTTCGTCTTGCCCTGCCCGTTCGGCCCGACGAGCGCGGTGATCCCCGCGTCGAGGGGAAGCTCGACCTGCGCGTAGGAGCGGAAGTCGGTGAGCGACAGGTGGGCGACGTACATCGGGTCTCTTCGTCGTGGTGAGGCTGGTCGGGTCGGGATCGTCACCGCCGGGCGAGCGGTGGCACCCCGGCTGTCAGCGCCGTACGGGCTCCGGAGCCGGACGCCCTCACGCAGGCTCGTTCAGGCGGCGCCAGGGCGTCGTCCGCAGAGCCCGTGGTCAGGCGTGCGGCGGGACGGCCGCGTCGGGGACCGGCGTGGTGTCGCTGATCGGGCCCGTCGTGCCCGCCGGCTTCACCGCGTGCCCGCCGAACTGCTGGCGGAGCGCGGCGACGGCCTTCATCGCGGGCGACTCCTCCTGCCGGGACGCGAACCGCGCGAACAGCGCCGCGGAGATCACCGGGGCCGGCACGGCGAGGTCGATCGCCTCGTCGACCGTCCACCGGCCCTCGCCCGAGTCCTCGACCCAGTCGTCGATCTCGCCGAAGGACGGGTCGGCCTCGAGCGCCTCGACCAGCAGGTCGAGCAGCCAGGACCGCACGACCGTGCCGCGGCGCCACGCCTTGACTGTGCCGTGCACGTCCGTGACCAGGTCTTTCGCGGCCAGGAGCTCGTACCCCTCCGCGTACGCCTGCATGAGGCCGTACTCGATGCCGTTGTGCACCATCTTCGCGAAGTGGCCCGCGCCGATCGCCCCGGCGTGCACGAACCCCTCCTCGCGCGGGCCCTCGGGCCGCAGCGCGTCGAAGACCGGCAGCACGCGCGCGACCAGGTCCGCGTCGCCGCCGACCATGAGGCCGTAGCCGTTCTTAAGGCCCCACACACCGCCCGACACCCCGACGTCGAGGAAGCCGACGCCGTTCTCGGCGAGCAGGTCCGCGTGCGGCTGGTCGTCCTGGTAGTACGAGTTGCCGCCGTCGATGACCACGTCGCCGCTGGTC
This sequence comes from Cellulomonas algicola, assembly GCF_003851725.1. Classification (GTDB taxonomy): domain Bacteria; phylum Actinomycetota; class Actinomycetes; order Actinomycetales; family Cellulomonadaceae; genus Cellulomonas; species Cellulomonas algicola. The sequence goes on along the minus strand of NZ_BHYL01000130.1, from coordinate 10,542 downwards.
AGCAGGCCGCCGAGGTCACGGATGACCGCGTCGGTGATCGCGCCGGACGGCACCATGACCCAGACGACGCGCTCACCCGCGGGCAGCGCCTCGACGAGCGCCTCGAGCGAGGGCACGTCCGTCACGTCGGGGTTGCGGTCGTACCCCGTGACCTCGATGCCCGCGGCGCGGATGCGTTCCCGCATGTTCGCGCCCATCTTGCCCAGACCGACCAGACCGATGTGCATGACCCCTCGCCTCTCCCGGTGTCCCGGACCTCGCCGACCGGCGTCCACCGGTCACTCTGCCGCACCGTCCCACGGTCCGCTCCCGCGGCCGTCGGGTCGACGGCGACGCGTCAGCTCGCGAACCGGATCGGGACGAGCAGGTAGCGGTACTCCTGCTTGTCCTCGCCGTCGAGAGACTCCTGGCCCGTGAACTCGACCGGCTTGTTCGGGTGCGTGAACGACAGCCGCACGAAGGTCGTGTCGAGCGCGCCCAGGCCGTCGAGCAGGAACTGCGGGTTGAACGCGACCGTGATGTCGTCACCGACCAGCGTCGCCTCGAGCGCCTCGGACGCCTGCGCGTCGTCGCCCTGCCCCGCGTCGAGCACCACCTGGCCCTGCGAGAACGCCAGCCGGATCGGGGTGTTGCGCTCCGCGACGAGCGCGACACGCTTCGCGGCCTCGGCGAGCGCGTGCGTCGAGACGATCGCGTGGATCGGGGTCTCGTCGGGGAACAGGCGGCGGACGGCGGGGTAGTCGCCGTCGACGAGCAGGCTCGTCGTCTGGCGGCCGCCGGCCTCGAACCCGATGAGGTCCACGCCGGCGCCAGTCGACAGCGCGACCGTGACGGACCCCGCGCTGCCCAGCGACTTCGCGGCGTCGTTGAGGGTGCGTGCGCGCACCAGCGCGACGGTCGAGATGTCGGGCGACGACGGCTTCCACGTGAGCTCGCGGAGCGCGAGGCGGTAGCGGTCGGTCGCGAGCAGCGTGACCTTCTCGCCCTCGATCTCGACGCGCACGCCCGTGAGGAGCGGCAGCGTGTCGTCGCGGCTCGCGGCCACCGAGACCTGCGCGACCGCGTGCGTGAGCTCGTCGCCGTCGACCGTGCCCGCCGTGGCCGGCATGGACGGCAGGTTCGGGTAGTCCTCGACCGGCATCGTGAGGAGCGTGAAGCGGCTCGCGCCGCAGGTGACGACGACCTTGGTGCCGTCGAGGACGACGTCCACGGGCTTGTCGGGCAGCGCGCGCGAGATCTCGGCGAGCAGACGGCCCGAGACCAGGACCGTGCCCGGCTCGGAGACGTCGGCCGGGATCTGCGAGCGGGCCGAGACCTCGTAGTCGAAGCTCGACAGCTGGATCGTCCCGGTCGTGTCGGCCTCGATGCGGACACCCGCGAGCACGGGGACCGGCGGTCGGGTGGGCAGGCTGCGAGCCGTCCACGTGACCGCGTCGGCGAGGACGTCACGGTCGACCCGGAACCTCATGTGTCACCTCTTCGTCGTTCGAGTGCTGCCCGGGGCGTCGTCGCACGGTTCCGGCGTGGGGCGCTCGTGCGTCGACGCCGGTGGGCCGTCGTGAGCGCACTGGTCGCACGCACGACACGGCCTGTCCGTGGCATCACGCGAACACTACGCGAGAGGTCCGACGCTCGGTACAGGTCCGCGGAGGGTGTGGACGACAGGTTCTCCGGGCCTGCCGTGGGCGCCGGGTGTCGATCGTGCCGATCGGCGTCCCGGTCGGCCGCCGTCAGCTCTCGGCGGTGTGTGGATCATCGGCAGAGAGAAGTCTCGTCGTCGTCATCGGTCGTGTGCATGGTGTGGATCGCGGCCGTCCGTGCAGGTCAGCCCGCCGAGACCGTGTGGACGTGCTGTGGGTGTCGCACCCGTGCTCCGGTGGACGTCGGTGGACGTGCCGGAGAAGGCCTTGCGGCGTCCACGGACGAGGGCGGTGTCCTCCACAGCGTCGAGGCGTGTCGTCCACCGTCGTCCACAGGTGTGTGCACAGGTGTGAACATTCGTCCCATGCATGTTTCATCCGGAACGTGAGGGTTCCGGTCAAGGCGGTCGCATCGATTCGACGATGAGACTTGTCTCATCGCTCGCCGGACGGGCGACGCGTCGGGAGGGACGGCGACGAGACGAAGGTGCAGGTCAGGACATGGATCCGCGCGTACGTCGCAGTGACTGATCCGATCGGGTGAACAGCGTCACAAACATCCCCAGCCCCCTGTGGAAACTGTGGACAACCGTGAGGACGGATTCCCCACGAAACGGACAGGTGGGACGGATCAGCCCCGGCTCTGCTGCTTGATGCGGTTCGTCAGCTCGGTGACCTGGTTGTAGATCGACCGGCGCTCGGCCATGAGCTCGCGGATCTTGCGGTTCGCGTGCATGACCGTCGTGTGGTCACGGCCTCCGAACGCCTGGCCGATCTTCGGCAGCGACAGGTCCGTGAGCTCGCGGCACAGGTACATCGCGATCTGGCGGGCCGTCACGAGCACGCGCGAGCGGCTGGAGCCGCACAGGTCGTCGATCGACAGCCCGAAGTACGCGGCCGTCTGGCCGATCACCTGCGTCGCGGTGATCTCGGCGGTCTGCTCGTCGGTGATGAGGTCCTTGAGGACGATCTCCGCGAGCGACAGGTCGACCTGCTGGCGGTTGAGGTTCGCGAACGCGGTCACGCGGATCAGCGCACCCTCGAGCTCACGGATGTTCGTCGAGATCTTGCTCGCGATGTACTCGAGGACGTCCGGCGGCGCCTGCAGCCGCTCGCTGCCGGCCTTCTTCCTCAGGATCGCGATGCGCGTCTCGAGGTCCGGCGGCTGGACGTCGGTGATGAGGCCCCACTCGAACCGCGACCGCATGCGGTCCTCGAAGCCGTTCAGCTGCTTGGGCGGCAGGTCGGACGTGATCACGACCTGCTTGTTCGCGTTGTGCAGGGTGTTGAACGTGTGGAAGAACTCCTCCATCGTCTGTTCCTTGCCCTGCAGGAACTGGATGTCGTCGATGAGGAGCACGTCGACCTCGCGGTAGCGGCGCTGGAACGCGCCCGCCTTGCCCTCGGAGATCGAGTTGATGAAGTCGTTCGTGAACTCCTCCGAGTTCACGTACCGCACCCGGACGCTGGGGTACAGGTTGTACGCGTAGTGCCCGATCGCATGCAGCAGGTGCGTCTTGCCGAGGCCCGAGTCGCCGTAGATGAACAGCGGGTTGTACGCCTTGGCCGGCGCCTCGGCGACGGCGACCGCGGCCGCGTGGGCGAAGCGGTTCGACGAACCGATGACGAACGTCTCGAACTGGTACTTGGGGTTGAGCCGCGCCGGCTCCGACGCCTGCTTGCGGCCCGACGGCAGCGGACGGTCGTCGATCGCGACCCGACCAGGCCCGGGACCGTCGTCGTCCTGGCCCCCGTGCACCACGGACAGGTCCGGGCGGTCGCTGCGGTCGGAGACCTCGTCCGACCCGTCCTCGCGGCGCGGCGACCCGTCGTTCCGGTCGAGCGGAGCCGGGGGAGCGGGAGGGACGACACGCAGCGACGGCGTGGTGTCGCTCGCCAGCTCCGGGTCGACCGTGATCGCGAAGCGGGCCTCGCGGTCGAGGGCGTCCGAGAGGGCGTCCGTGACCTCCGAGCGCACGCGCGTCTCGAGGTAGTCCTTCGTCAGGTCGTTGCCCACCGCCAGCAGCAACGTGCCGTCGAGCAGCCCGAGCGGACGTGCGAGCCGGACGAAGGCGATCTGCCGCGGCGTGATGTCAGGGCTCGCCTCGAGGGTCGCGACGACGTGGCCCCAGACCCGGGCGAGCTCTTCGTCCTGTGACAACGTCCTACCTCAGCTGATCGATCGTGGAGTGGTCGAGTCTCGCACGGCCCCCGTTGTCCACATACTTGTCCACACCTGTGCGCGGTCGCCTCGCACCCGTCCTGACGGCACGACGCCGGGCCGTGGTGCGCCGACAGCGGCTCGTCGAGATCGACCTCTCCACACGGGATGGTCCACGACGTCCACAGGCACGGCGACGACGAACGATGCTAGCCCCCGACGACGCGCCGGGGGAGGCGTCCTGCCGGGTGACCTCACCAGGTGTCCGGGTAGGCTCCCGGCAGGCAGACGTGGCGCTCCCGCCCATTTGACCGGCCGCGACGACGCGGCGTACCGTTGTCCAGCCTTCCTGATGGCTCCTGCTGGCGCGCCCTGACGCCACACGCCGCGTGCGTGTCCTTGGAGCAGTCGAGCTCGGCAGACAGACCCAGGTCACGCGCCCACGCGCGGGGCCCAACCCGGATGTAGTGGAGACTCTCGTGAGCAAGCGCACGTTCCAGCCGAACAACCGGCGCCGCGCCAAGACGCATGGCTTCCGTCTGCGCATGCGCACCCGCGCGGGTCGCGCGATCCTCGCGGCCCGTCGCCGCAAGGGTCGCTCCGAGCTCTCGGCCTGACGCCAGCGCCGGTGCTGCCCGCAGCGCACCGGATGCGCCGTGCTGCCGACTTCGAGCAGGCGGTGCGGCGTGGTGCGCGCAGCGGCCGGGACACCCTCGTGGTGCACCTGACGACCAAGACCGACCCGGGACCCGACGGTCCCGTGGTCGGTCTTGTCGTGTCCAAGGCCGTGGGCACGGCGGTCCGCCGCAACCTCGTCAAGCGACGGCTGCGGGAGCTCGTGCGGGCCCGCCTCGACTCGCTCCCCGCGGACGCGGGACTCGTCGTCCGGGCGCTCCCTCCCGCGGCGACGGCCGAGTACGTGCGACTGGGCGCAGACCTCGACTCCGCGCTCGCATCCGCGACGCGGCGCCTCACGTCGCGCACGTCCCAGGCGTAGCCGCCCCATGACCTGGCGATCCGTGGTGCGTGGTGCCGTGCGTCTGCCGGCGCAGCTCGTGCTGCTCCTCCTGCGGGGGTACCAGCGGTTCATCTCGCCGATGACCCCGCCTACCTGCCGCTTCTACCCGTCGTGCTCGCAGTACGCCGTCATCGCCGTCACGCGGCACGGGTTGCTCCACGGTTCGTGGCTCGCCGTCCGCCGGCTGCTGCGGTGCCACCCGTGGAACCCCGGGGGCGTCGACGACGTTCCACCGGCGCGTCCCCCGCACCACCACCACCGTCTTCACCGTCACCCTGACGTGGCTCCGTCCACGCACTGATCCCCTCCGAGGAGCCCCCGGATGTCGTGGTTCGACGGACTGCTCAGTCCGATCATGACCGTCGTGGCCTGGATCATGGTCCAGTTCCACGCCCTGTTCACGACCCTCGGGCTCGACCCCGAGAGCGGCGCTGCATGGGGCCTGTCGATCGTCGGTCTCGTGATCGTGATCCGGATCCTGCTGATCCCGCTGTTCTTCAAGCAGATCAAGGCGTCGCGCGGCATGCAGCTGCTCGCGCCTGAGATGCAGGCGATCCAGAAGAAGTACAAGGGGAAGACCGACCCCGCGTCCCGTGAGGCCATGAGCCGCGAGACGATGGAGCTCTACCGCAAGCACGGCACGAACCCGTTCGCGTCCTGCCTGCCGATCCTGCTCCAGTCGCCGATCTTCTTCGCCCTGTTCCGGGTACTCATCGAGCTGCCGCGCATCGCCGCCGGCACCTACGACCCCATCGGCCCCATGACGCCCGCGCTCGCCGCTCAGGCCGAGGCCGCCACCATCTTCGGCGCCCCGCTGTCCGGCACGTTCATGACCGCCGGCGACAACTGGCACATCCGCGTCGTGACCGTCGTCCTCATCATCGCGATGTCCGCGACCACGTTCCTCACGCAGCGCCAGCTGACCATGAAGAACATGCCGCCCGCGGCGCTGCAGGGCCCGATGGCGCAGCAGCAGAAGGTGCTGCTCTACGTCCTGCCGCTGATCTTCGCGTTCTCGGGCGTCAACTTCCCCATCGGTGTCCTCATCTACTGGACCACCACGAACCTGTGGTCGATGGGCCAGCAGTTCTACACGATCCGCCGCATGCCGGCGCCGGGCTCCGAGGCCGAGCGCCTGATGAAGGAGCGCAAGGCGCGCCGAGCCGCCGCCCGCGGGGTCACGCTCGAGGAGCCGACCACCTCGACCGCCGTCATCGAGGAGAAGCCGCGGGGCCAGCGTCAGCAGCCCAAGCGGAAGGACCGGGCCAAGGGCGTCGCGGGTGCCCCGGGCTCGACGGCAGGTGCGGGCACGGGCATTGAGGATGCCGCTACGTCGCCGTCGTCGAGCCCTGTCACCGGCAGCGGGACGACCACGCCCTCGGCCGGTGGGAGCTCGAAGGGCTCGGCACCCAAGAGTGGCCAGACGAAGGGCGGTGCGCCCAAGGCGGGCCCGGCCAAGTCCGGCGGTGCGAAGCCCGGCGCGGGCAAGACCGGCCCTGCCAAGTCGGGCGGCACCAAGGCCGGCGGCAGCGGTGCTTCTCGCACGCAGTCCCCTCGCGAGGCGCACGGCGGTGCGGGCGGCGACGGTGCCGGCCCCGACAGCCCGACGCGGTCGTAGAACCCGTCCACCTACCCCAGCCGACAATCCTGTCGACGATCGGAGAGACCTCATGAGCCCGAGCTCGCCCGACGAAGCGGTCGAGTCCACCAGCACCAAGCGCCTCGAGGAAGAGGGCGAGATCGCCGCGGACTACCTCGAGGAGCTCCTCGACATCGCCGACCTCGACGGCGACATCGACATCGACATCGACCACGGTCGTGCCGCTGTCGAGATCGTCTCCGAGGATCGGGAGGACCGTTCGCTGCGCCGTCTCGCCGGCCGCGACGGCGAGGTGCTCGACGCGCTGCAGGAGCTGACGCGCCTCGCCGTGCAGACGAAGACGGGGGAGCGCAGCCGCCTCATGCTCGACGTCGCCGGGTTCCGGGCGGCTCGTCGGACGGAGCTCGTCGGCGTCGCGGAGGACGCGATCGCGCGGGTCAAGACATCGGGCGCACCCGTTGCCCTCACGGCCATGAACCCGTTCGAGCGGAAGGTCGTCCACGACGCCGTGGCCGCAGCGGGACTCTCGAGCGACTCCGAGGGCGTCGAGCCCGACCGGCACGTGGTGATCCGCCCGGCCTGATCCGGGGAGATCGTCGGGAGGGCGGGGTGACTACGGTCGCCCCGCCCTCGTCGCTTTCCCGGGCCAGTTCGGCGCGCAGGCCTGCTTCGTCGAGCGGTCATGTGCGCGGCCGAGCTTCGGGTCGTGGGCGGGGACTCAGAAGTGAACGCGATGACGTCACGCCCGCGTCGCGGCCCGCGACGCGGGAGCGCCTGTTTCACGTGAAACGCTCGCCCAGCTATTGCCGTCACCGGCGTTGCCGTTCCTCTGGGCGCCCCGGCGGCGCGCGGAGAGCCAGCAGGTCTCGCCCCGCGGCGTTCGGTGTTTCACGTGAAACGAGTAGGGCCGCCGCGTCTGGTCCTCGTGGCGTCGGCGTGGACGTTGTCGTGCTTGCCTCGGCCTTGCGTGATCAACGGGGCACGACCACACATGGAACTCTGCGTGGCGTCATCCCCGGTGCTGCGGGAGCGCTCAACGAGGTAGCTGGGTGCGTGCGGGGCGCGGTGTTCCCGGTGGCTCCGCGCCGACATCGCCGCTCTGGCGGACAGGTAGCGACGACTTTCCCGGGAGCGACCTCCCTGGGCCGAACCTCGTCAGACGCCGGCAGGCCAAGAAGCTCACTCCTCTCGGGCTTGCTTCTCGCATTCACGGTCGAGCAGGGCGGGGAGTCGGGACAACCCGCACCAGAGCCCAGTGTTAGCCGAAGGATGTGGGCGGCGCGGCGCGCCATCGCTGGTGGTGGGCAAGCCGCGTCCGAGGCGGTTAGGCGCGAGCAACGGCCAGATTGCCGTCCTGGCGGTCGCAAACCGCCCAAGAAGCACCGCTTGAGCAGCGTCTGAAGGCCATCGAGGCGCCAACATCAGTCTCAGCGGTTCCCTTAGGGAGAATCGCATCAAGCCTGCAGGCTTGTGGATTCCATCGCGTCAGCGATCGGCGATGGCGCCGATCTTGGCGCCGGCGGGGTTTCGCCACTGCCGCGGTGCCGGGTCCGGGTCCGCCCACGAGGTCCGGGTCCGTCCACGAACGAGCGCACGGTCTCGCGCCGGCGAGGCGTTTCACGTGAAACGGCCGGAGTCCGAGACCGTCGTTCAGCGAGCGGCTGCCGATAAGGCGGTCCGCCTTCCGGTTCAGGGGGCACGCGCAGGCGTTCCGTTCCGTTGGTCATGCGACCTATGCGGCGAGCGGGCCACCAACGGGCGGAGCCGTCTGACAGGGCTTCCGACGCCGCGCGGCACGGCGACGCTCGGGTACGGCGAGACTGCTGACACGACTAGGTGTACCGATCGAGGGACTGGCCATCGCTCGAGGCGAGTCTCCGGAGTGCAGGAGATATGCGTACGCGAAGGCTGGGTTGATCGGCGTGCACCCGGATCGTGCGGCCGGCTCAACCAACACGACGACCTGCCCGCACCCGTGTCGGACCCACGAGGTGGGCGCCGCTCAGGCGGTGCATCGCGCGTGAACGCCTCGAGGTCCTTCGGCGTCCCGGTCGACCAACGAACCGGAGAGCCGCCGTCACGTGGTGAGTCCCGGAGCCGCGGACGTCGTTGGCGCGTTGGTGTCGCCGGAATCCATGCTCCGTCCATCGAGTGCGCCACGCGATCCACGGCGAAGGCGGGTCGTCGAGACTGGCTCGGTGAGTGAGCGACGCATCCTTGCTGGGGCGAGGTGCGCGACCGGCCCGCCGGAACCGGTCGCGCGTGAAGTCGCCCCGCGCGTCTGGGTGCGACGTGGTGGCGGTCCGAAGCAACGGCCCACGCAGCGGGACCAAGAGCTCGGACGCCGTGCGAGACGCCGGTCGCTTGAGTAGCTGACCAGCTCCGTTGACGCGGCCCGACAGGTTGTCAGGCGCATGACGTGCGCATCGCGAAGGCGGCGACGTGGGCCATGACGGGCAACCGGGGCGTGAGTTGGCGGGTGCCATGTAGAACAAGAGCGTGCTGGACGGGAGCGTATCCGGCTGGGCACGGTCGTTGAGATGAGTCGGGTTGACGGGGCGCGCCGCCCAGGGTTCAAGGGAGGCCTCGGGCACGCACGAGCACTCAGCGCAGACCGTGCCAGGTGCTGTCGATGACGATCGCTTAAGCGAGTCGCGTTCACCGTGAGATCTCCACGGCGTGGCTGGTGGCCGCCTGACGGTCTCTGCTTGCCGATTCTGGTGCGATGGGCGCTAGTCCGTCCGACCATGGCGCATCGGGGCCCTGTGGTCGGCCGCGGCTCGCGACAAGTGTGGCGGGCCGCGGCTCGCGGCAAGTGTGGCCGGCCGCGGCTCGCGGCAAGTGAGGTCGGCCGCGGCTCGCGACAATCCGTCGGATCAGGACGCCGCTCGCTGGGCGAAGGGCTGGGGCCGTGGCGCCCTGGTGACCCAGGTGGATGCTGCGAGCGTCGACTCTTCAGTCAAAGTCACCGCGCGATCCGTTTCACGTGAAACCACGCTGCCCCCGTCCCGTCAAGCGAGCAGAAGGGCGGCCGTCCTGGCGAACGGACATCCCGTTCGGGCCGAGGCAATTCCTGCGGCGTCGGACGCGGCCGGAAGTACGAGCGATGACGAGTCCACGGGGCGGCGATGGGCGCACTCGAGCGGTGCGGTTCGACCCGAGCTCGGCACCTTCGAGCGTGTCACGCACACCAGCGCACACATGCGACTTACCTCGCCTGGCGTCGACGATTCAGGCGCGGCGCACACGTCGAGGCATGTGCGGGAGTCTGCGTTGGCGGCCGACAGCGGACAGGTGGACAGGCGTCGAGGACGTGGGGTGCCCGTCCTGCCCAGGGCGAGGCGGACGCGGTCCGTTTGGCCGGACGAGCGCGGTACCGCCCGTCGCGACTGCCACCGGGCGTCAGATCGACCACGCGCCCAGCACGTGCGAGGTATCACGACTGTCTGAGACATGTCTGGCGGCTCGGGTACGCGACGGCCCGAGGGGGTGCGATGAAGAACTCCTCGGCCGTGTTGCTGCCGACAACGTCTTAGGCAGGTCGGCGGCGAGCGCTGGTAGCGGCGGAGCGCGCGCGGGACATTGATGTTTCACGTGAAACGCCGGGCGTTCTAGGACGTCCGCCGCCAAGGCGTAACTCTCACCGCCGGCATGAAGCGCCCTGGCGTTCGGCCGCGAGCGTTCTCGAAAGGGGAGTGACTCTCGGGCACGTACTGGTCGTCGCTGTCCTTGAGGCCGACGTACCAATCTCAGGCCTGACGTGAGCTGCAGGGTCCCGACACCGTGTCGTCGGCACCGCTGCCGCCGATGCGGCCTTGATTCGGCGCGACCGAGGGGTGCGGCGCCCGAGCTGGTGTCTTGCACGTGACTCGCTTGGTGCCGCGGTCTGCCGTCTGCCGTGAGCGCCGCGCCTTGCGAGTCGCAGTACGCGACCGCCGAGAGCGGCCGCGCACGCGCGAGCTGCGACCCCGAGCGGCGGCCACCGCGTGTTCCCGGGGGCTCATCACGAGCGTGACGCACGACGCGGGGCGCAGGACCGAGGGGGAGGCGGGGCAGCGAGAGGTGGGGCTGACGGTGGGCGCGGCGAAGGCTGGCCAGGGAGCTCGGCTTAGATGCGAAGGAC
>NZ_BHYL01000129.1 GCF_003851725.1 Cellulomonas algicola | reverse complement strand
GCACGCGCAGCCGCACGGCTCGCACGGGCTCCCCGACCTGCCCGGTCTCGGCGGTCACGCCGGCCACCCCTGAGGCCGCTCCCCCGGCCTCCCCGTCGTACCGCGCCGGGGGACGACGAAGGCCGCACCCTCGACGGGGTGCGGCCTTCGTCGTGCAGTGCGCCTCCGGCTGCCGGTCGCAGGACCGGGCCGGAGTCAGATCACTTGAGGGTGACCGTGGCGCCGGCGCCCTCGAGCTGCGCCTTCGCCTTCTCGGCGGCCTCCTTGTTGACACCCTCCAGGACGGCCTTGGGGGCCTCGTCCACCAGGTCCTTGGCCTCCTTGAGACCGAGGGACGTGAGGGCGCGCACCTCCTTGATGACCTGGATCTTCTTGTCGCCGGCCGCCTCGAGGACGACGTCGAACGAGTCCTTCTCCTCCTCGGCCTCGGCCTCGGCGCCCGCGCCACCGGCGGCGGGGGCCGCGGCGACGGCGACGGGGGCGGCGGCGGTGACCTCGAAGACCTCCTCGAAGGCCTTCACGAACTCGGAGAGCTCGATCAGCGTGAGGCCCTTGAACTGCTCGATGAGCTCGTCGGTGCTGAGCTTCGCCATGATGGCGTTCCTTTCGTCGGGTGCCCGGTCAGCCGTGCCGGCTGCCGAAGCAGATGTGGGGGTGTGCGCGACGCGTGACCGCGAGGGTCAGGCGGCTGCGCCTTCCGACTCCTGCTTCTGGCGCAGGGCATCGATGACACGGGCGGCCTGGGCGGTGTTCGCGGTGAAGACGTAGGCAGCCTGGTAGAGCTTGGCCTTCATCGCACCGGCCGCCTTGGCCAGGAGCACCTCGCGGGACTCGAGGTCCGCGAGCTTGGTGACCTCCGCAGCGGTCAGGGCGCGTCCGTCGAGGACACCGCCCTTGATGACCAGCGCGGGGTTCGCCTTGGCGAAGTCACGCAGACCCTTCGCGGCCTCGACCGGGTCGCCGGTGACGAAGGCGATCGCCGACGGGCCCTTGAGCGCGTCGTCGAGGCCCGTCAGGCCGGCTTCCTTGGCCGCGATCGCGGTCAGCGTGTTCTTCACCACGGCGTAGGTTGCGTTACCGCCGAGCGCCTTGCGCAGCCGCTTGAGCTGCGCGACGGTGAGCCCGCGGTACTCGGTCAGCACGGCCGCGTTGGACTCACGGAACCGGTCCGTGAGCTCTGCGACAGCGGCTGCCTTGTCCGGCCTCGCCATGGCAATCCTTCCGATGGTGGTGCCACCGGTCTGCACCCCGACAAACGAAAGAGCCCCGCGCAGGCGCGGGGCTCGACGTCAGGACGCGGCGGGGCCGGTCCGTCGGGGAACTCTCACCTGCGCTGGCCTCCGCTGCTGCGGGACTTCGGTCGAGGTCACGGAACGTGACGCCGACGACCGGCGGTCTTGGGCCCGACAAGAGTACGACACGTCCCCCGCGCCACCCAAATCGCGTGCGCCGCACGGTCGCCCGGTCGGTCAGGGCGCCGGGTCGGTCAGGGCGCCGAGTCGGTCAGGGCGCCGGGTCGGTCAGGACGCCGGGTCGGTCAGGACGCCGGGTCCGGTCGCACCGTCACGCGGGGTCAGACCGGGGCACCGAAGCACATGAGCGGCGCGACGGTCCCCGTGCGGTCGGCGTCCTCCGCAACCGCGGTGGCGACCGCGCGCGCCACGGGAGCACCCTCGCGCAGCAGCACGTGCGTCCGCGTCATCACGCGCATCGCCGTCTCGTCCGGCAGCGGGGCGATCGCCGCCACCACGCAGCCGACCCCGCGACGCAGCAGCACGCTCGCCATGCCGAGCGCCTCGCCGCCCGCCCGCACCGACGCCCGGCCGACCTCGCAGCTCGACAGCACGACGAGGTCCGGGGTCTGCGCACCCGCGTCGAGCTCGTGCGCGAAGAGCGGGCCGTCGGCCAGGCGGACCGACGAGAACAACGGGTTGTCGGGCTCGTGCCGGCCGTGCGCGGCCAGGTGCACGACGCCCGGCGACCCGAGCAGCGCGATCATGCGCGCGACCGTCGCGTCGGCGCCGACCACCGCCTCGCCGTCGGGCCAGAGGGCCGCGACCTCGCGCACCTCGTCGTCGGCGTGCCGCAGGCCCGGACCCGCCGCGGCGGTCACACGACCCGGCATCGCGCCGACCGTCCCCGTGTACCGGACCCAGTGGTGCACCGACGGGGCGACGACGGTCGGCAGGCCGGCGCGCGCCGCGAGCATCGACCACGGCAGCGCCGCGAGCCAGCCGGTCGCGACCACGACGAGCTCGTCGGGGGCGCCCAGCAGCGGCGCCAGCCGAGCCTCCATCGCCGCGAGCCCGTGCCGCAGCGCGCGCTGCGCGACCTCGCGCAGCTCGACCGGGACCAGCGGGTTCGCGGTGACCTCGAGGTCCGCGTGCACGCGGCGCACCAGCTCGGACAGCTCCGCGGCCGGCCCGAGGCGGTGCAGCTCGGTGCGGTGCGCGGTGACCGCGACCGCGAGCAGCTCACCCCGGTGCACGCCGATGTCCACGAGCGTGCTGCCCGGCCGCCCGGCGAGCAGGCGCCGCACCTCCGACGCACGCCCCGGACGCTCGTCACCCGCCTCGCCCCGCTCGTGCCACGAGCGCGCGAGGATCTCGTGCTTGAGGCGCTGCGCCTCCCGGAACGCGCGCGCCCGCTGCGGGTCCGCGCTCGCGCGGCCGATGACGCCGCGGCTGTCGTCGATGAGCCGTCGGAGCTGCGACAGGAGCGCGGCCGACTCCGGGTCGCTCGGCGGGTTGACCCGCGGCGTCCCGCCGATCACCGCGCGGATCCGCTCCGCCGCGTCCAGCAGCGCCGTCGCGCGGCCCGTCGACAGCGCGAGCTCGACGTCGAGCGACGCGAGGGCCCGCCCGTGCACCGCGCCCGCCGTCCGCAGGTCCAGCGACCCGAACCGGGACCGGTGCAGGGCCAGGTCTCGCTGCCCCGCGTGCACGAAGCGCGCCGCCCTCGCCCGGTCCCCCGCCGCCTGCGCGAGCTTCGCGCGGATCCAGCGGCCGTGCAGCCGGACCGAGATCGGGTCGCTCCCCCGCACCGTGCCGAGCTGCTCGAGCAGCGCCTCCGGGTCGTCGAGCGCGCCGCGCGCCAGGTCCGCCTCGATCCGCACGTACGCCGCGCCGACCTCCCACGCCGTGCGGCCCGACGCCCGGCACGTCGCCTCCAGCCGGCCCGCCCTGCGCGACAGGCCCGCCCACAGCGCCCGCGTCGCCGCGTCCGCCGGCGCCTGCGCGTACGCGACCGCGTCGACCTGCAGCCCCAGCAGCGCCGCCCGCACGACCCACGCGTCCTCGCGCCGGCGACGGAACCGTCGCTCCGCCGACGCCGCGAACCTCCGGGCCGCCGCGACGTCACCCCGCAGCAGCGCGCACTCCGCGCGGCCCAGCTCGCACTCCGCGACGTCGCGCACCCGGTGGTGCTGCTCGAACGACGCCGCCGCCTCCGCGAGCGCCTGGTCCGCCACGCCGACCAGCCCCGCCTCGAGGAGCACGCGCGCGCGGTCCAGGAGCGCCGTCGGCCGGGGCGGCCCCGGCAGGATCCGCGCCGCCGCCTCCATGCGCGCGAGCGCGTCCGGCAGGTTCCCGGCGACGAAGTCCAGGTAGCCGAGGTTGTGCTCCGCCTTGAACGTCAGCAGCTCGAAGCCCGCGCGCCGCGAGCGCCGCGCGCACTCCGCGTAGTCCGCCCGCGACAACGACACGTGGTGCATGTCCGAGTGCAGGACCCCGCGGTTGAGCAGCACGCGGCACGCGTCGATCGGGTCCGCGTCGTCGATCGACGCGACCGCCTCGTCGAGCCAGTGCAGCGCCTCGTGCTGACGGCCCGCCCGCAGCGCGAGCAGCCCGCGCAGCCCCGCGACCGCCGGCACCAGGCCCGCCCAGCCACGCGCCGGGTCCCGCTCGTGCTCGACGAGCATCGCGTCGAGCTCGTCGAGCGCCGGACCCGGGGCGCCGCGCGTCTCGAAGTCCGCCTTCGCGAGCTCGACGAGCGCGCGCGCCCGCAGCCGCACGACGTCCGGCGACCCCGGCAGGGCCTCCAGGTCGTGCAGCAGCGGGCGCAGGCGTCGGCGGGCACGCGTCGGACGACCCTCGGCGTTCTCGGTCTCGGCGCGCACCAGCGCCTCGGCGAGGACGTCGACGGTGGGCGGCCCGGCGGCCGCCGGGCCGCCCGGGTCCGACATCGGTGCCTTAGAGCTCGATCTGCGGGGTCACGATGGGCACCTGCGGCTCCTCCGGTCGCCGCAGGACGAGCCGCGCGGGGCCCCGCTCGACGTCGGAGAACGAGAAGCGGCCGTCCGCGTCGGACGTCACCGTCGTCACGTCACCGGACTGGTGCAGCTCCACCGAGAGCTCGCTCGCCGGTGCGGCCCAGCCGTCGACCCGCACGCGGTCCGCCTCCGGGTGCACGGAGATCATCACCGTGAGCACGTCCGTCGTGAACGTGATCGTGCCGGCCTCGATGCTCGTCTCGTCCGCACGGACCGCGAGCGCCGGCTCGCCGACCAGGTGCAGCTCCGCGAGCTCGGCGTGCAGCGCCTCGATCGTCAGGGCCATGCCGATCCGGTCGACCAGGCCCGCCGGGACCGGGTCGGACGCGCCGACCAGCGACGCGAGCTGCTGCAGGATCTCCACGTCGGCCACGTCCAGCGAACCCGCGGCGACCAGGGCGAGGGTGCTCTCGTCGGTGCTCATGACATGCTCCAGGCGGGGTCGTTGGAGAGGGCGAGGCGGAGCTTCGCGAGACAGCGGCCGCGGGTCGGGCCGATGCTCCCGACCGGCATCCCGAGCGCCCGGGACACCACCGTGTAGTCGGGCCGGTCGACCAGCGCGACCAGCCCCAGGAGCCGGCGGCAACGGTCCGGCAGCGTGCCGACGTGCTCCCAGAGCACCCGGTCCCGCTCGGAGCGCACCGCGACGGTGTCCGGCCGGTCCTCGGCCGGGGCCGAGAGCCAGTCGGTCACGTGCTCGTCATGCTCGTGCCGCACCAGGTCCTCGCGGGTTCGCCGCACCGCACGCCACGCCGCCCGCTTCGCGGTGACGAGCATCCACTGCAGCGTCGCCCGCGGGTCGCGGATCGACTCGATGTCACGCACGAGGGTCAGCCAGACGTTCTGCACGATGTCCTGCGCCTGCTCCGCGTCCACGCCCTGAGCGCGGACCGTGTGCCACAGCAGGGGCGTCATCACGTGCACGAGCGCCGCCAGCGGCGCCCTGTCGCCGTCGCGGTACGCGACCACGGCCCGGGCGGCCTGGTCGGCCAGCCCTTCTCCCTCGCGGAGCGCGGCGTCCACCGGCTCCACCAGGTCGTCACTCATCATGGACCCCTCACAGGCTGGCCTCGTCGGGCGGCCGCGCCCCTGACACAGTAGGGCGGCCCGGACAACCCCGACAAGGACGACACGGACAGCTGACCGGCTCCGCCGCGGACCGGGTGCGCTCCCGTCCCGCGCGCCTGCGAGCGCCCGTCCCCCCGTGCCGGGGTCGACCCTCAGGAGCGGGGCTCCCGCCACCAGATACACGTGCACCAAGATTTCTTCCCCGGACGTGTATCTGGGCAGGCCGCGGGCGCTCCTCGCCAGCACCCGCCCGAGCTCACGCCGTCCGGTCCGCCCCCGCGGCGACGGCGCCGGAGCGGGCCGGGACCGTGGACTTCGAACCGAGGAGACGCACGACATGACCGAGCAGGACAGCGCGCCCGAGCCCCTCAGCCGGGAGCAGATCCGCCCGACGAAGCGCACCCACGAGGACTCGCTCATCGCCCGCCCGGGCGTGGTCGGCGTCGACATCGGCGAGAAGTGGTCCGACGGCCGGCCCACCGGACGGCAGGCCATCGTCGTCCACGTCACCCGCAAGCTCGACGCCGCCGACCTCGACGACGACCAGCGGATCCCCGCCGCCATCGACGGCGTCCCCACCGACGTCGTCGAGCACCGCGTCGTCCTGCACCACGAGGCCCCGGCCGTCGACGACGTGACGACCCTCATGCGCGGACGCGTGCGACCGCTCGCCGGCGGCATCAGCATCGGCCCCGTCGACCCCGTGACCATCCAGGGCGCGACCTCCGCCGAGCTGCGGTCCGTCAACGGCACGCTCGGCGTCGTCGTCGTCGAGCGGCACACCGGCCGCGCGCTCGCCCTCACGAACTGGCACGTCGCCGCCGGCGACGGGCTCGAGGACGTCGGGAGCCGCTGGGTGCAGCCCGCGCTCGCGGACGGCGCCGCGCGCGGGGACCAGTTCGGCCTGCTCGTCCGCGGCACCCTCACCGACCGCATCGACGCCGCCGTCGTCGCCATCGCGCCCGGTGCGGCGTGGGTGCCGGGCGTCGTCGGCATCGGCGCGGTCACCGGCTCCGCCCCCGCCGTCGACGGCTCCGTCGTCCGCAAGCACGGCCGCACGACCGGTCTGCGGACCGGGCGTGTCGTGTCCACCGACTTCACGACGTCCGTCGACTTCGGCCCCGGCATCGGCTGGCGCACCCTGCGGGACCAGATCCGCGTCGAGCCCGACGAGGGACAGCCGTCGTTCTCCGCGGGCGGCGACTCCGGGTCCGTCGTCGTCGACGAGGACGGCAAGGTCGTCGGGCTGCTGTGGGCCGGTGAGGGCGACGGGTCGTTCTCCGTCGCCAACCCCATCGCCGCGGTCCTCTCGACGCTCGGCGTCGACGTCGCGACGCCCGCGTCCGTCCGCGCCGCGCGCGCCCGCCAGGCGGCGCTCGCGCGTCGGGCCGCCCAGCTGCGCGCCGCGCAGCAGCGCGCAGCGGGTGGCCTGTTCCCGCC
>NZ_BHYL01000128.1 GCF_003851725.1 Cellulomonas algicola | reverse complement strand
CGCGAGCGCGACGCGCTGGCGCTGCCCGCCCGAGAGCGCGGTCGGCCGCCGGTCGGCGAGCCCGGCCAGGTCGACGCGGCCGAGCCACTCGTCCGCCTCGGCCCGTGCCGACCGCGCGCTCGCGCCGCCGCGTGCCCGCACCCCGAAGGCGACGTTCTCGCGTGCGCTCAGGTGCGGGAAGACGAGCGGGTCCTGGCCGAGCAGCCCGACGGACCGGCGCTCGGGACGCACGACCGTCGCACGGCCGCCGGGAGGGACGTCGGTGAGGACCCGCTCCCCCGACCGGACGGTGCCGTCGTCCGGGACGAGCAGGCCCGCGAGGACGTCGAGGAGCGTCGACTTGCCCGCACCGTTCGGGCCGAGCACCGCGACGACCGTGCCGGGTTCGACGTGCAGCGCGGCGTCGAGCGCGAAGGCCCCGCGCCGCACGCGGACGTCCGCCACGAGCGTCCCGGACGGACCCGGCAACCCGCGCGCGCCGGCCGGCCCGGGTACCCCGCTCACGCCGCCCGCCCGGGTCGCCATGCGCGCGCCGCGAGCAGCACGGCGACCGCGGCGGCGACCAGGAGGAGCGACAGGGCGACGGCGGTGCCCTGCGAGACGCCCGCGCCGTTGAACGCGGCGTAGATCGCGAGCGGCATCGTCCGGGTGACGCCCGCGGTGCTGCCCGCGAACAACGCGGTCGCGCCGAACTCACCGAGCGCCCGCGCGAAGCACAGCACCGTGCCGCTGACCAGGCCCGGCGCGACGAGCGGCAGCGTCACGCGGCGCAGCACGGTCCACCGGCCCGCGCCCAGGGTCGCGGCGACCGTCTCGTAGCGCGTGCCGACCGTCCGCAGCGCGCCCTCGACGCCCAGGACGAGGAACGGCATCGCGACGAACGTCTGCGCGATGACGACGGCGAGCGTCGTGAACGGGATGGTCACGCCGAACCACGTGTCCAGCGCCTGCCCGAGCAGCCCGCGACGGCCCAGGAGGAACAGCAGCGCGATGCCCCCGACGGTCGGCGGCAGGACCAGCGGGAGCGTGACGAGCGCGCGCAGCACGTCGGCCGTCCACCCGCGGGACCGGGCCAGCACCACGGCGAGCGGCACACCCAGCAGCAGGCAGGCGACGGTCGACGCGGTCGACGTCACGAGCGACAGCCCGAGCGCGGACAGCGCCTCGGGCGACGTGACGTCGGCGGGCAGCGACCCCCAGTCGGCGCGCACGACGAGCGCGACGACGGGGAGCACGAGCAGACCCAGCGCGAGCGCCGCCGGCAGCCTCAGCAGCAGCGGGGTGACGCTCGCCGCGCGGTGGTCGGCCGTCCGGGACGCCGGCACCCGCTCGGCCCACGCGGCTGTCACGGCGCGGCGAACCCCCGGTCGGCGAGCACCTGCTGACCGGCGTCCGAGAGCACGAGGTCGACGAACGCCTGGGCGACCTCGGCGTCCTGCGCGGAGCGGGAGCCCGTGCCGAGCACCGCGATCGGGTACCGGTTCACGACGTCCGCGGCCTCGTCGACGTCGATCCCCTCGACGTCGTCACCGGCGGCGAGCACGTCGGTGCGGTAGACGAGCCCGGCGTCGGCCTCCCCCGCGACGACCTTGGTGAGCACGGCGGTGACGTTCTGCTCCTCGCTCGCGGGCGTCAGGGCCACGCCGGCGGCGTCGAGGACCTTCCGCGCCGCGGCGCCGCACGGCACCTGCGCGGCGCACAGCACGACGCGACCGCCCGACGACGCGAGCGCGGCGAGGTCGGCGAGCGACGCGATCCCGTGCGGGTTGCCGGCGGGCACGACGATCTGGAGCGTGTTCGTCGCGAACAGCGTCGGCGCCCCCTCGACGAGGCCCGCGTCGTCGACCGTGCCCATGGTCGTCTCGTCGGCGGACGCGAACACGTCGGCGCGAGCGCCCTCGACGAGCTGCGTCGCGAGCGTGGACGACCCGTCGTAGGTGGTGGGCTGGACGTCGACGCCGGCGTGCGCGTCCGCGAAGTCGGCGGTGAGCTCGTCGAACGCGCCCTTCAGCGACGCGGCCGCGAACACGGTGAGCGTGCCGCTGAGGGCGTCGGCCGACCCGCTCGGCCCGGTCGCCGGGGACTCGGGCTCGGCGGCCGAGCACCCGGCGACCGCGACGAGCGCGACGACGGCTCCGACGAGTGCGCGGGTGCCTCGACTGCGTGTCATCGACTTCCTCCCGACGTCTCGACGACGACCGTCGTCGCCTTCACGACCGCGACCGCGAGCGACCCGACCTCGAGGCCGAGGTCGCGGACCGCCTCGCTGGACATGAGGGACACGACCCGGAACGGGCCGCACTGCATCTCCACCTGCGCCATGACCGTGTCGGTGACGACACGGGTGACGAGCCCCGGGAGCCGGTTGCGCGCGGACGTGCCGTGCGACGCGGGGTCGGCGGGCGCGTGCGCCCGCTCGACGGCGACGACCGCGAGCGCTGCACCGTCGACGGTCGCGCGCCCGGCGTCGTCGGGGGCGGCCACCAGCACGCCCGCGTCGACCCAGCGTCGGACGGTGTCGTCGCTGACGCCGAGCAGCTCGGCGGCCTCACTGATCCGGAAACGCGTCACGACCCGCCATGATAGTCCGCATCTGCGGAGCGGGCACGCCTCCTGTGCCGCAGCAGCGGATCTCGGGCGGTCGAGCCGCGCGCAGCGCTCACCAGCAGTAACGTCCCGTCATGGCGAAGAAGGGCAAGGGCGCCAAGCGCCACGACGGGAAGATCTCGAACGACGTCTACGAGGCCGAGCTGTTCCGCCTCCAGGCCGAGCTCGTCAAGGTCCAGCAGTGGGTGCGGCACACCGGGGCACGGGTCGTCGTGATCTTCGAGGGACGCGACGCGGCCGGCAAGGGCGGCACCATCAAGCGGATCAGCGAGTACCTCTCCCCCCGCGTCGTGCGCATCGCGGCGCTGCCCACCCCGACCGAGCGCGAGAAGGGCCAGTGGTACTACCAGCGCTACGTCGCACAGCTGCCGGCGGCGGGCGAGGTCGTGCTGTTCGACCGGTCCTGGTACAACCGCGCGGGCGTCGAGAAGGTCATGGGCTTCTGCACGCCGCAGGAGTACTCGCGGTTCATGCGGCAGACGCCGATCTTCGAGCAGATGCTCGTCGAGGACGGGATCCTGCTGCGCAAGTACTGGTTCTCCGTGTCCGACCAGGAGCAGCTGCGGCGGTTCAAGTCACGCCTGAACGACCCCGTCCGGCAGTGGAAGCTGAGCCCGATGGACCTGGAGTCCATCAGCCGGTGGGAGGACTACTCGCGCGCCAAGGACGAGATGCTCGTGCACACCGACGTGCCCTCGAGCCCGTGGTACATCGTCGAGTCGGACGTCAAGAAGCACGCGCGGCTCAACATGATGTCGCACCTGCTGTCGACGATCCCGTACACGGACGTGCCGCACGAGGAGGTGCACCTGCCCGACCGGCCCGCCGCGTCCAACGGCTACCAGCGCCCCCCGCGCGAGCTGTCGACGTACGTGCCCGACCACGTCGCCCAGCTCATGGGCGACCCGGAGAAGCACCTCTGAGTCACATCCCGAGGGAGATCTCCAGACCGAGCGACAGCAGGTAGAGCAGCGCGGCACCGACCGACAGGCACAGCCCGACGATCGACCGTGCCATCCCGACCGCCGTCGGGTGCCCGTCCCGCCGGATCGCGCGCGCCCTCGCCACACCCTTCGCCCCGACCCAGATCGCGAGCCCCGACGCGACGACGTAGGGCGTGAACAGCATGATCACGAGCACGACGACCCCGGCGACCAGGGCCCACGTCGCGAACGTGTTGGTCGTGTCGACGGGCGCGCCCCACGGCGCACCCGGCGCGGTGGGCGCCCCGCCCCACGGTGCGGGGTTCGCCGGGACACGGCCGGACGCACCACCGGGCGCGTAGCCGCCGACGCCCGACGCGGGCGCGTACCCGCTCACCGTCGACGCCGGGGCGTACGAGCCACCCGCGGCCCCCGACGAGTACCGGCCGCCGAAGCTCGCGGGGCCGGTCGACACAGGGCTCGTCGCCGCCGGGGTGGCGGACCAGCCGGTCTGCTGCGGGCCCCACGTCTGCGCCGCCGCGACCTGCGGGACGACGGCCGTCGCCGCGGTCGGCGCGGCCGGTCCGGCGGCGGGGAACCCGGG
>NZ_BHYL01000127.1:5404-5623 GCF_003851725.1 Cellulomonas algicola | reverse complement strand
TTCTGAATGGTGTCCGGCGGCGTCCTACTCTCCCACACCCTGGCGAGTGCAGTACCATCGGCGCTGAAGGGCTTAGCTTCCGGGTTCGGAATGGGACCGGGCGTTTCCCCTTCGCTATGACCGCCGTAACGTTGTCGAGTTGTCAAACGGGTTCCCGTTCGTCTCTCGGGAACCGCACAGTGGACGCGTAGCAATGAATGGGTGGTGAAGTTGTCGGCA
>NZ_BHYL01000127.1:0-5394 GCF_003851725.1 Cellulomonas algicola | reverse complement strand
GGTTCGGAATGGGACCGGGCGTTTCCCCTTCGCTATGACCGCCGTAACGTTGTCGAGTTGTCAAACGGGTTCCCGTTCGTCTCTCGGGAACCGCACAGTGGACGCGTAGCAATGAATGCGTGGTGAAGTTGTCGGCTTATTAGTACCGGTCAGCTGCGAGGGTCGTTGGTCCCCTCTTCCACATCCGGCCTATCAACCCCGTGGTCTAGCGGGGTGCCTCTCGGGACGAATCCCGTGGAAACCTCATCTTGAAGCAGGCTTCCCGCTTAGATGCTTTCAGCGGTTATCCCTTCCGAACGTAGCCAACCAGCCGTGCTCCTGGCGGAACAACTGGCACACCAGAGGTTCGTCCGTCCCGGTCCTCTCGTACTAGGGACAGCCCTTCTCAAGTTTCCTGCGCGCGCAGCGGATAGGGACCGAACTGTCTCACGACGTTCTAAACCCAGCTCGCGTACCGCTTTAATGGGCGAACAGCCCAACCCTTGGGACCTACTCCAGCCCCAGGATGCGACGAGCCGACATCGAGGTGCCAAACCATGCCGTCGATATGGACTCTTGGGCAAGATCAGCCTGTTATCCCCGGGGTACCTTTTATCCGTTGAGCGACGGCGCTTCCACAAGCCACCGCCGGATCACTAGTTCCGACTTTCGTCCCTG
This sequence comes from Cellulomonas algicola, assembly GCF_003851725.1. Lineage (GTDB taxonomy): Bacteria > Actinomycetota > Actinomycetes > Actinomycetales > Cellulomonadaceae > Cellulomonas > Cellulomonas algicola. Next base: position 4,737 of record NZ_BHYL01000127.1, on the reverse strand, counting down.
CTCGACCTGTCAGTCTCACAGTCAAGCTCCCTTGTGCACTTGCACTCGCCACCTGATTGCCAACCAGGCTGAGGGAACCTTTGAGCGCCTCCGTTACATTTTAGGAGGCAACCGCCCCAGTTAAACTACCCACCAGGCACTGTCCCTAGTCCGGATCACGGACCGAGGTTAGATGTCCAGAGCGACCAGAGTGGTATTTCAACGTTGACTCCACCGACACTGGCGTGCCGGCTTCACAGTCTCCCACCTATCCTACACAAGCCGCACCGAACACCAATACCAAGCTATAGTAAAGGTCCCGGGGTCTTTCCGTCCTGCTGCGCGTAACGAGCATCTTTACTCGTAGTGCAATTTCGCCGAGTTCGCGGTTGAGACAGCGGAGAAGTCGTTACGCCATTCGTGCAGGTCGGAACTTACCCGACAAGGAATTTCGCTACCTTAGGATGGTTATAGTTACCACCGCCGTTTACTGGGGCTTAAATTCTGAGCTTCGCCTTGCGGCTGACCCGTCCTCTTAACCTTCCAGCACCGGGCAGGCGTCAGTCCGTATACATCGTCTTGCGACTTCGCACGGACCTGTGTTTTTAGTAAACAGTCGCTTCTCCCTGGTCTCTGCGGCCCTTCACGCTCCCCGAGCAAGTCGGTTCACGCTTCAGGCCCCCCTTCTCCCGAAGTTACGGGGGCATTTTGCCGAGTTCCTTAACCACGATTCTCTCGATCGCCTTGGTATTCTCTACCTGACCACCTGAGTCGGTTTGGGGTACGGGCGGCTAGAACCTCGCGTCGAGGCTTTTCTTGGCAGCATAGGATCACCAGATTCCCGCGTTCGCGGTCACCGTCAGCTCTCAGGCTCGTGAGGTGCGGATTTGCCTACACCTCGCCCTACGACCTTGGACGTGGACTACCATCGCCACGCTTGGCTACCTTCCTGCGTCACCCCTGTTAATACGCTTACCTACTACCGGTTCGGGTCCCGTGCTCCCCGGCCCGGTGCACCCGAAGGTGCGGTGGGCCGGCTCGGACGGTTAGCATCACCGGGCTCGGTATGGGCGGTTCTTCGCCGGTACGGGAATATCAACCCGTTGTCCATCGACTACGCCTGTCGGCCTCGCCTTAGGTCCCGACTTACCCAGGGCGGATTAGCCTGGCCCTGGAACCCTTGGTCATTCGGCGGACGGGTTTCTCACCCGTCATTCGCTACTCATGCCTGCATTCTCACTCGTGTGGCGTCCACCGCTGGGTTACCCCGCGACTTCGCCCGCCACACGACGCTCCCCTACCCATCCACACGACTGAACCACGAAGGCTTGTCGAACGTGTGAATGCCACAGCTTCGGCGGTATGCTTGAGCCCCGCTACATTGTCGGCGCGGAATCACTTGACCAGTGAGCTATTACGCACTCTTTCAAGGGTGGCTGCTTCTAAGCCAACCTCCTGGTTGTCTGTGCAACTCCACATCCTTTCCCACTTAGCATACGCTTAGGGGCCTTAGCTGGTGGTCTGGGCTGTTTCCCTCTCGACTACGGAGCTTATCCCCCGCAGTCTCACTGCCACGCTCTGGCTTACCGGCATTCGGAGTTTGGCTAACGTCAGTAACCTGGTGGGGCCCATCGGCTATCCAGTAGCTCTACCTCCGGCAAGAAACGCGTGACGCTGCACCTAAATGCATTTCGGGGAGAACCAGCTATCACGGAGTTTGATTGGCCTTTCACCCCTAACCACAGGTCATCCCCCAGGTTTTCAACCCTGGTGGGTTCGGGCCTCCACGCGGTCTTACCCGCGCTTCACCCTGCCCATGGCTAGATCACTCCGCTTCGGGTCTAGAGCACGCGACTAAATCGCCCTATTCGGACTCGCTTTCGCTACGGCTTCCCCACACGGGTTAACCTCGCCACGTACCACTAACTCGCAGGCTCATTCTTCAAAAGGCACGCCGTCACCCCTGCTAGGGAGGCTCCGACGGTTTGTAGGCACACGGTTTCAGGTACTATTTCACTCCCCTCCCGGGGTACTTTTCACCTTTCCCTCACGGTACTTGTCCGCTATCGGTCACTAGGTAGTATTTAGGCTTACACAGTGGTCTGTGCAGATTCACTCCAGGTTTCTCGGGCCCGGAGCTACTTGGGATCCCTCTCGGGAGGCCACGCCATTTCGTCTACGGGGGTACCACCCTCTGTGCCGGGCCTTTCAATGCCCTTCGACTATGACGCGACTTTCTGACTCCCTGCTGGTTCGGCAGAACCAGCTGAAAGGTCCCACAACCCCGCATGCGCAACGCCTGCCGGCTTGAACACGCATACGGTTTGGCCTGATCCGCTTTCGCTCGCCACTACTCACGGAATATCTCTTCCTGCCGGTACTGAGATGTTTCACTTCCCGGCGTTCCCTCCACACACCCTATATATTCAGGTGCGGGTCACACGACATGACTCGTGCGGGGTTTCCCCATTCGGACATCCTCGGATCACGGTTCGTTTGCCAACTCCCCGAGGCTTATCGCAGGCTACCACGTCCTTCTTCGGCTCCTAGTGCCAAGGCATCCACCCTGTGCCCTTATAAACTTGACCACAAAGATCATTCAAAGATGCTCGCGTCCACTGTGCAGTTCTCAAGCTACGACCGGGTGACTCACCTGCAACGTCCGAGCGCCTGCCCACCACACGGTGAGCGGTTCGCCGGACCAGGCGGCCCGCAGGCCGACGCGCACCCACCCACCCGCAGGCGGATCAAGTGCGCGTCCCGACCCCGAGGTCAACAACCGTGACGGCTGTTCCCTCAGGACCCAACAGCGTGCCAGGCCGACCCGATCACCCGGTGTGGATCCCCGTTCCCTCCCCGCAGACGAGCTGCAGGCGTACTAGGAGCCACCGGAACCAAGCCGGCCGTAGTCGATGTTCCACCCTCGAGCACCACCCCCGACACGTTCGGCCAGGGCGTGGGCCTGGACACCACAAGCACACCCATGACAGGCGGACCCGGTGCCAGATGCTCCTTAGAAAGGAGGTGATCCAGCCGCACCTTCCGGTACGGCTACCTTGTTACGACTTAGTCCCAATCGCCAGTCCCACCTTCGACAGCTCCCTCTCTTACGAGTTGGGCCACTGGCTTCGGGTGTTACCGACTTTCGTGACTTGACGGGCGGTGTGTACAAGGCCCGGGAACGTATTCACCGCAGCGTTGCTGATCTGCGATTACTAGCGACTCCGACTTCATGGGGTCGAGTTGCAGACCCCAATCCGAACTGAGACCGGCTTTTTGGGATTCGCTCCACCTCGCGGTATCGCAGCCCTTTGTACCGGCCATTGTAGCATGCGTGAAGCCCAAGACATAAGGGGCATGATGATTTGACGTCATCCCCACCTTCCTCCGAGTTGACCCCGGCAGTCTCCCATGAGTCCCCGGCATAACCCGCTGGCAACATGGGACGAGGGTTGCGCTCGTTGCGGGACTTAACCCAACATCTCACGACACGAGCTGACGACAACCATGCACCACCTGTACACCGACCTTACGGGGAGCACATCTCTGCACTTTTCCGGTGTATGTCAAGCCTTGGTAAGGTTCTTCGCGTTGCATCGAATTAATCCGCATGCTCCGCCGCTTGTGCGGGCCCCCGTCAATTTCTTTGAGTTTTAGCCTTGCGGCCGTACTCCCCAGGCGGGGCACTTAATGCGTTTGCTGCGGCACAGAGCTCGTGGAATGAGCCCCACACCTAGTGCCCAACGTTTACGGCATGGACTACCAGGGTATCTAATCCTGTTCGCTCCCCATGCTTTCGCTCCTCAGCGTCAGTTGCGGCCCAGTGACCTGCCTTCGCCATCGGTGTTCCTCCTGATATCTGCGCATTCCACCGCTACACCAGGAATTCCAGTCACCCCTACCGCACTCTAGTCTGCCCGTACCCACTGCAAGCCCCAGGTTGAGCCTGAGGTTTTCACAGCAGACGCGACAAACCGCCTACGAGCTCTTTACGCCCAATAATTCCGGACAACGCTTGCGCCCTACGTATTACCGCGGCTGCTGGCACGTAGTTAGCCGGCGCTTCTTCTGCAGGTACCGTCACTTGCGCTTCTTCCCTGCTGAAAGAGGTTTACAACCCGAAGGCCGTCATCCCTCACGTGGCGTCGCTGCATCAGGCTTTCGCCCATTGTGCAATATTCCCCACTGCTGCCTCCCGTAGGAGTCTGGGCCGTGTCTCAGTCCCAGTGTGGCCGGTCGCCCTCTCAGGCCGGCTACCCGTCGTCGCCTTGGTAGGCCATTACCCCACCAACAAGCTGATAGGCCGCGAGCCCATCCCTGACCGAAAAACTTTCCAGAAACCCGGATGCCCGGGCCTCTCATATCCGGTATTAGCGACCGTTTCCGGTCGTTATCCCAGAGTCAGGGGCAGGTTGCTCACGTGTTACTCACCCGTTCGCCACTGATCAGACCAGCAAGCTGGTCGTCACCGTTCGACTTGCATGTGTTAAGCACGCCACCAGCGTTCGTCCTGAGCCAGAATCAAACTCTCCGTAAATGTCTACATGGCACCGACCCACCGAAGCAGGCCAGCAACCGACACACGAAACAGTCCCGAAGGACCAATCAGATTCGGCTGTTCACGAGAAGACCCGATCCACGGGGTGGCACGAGCCCTCTCAATCTCAACCAAGACCCACCACACGAAACCGTGCGATGAACCATCTTGGCATCGACTACTTGGCACACTGTTGAGTTCTCAAGGAACAGACGCGCATC
>NZ_BHYL01000126.1 GCF_003851725.1 Cellulomonas algicola | reverse complement strand
CGACCAGCCGCGCGCCGTCCGCCTCGGGGTCCACGAGCGCTGCGGCGACCAGCGCGGGCACCACGCGGCCGGCGCCGGGGACGTCGCAGGCCAGGACCACGACGAGGGCGTCCTCGTCGACGGGCACGGCGTCATCGGCGACCGGTGGCTGAGTGCTCGGTGGCGCGGCGTGCTCGGAGGGGACGTCGCCGGCGAGCGGGAGTCGCGGGATCGCGGTCGTGGACGCGGGCAGAGCCGCGAGACCCGCGGCGAGACCGGCGACCGGCCCGCCGAACGCGGGCGACTCCTGGACGGTCGGGACGCCCGGGCGCGCGACCGAGGGCGGACCGACGACGACGACCGTCCGGGCGTCCGCGACCGCCGCGAGCGCGTGGTCGACCAGCGCACGACCTGCGACGACGACCGAACCCTTGTCGGCACCGCCGAGCCGCTGCGCGCGACCGCCCGCGAGGACGACCGCGTCGAACGTCACGGCTCGCGCCGCCAGTCGCCGGACTTGCCGCCGGTCTTCGCCTCGAGCCGGACGTCGGCGATCGACACGGACTTGTCGAGGCCCTTGACCATGTCGACGACCGCGAGCGCGGTCACCGAGACGGCTGTGAGCGCCTCCATCTCGACCCCCGTGCGGTCGGCGGTCCGCACGGTCACCTCGATCGCGACGCCGTCGTCCTCCACGCGCAGGTCGACCACGACGCCGTGCACGCCGATGACGTGCGCGAGCGGCAGCAGCTCGGCCGTGCGCTTGGCGGCGGCGATCCCGGCGACGCGCGCGACCGCGAGCACGTCGCCCTTCGGGACCGTGCCGTCGCGCAGCGCGGCGACGACGTCCGGCCCGCAGACGACGCGACCCGTCGCGGTCGCGGCGCGGACCGTCGGCTGCTTGTGCGTGACGTCGACCATCCGGGCGTGGCCCGCGGCGTCGAGGTGGGTGAACGGCTGCGTCATGGGGCGACTCTCAGGACGGTGACGAGGTCGCCGGCGGCGACCTGGGTGTCGGGCGGGACGATCGCGAGGCCCTCGGCGAGGGCGAGGCGGGCGACGAGGTGCGACCCGGAGCCGCCCGCGGTGGCGCGGACGACGTGCGGGTGGGTGGGCGTGCGGGCGCCGGCGCCGCTCGCGGCCGGGGCGACGAAGCGCACGGGCATGACCTGAGCGCGGCCGGGTGGGGTGCGCCAGCCGTCGTCGACCACGGCGGTCGTCGTCGGGCGCTCGACGTCGGTGAGTCCGCGCATGCGCAGCAGCGCGGGTCGCACGAACAGCTCGAACGACACGAACGAGCTGACCGGGTTGCCGGGGAGCGCGAACACCGGGGTGCCGCCCGGCAGACGGCCGAGCCCCTGCGGCTTGCCCGGCTGCACGGCGACGGGCACGAAGACGACGTCGGGCTCGTCGAGCAGCGCGGCCTTCACGACGTCGAACGCGCCGACGCTGACCCCGCCGGACGTGACGATCGCGTCGACGCCGCCGTCGAGCCCGTGCAGCAGGTCCCGCAGCGCGTCGGGGTCGTCGCCGACGGGCCCGAGCCGCATCGCCTCGCCGCCCGCCTCGCGGACCGCGGCGGCGAGGAGCCACGAGTTCGAGTCAGGGATCTGCCCGTGGGCGAGCGTCGTGCCGGGCGTGACGAGCTCGTCGCCCGTGCTGATCACCGCGACGCGCGGCCGCCGGTGCACCGCGACCTGCGCGACGCCGACCGACGCGACCGCCGCGACGTGCGCCGGGCCGAGCAGCGTGCCCGCGGCGACGACGAGGTCGCCGGGCACCGCGTCCTCGCCCGCGCGCCGGACGTGCTGGCCGACGGCCTTCGACGCCCTGACCTCGACCGTCGTCGTCCCCGCGTCGGTGTCCTCGACCGGCACCACGGCATCGGCACCGGGCGGGACGGGCGCGCCCGTCATGATCCGTGCGGCCGTCCCGGGTTCGACGACCGGCCGCCCCGACGACCCCGCCGGCAGGTCCGCGACGACCCGCAGCGTCACCGGCGTCGCGTCGGACGCGTCGCGCACGTCGTCGGCGCGCACCGCGTACCCGTCCATCGCGGAGTTGTCCCAGCGCGGCAGCGGCTCGTCGGTGCGCACGTCCTGCGCGAGCACGTGCCCGAGCGCGTCGGGGAGCCCGACGACGACGGTGGGCAGCGGCGCCGCGAGCGCGAGGGACGCCGCCCGGTGCTCGTCGAGGGTGCGCATCGCGGTGGTCGTCGGCACCCCCCGATCCTGCCACCCGCCGGTCAGGTCCCGTCCGCCCCGACCACCGGGACAAACGACTCGGGACGCACCGCGAGCCAGGCGAGGACGCCGCCGTCGACGTTGACCGCGTCGACGCCGGACGCGCGGAGCGCGCGGGCGGCGACCATCGAACGGGCGCCGACCTGGCAGACGACGAGGACGGGCCGGTCCCGGGGCAGGCCCGCGACGCCGGAGCCGTCGAGGACGCGTCCGAGCGGGACGTGCGTGGCGCCCGGGACGGCGACCACCTCGAGCTCCGCCGCCTCACGGACGTCGACGAGCACGGTCGACGGGTCGACGGCGAGGCGGGCGACGAGCTCGGCGGCCGTCACGGTCGGCACGTCGTCGTCGAGCCCCCGCGGACCACGGGCCGTCGGCGCGGACGACGCGGACCGGCTGGACGGCGGCTGCCCACCCGCGACCGGTGCGGGCAGCAGCTCGTCCGCGACGCGTCGCGGGGACGGGACCAGCGGGACCTCCGACCAGCGGCCACGGAGGGCGTCGACGACGAGGACGCGGCCGAGCATCGGCTCGCCGAGGCCGGTGACGAGCTTGACCGCCTCGGTCGCCATGACGGACCCGACCTGCCCGCACAGCGCCCCGAGCACGCCGGCCTCGGCGCACGACGGCACGGTGTCGGGCGGCGGCGGGGACGGGAAGAGGTCGCGGAGCTGCACGGCGGGGACGCCCGAGCCCGCGGGCGGGCGGCCCCAGAAGACGGTCGTCTGGGCGTCGTACCGCAGGACCGACCCCCACACCTCCGGCAGGCCGAGGCGGACGCACGCGTCGTTGACGAGGTAGCGGGTCGGGAAGTTGTCGGTGCCGTCGACGACGAGGTCGTAGCCGCGCAGGACGTCGTCGACGTTCTCCTCGGTCAGCCGCAGGGCGTGGACGACGACGCGCACGTCGGGGTCGAGGTCCGTGATCGCGTCGCGGGCGCTCTCGACCTTCGGCCGGCCCACGTCGGCCGTGCCGTGGACGACCTGGCGCTGGAGGTTGGTGACGTCGACGACGTCGTCGTCGACCACGCCGATCGTCCCGACGCCCGCCGCCGCGAGGTACTGGAGCACGGGTGCCCCCAGCCCGCCCGCGCCGACGACGAGCACGCGCGCGTTCCGCAGCCGACGCTGGCCGTCGACGCCGAGACCGGGCAGCAGCAGGTGCCGGGACCCGCGGGCCACCTGGGCGGCGGTCAGGGGCGGGCCGGGCTCGACGAGCGGAGGCACGTGCACGTCGACCAACCTACGTCGGCGGCGCGCCCGGCGAGCCCGCACGGGCCGTGGAAAGCGGGCGGCGGACGACGGAGGGACCCCTGCCCCGTCGTCCGCCGCTCCCCGCGTCGTCGTCGCTCAGCGCACGGACGGCCAGCCCGCGGCGTCCCAGCCGAGCAGGTTGATGCCCAGCCGGGAGTCTCCCGCGTCGGTGTACCAGTGGTAGAAGAGCACGTCGCCGTCGCCGTCGCGCAGCGTCGCGCTGTGTCCCGGGCCGTGCACCGACCCGTGGCCGGCGAGGATCTCCGTGCCGCCGCCGCTCGTCATCGCGACGCCCGCGCGGTCGACGTACGGACCGGTGATCGACGTCGAGCGGCCGACCGCGACCCGGTAGGTGCTCTGCGCGCCCCGGCAGCACGCGTCGAACGACACGAACAGGTAGTAGTAGCCGTCGCGGTACAGGATGTCGGGCGCCTCGATCCCGGCGCTGCGGGTCGCGAGCGAGTGGATCGCGGTGCCGGACCGCAGGCCCGTCGACGGGTCGATCGCGATCAGCTTGATCCCGGACCAGAACGACCCGAGGCTCAGCCACGGCCTCCCCTGGGCGTCGATGACGAGGTCAGGGTCGATCGCGTTGTAGCCGCTGCTGCTCGTCGTGCTGAGGACCAGGCCGCGGTCGGTCCACGTCCCGGCGTCGCCGGTGGGGCTCGTCGCGAGGTAGATCCCGGAGTTCTGGCTGCCGAACGTCGACGCCGAGTAGTACAGCCAGTACTGCCCGTTCCGGTACGACAGGTCGGGCGCCCACAGGTCGCCGGTCGTGTGCGCCGCGGTCCACGGGGTGCCGTTCGGGAAGGCGGCGCCGGCGTCGGTCCAGGCGGTGCGGTCGCGGGACGTCTTCAGCGGGATGCCGCGGCCCGTCGTGGCGACCAGGTAGGAGCCGTCGGGGCGCTTGACGACGGTCGGGTCGTGCGCCCGCGTCGCACCCGTGACGACGCCGGGGTTCGGGTAGGCCGTGCCGCCGCCGGCCGCGCTCGTCCAGCGCTGGTTGTCGCGGCCGTTGCACGTCCACAGCGCGACGGCGGTGCCGTTGGCCGTGCGGTTGCTCGTCACGTCGAGGCACAGGCCGGACTGCTGGCTGCGCAGCGACCCGTTCGCGCCCCACGCGAACGTCTGGTTGGCGCCGCCCGTGCAGGTCCACGAGATCAGCGCGGTGCCGGGCGTCGTCCCCCAGTTCAGCGCGTCGAGGCAGCGGGTGCCGTCGAACGTGCGCAGCTCGCCTGCGGACGTCAGCGTCCAGCCCTGCCCCGCGACGCCGTTGCAGTCCCAGATCTGGATTCCCGCGCCGGGGGTCGTGCTGTTGCCGGCGACGTCGAGGCACCGGCCCGATGCCGACGACCGGAGCGCGTGCGCAGCGGCCTGCGCCGGCGAGGCGGCCACGAGGCCGGCGCCGAGGAGCGCCACCGAGGCGGTGAGCGACAGGAGGCGGCGTGCGAGCGCACGACGCCGGAGGGAGAAAGGCATGGGTGGGTCCTTCCGCGGGTGGGAGGCAGCTCACGATGTGATCGCTAACGTCCCGGGCCCGCGTCGGGCCTCACAAGCAGGTGAATCGCTTCATCGAGGACCCCTTCTCCAACGATGCACGCGCGTCCGGCCGCAGTCGTCCGCGGACGGGGACCGCGCCCCGGCTCGGCGAGAACGCCGCCGGGACGCCGCACGGGCCCGCGTCGCCCTCAGAAGTCGAAGAGGTCCTCCAACCAGGAGTCCTTCTTCTTCTTGCGGTAGCGCGGGTCGCCCGAGTACCGGGGATCGCCGCCGGAGCGCGGGTCGTAGCCCCGACGGTCGTCGTAGCCGCGACGGTCGTCGTAGCCGCGACGGTCGTCGTACCCGCCGCGGTCGTCGTAGCGGCGCTCGTCGTAGGGCGCACGGGGGTCGGCGGGCGGGCGCGGGTCGGCCGGACGGGCACCCCCGACGCCGAGGCCGGGGTCGGGTGCGGCGGCGCGCTCGAGGATCTTGTCGAGCTCACCGCGGTCCAGCCAGATGCCGCGGCACGTCGGGCAGTAGTCGATCTCCACCCCCTGCCGCTCGGACATCACGAGCTCGGCCTGGTCGACGGGGCAGCGCATGGTCGGTCCTCCCGGGGTCGGCGGTCGACGGGTCAACGTGCGACCCGTCCCGATCGTGCCCGCCCGCCGGGCGCTCCGCGAAGCCCGTCAGGCCGTCAGGCCGTCAGGCCGTCAGGCCGTCAGCGTCCCCTGCCACCGCACGATGCGGTCGACGGCCTCCCGCACGACGTCCGGCGACGACGCGAACGACAGCCGCACGAACCGGTGCCCGTCGACGGGGTCGAAGTCGGTCCCGGGCGTCAGCGCCACGCCCGCCTCGTCGAGCAGCCGCGCGCACCACGTCACCGAGTCGAGACCGGTCGAGGACACGTCGGCGTACAGGTAGAACGCACCGTCGGCGGGCGCGACGTGCGTCCAGCCGAGCTCGGGCAGGCGCTCGAGCAGCAGGGCGCGCGACGCGGCGTACCGCTCGACGTTGGCCCGTGCCGCCGCGTAGCCGTCGGGGCTGAACGCGGCGACACCGGCGTGCTGCGCGAGCGCGGGCGGGCACAGGGCGACGTTCCCCGCGAGCGCGTCGACGGGGGCGACGAGGTCGTCGGGCAGGACCAGCCAGCCGAGCCGCCAGCCCGTCATCGCCCAGTACTTCGAGAACGAGTTCACGACGACCGCGCCCGTGTCGAGGTACTGCGCGGCGGTCGCGACCTGCGCGTCCGCGTCGTAGGTGATGCCGTGGTAGATCTCGTCGCTCACCAGCCGCACGCCGTGCTCCGCGCACCACGCGGCGAGGTCCGCGAGCGACGACGCCCCGACCATCGTGCCCGTCGGGTTGGCGGGGCTCGCGACGACGAGCCCGTCGAGCGGGCCGGCCGCCTCCAGGTGCTCGACCGTCGGCTGGAACCGCGACTCCGGCCCGCACGGCAGCTCGACGACCTCGCAGCCGAGCGCGCGCAGGATGTTCGCGTACGCGGGGTAGCCGGGGCGGGCGAGGGCGACGCGGTCGCCGACGTCGAACGCCGCGAGGAACGCGAGCATGAACCCGCCCGACGAGCCCGTCGTCACCGCGATGCGCGCGGGTTCGACGTCGACGCCGTACCAGGTGCGGTAGTGCGTCGCGATCGCCGCGCGCAGGCCCGGGGCGCCGAGCGCCTCGGTGTAGCCGAGGTCGCCGCTGGTCAGCAGCTCGACGGCACGCTGCCGCACGACCTCCGACGCCCCCGTCGACGGCTCGCCCGCGCACAGGTTGAGCACGTCGACCCCCGCGGCGCGGCGCGCGTTCGCGGCGGCGAGGATCTCCATGACGGCGAACGGCGGCACGTGCGCACGGGTTGCGACCTTCACCCGCCCTATCCTGCCGTGCGGCCCACGCCGCCGCGGCGCGACCGACTCCGCCCGGCGACGGGCGCGACGACCGCACCGGGTCGACGGGCCCGGGCGACGAGAGGAGCATCAGAAGGTGATCGTCGACTGCGCGCTCTACACCCGCGGGGTCCGGCAGCACCGGCTCGACGACGTGTTCGCCGCCGCGCAGGAGGCGGAGCACGAGGACGGCTTCGTGTGGATCGGCCTGGTCGACCCGTCGGCGGACGAGTTCGACGCGCTCGCCGAGGGGTTCTCCCTGCCCGAGCTCGCGATCGAGGACGCGATCCGCGCGCACCAGCGGCCCAAGCTCGAGCGCTACGGCGACCTGACCTTCGCGATCGTCAAGCCCGTCCGGTACGTCGACCACGCCGAGGTGGTCGACGTCAGCGAGCTCGCCGTGTTCGTGGGGCACCGGTTCGTCGTCGTCGTGCGGCACGGCGACTCGCGCATCCCGTCGCGCGCGCGCCAGACGCTCGAGGGGGACGCGGAGACGATGGCGCTCGGCCCGTGGGCCGTCCTGCACCGGCTGCTCGACCTCACCGTCGACCAGTACCTGGAGGTCGCCAAGTCCGTCGACGTGGACCTCGACGAGATCGAGGACCAGGTGTTCGGGTCGGTGCCGGGCGAGGACCACGCCGAGCGGATCTACCGCCTGAAGTCCGAGGTGCAGCAGTTCCGGCGGGCCGTGGTGCCGCTCGTCGGGCCCGTGCACCGGCTCGCGTCGGGCCAGGTCCCGGGCATCCCGGGCGACCTGCAGGAGTACTTCCGCGACGTCGAGGACCACACGCTGCGCGTCGCCGACTCGATCGAGGCCGCCGACACCCTGCTGACCGGGGTGCTCCAGGCGGACCTCGCGCAGGTCACCGTCGCGCAGTCGCGCGTGAGCGTCCAGCAGAACGCCGACATGCGGAAGATCTCCGCGTGGGCGGCCATCGGGCTCGTGCCGACCGCCATCGCGGGCATCTACGGCATGAACGTGCGGAACCTGCCGATCGCCGACACCGCGTTCGGGTTCTGGGCGGTGCTCGTCGTCATCGCCGCGTCGTGCGTCCTGCTGCACCGCGCGTTCCGCCGCAACCGCTGGCTGTAGCGCCCGGGGCTCCGGGCCGCCGCGACGGTCGGGGTGACGCGACGGACCGACGGTCGCGGTCGGCGCGTCAGGCCGTCGGGGCGCCGTCGCGGGCCGCGAGCGCCGCTCGCACGTGCGCGACGACCCCGTCCGCCGCCGCCTCGACCTCGGCGAGGCACGTCTCGAAGTTCTCCGGCCCGCCGTACCAGGGGTCGTCGACGTCGAGCACGTGCTCGGGCTGACCGGACGCGACGACCGGCGCGGCCGGGTCGAACGCGCGGTACATGACGACGCGGTCCGCGACGTCCCCGGATCCGGCGAGGCGCCGCAGGGCACGCGCGTGCTGCGCGGTCATCGCGAGCACGAGGTCCCGGGCCGGCAGGTCGGTCGCGCGGACCTGACGCGCACGGTGCCCCTCCCCGACCGGGTAGCCGTGGGCGGCGAGCACGTCGCGCGCCCGCCGGTCCACCGGGCGGCCGTGCTCCTCGTCGCTGATGCCGCTCGAGTCGACGACGACCTGGTCGCCCAGGCCGGCGGCGTCGAGGCGGTCGCGGAGCACGACCTCCGCCATGGGCGAGCGGCAGATGTTGCCGGTGCAGACGGTCATCACGCGGTACGGCTCGGTCACCGCACCATCCTGCCGCACCCTGCTCACGGCACCGGGGCGCTCAGGGGACCGCGGCGGCGACCAGGCCGTCGTCCCGCAGCAGGTGGGCGACACCGTCCGCGACGTGCGGCGGTGCGCACATGCGGGCACCCGCGTCGAGGAGCGACCCGTCGCGCGCGTCGAGCACGACGACCCCGGCACCGGTCGTCGCGACGACGACGCCGGGCGCGCCGCCGACGTCGAACACCGGGCCGTCGGTGACCGGCGCCTCCCAGACGACCTCACCGGTCCGGGCCGCGAACGCCACGACGCGCGCCGGCCCGTCGGGGGGTCCTCCACGGCCCGCGACCACGAGGTCCCCGGCGAGCGCGGCGCAGTCCGCCGACACCGCCGCCGACCAGCGCACGTCGAGGTCGACCGGGTCGAGCACGCGCAGGACGAGGCCGCCGCCGGCAGCCGCGCAGACCGCCACGACCGTGTCGCCCGACGCGTCGAGCCGCCAGACGTCGTCGTCGGCGCGTGCCGTGCAGCGCCCCGTCGTGGCGTCGACCTCGAACAGGCCCGGCGTCGTCGCGCCGAACCGGTGCATCGCGAGCAGCCGGCGCGGGCCGAGCCTGACGAGCCCGAGCGGGAGCCACGGGAGCGGCAGCGTCGCAACGTCCGGCGGGCCCGCGGTGGCGCCCGCGTCGGCTCCCGCGTCGGCTCCCGCGTCGAGGGTCAGCAGCTGCGCGCGGCCGTCGGGCGTGGCGCCCGTGACGTGCACCCGACCGCCGTCGACGACCGCGCACGACGTCGCGTCGAGCACCGGCAGGACGCGGTGCCACGCGGCGTACCCGTCCTCGACACCCACGACCTCGGTCAGCCCGTCCTCGACGTGCGCCACGTCCGTGACGAGGCCGCGCGGGGTCGGCAGGAACCAGCGTCCGTCGTCCGACGGGTGGTGCAGGTCGACGGCCCACCGGGCGTCGCCGGTCACGGCGTCGACCGCCGCCACCGTCCCCCCGGCCCGCACCGTGACCGTGCGGTCGCGGAGCAGCGGCCGGTGCCGCGGCAGGGAGAACCCCGCGCCGACCTCCGCGCGCCACAGCGTCCGCACGTGCGCCCTCCTCACGGCACCGGGACGAACGTGCCGTCGGCCGCGAACCGGCCGAGCTGCACGCGCCCGTTGCTGGACAGGATGCCCGCGCCGTAGTCGAACGTCAGCGCGGCCGAGTTCTGGATCGACGACGGCGCGAGCGTGACGCCGTCCCCGATCGGGATGCCCTCGATGAGGGTGTGCAGACGGTCGTGCAGCAGCGGCTCGATGTCGACGAGCCGCCGGTGGTCGCCGCCGAGGTAGAGCGGGATGAGGTGGTGCAGGTCGCCTGACGCGGGGGCGCCCGACGCGGTCTCGAACGCGAGCCGGTAGTTGTACGCGCGCAGCTGGTCGGTGCCGCGCACGACGACGATCTCGTGCGCGAGCAGCGCGTCGACGGACTGCGTCGCCTCGACGAGCGGGTCGGGGTGGGTCCGCAACGCCTCCGCGAGGATCTGGCGCAGCTCGTACTGCTGGGCCCCGGTGACGACCTCCTGCAGGCGGCGTCGGGTGGTCGCGACACCGCGCAGCGGCACGACGGTCGCGTCGGCGAATCGGCCCACGAGCGCCGCGAACCCGCGCTTGAGGTCGTCGCTCCACGACGCGACGAGCGCCGCACCCTCTTCGCGCCGCGACAGCGCACCCGTCGCGATCTTCCACCCTGACCCCTCGCGCACGAGGGTGAGCGCCGGCTCCTTCGAGTCGGCGAACCGGGTGAGCAGGAACGGCGGGTCCCCCGCCGGGTTGCGCCGGTAGTAGTACGCCGACGGGTCCTTCACGAGCGCGTTGCCCTCGAGCGGCGGGACCGCGCCGGACCGGATCGCGTTGCGCGTCTCCTCGCCCGCGGCGGCGACGAACCCCGAGCCCTTCTCGGCGGCCATGCGCTCGACCGCGGCGGAGTGCTCGACGAGCTCCGACTCGAGGAACCGGACCTCGCGGCGCAGCACGTCCTCCTCGGCCGTGCCGAGGGCGCGCCCGAGCGCGGCCCGCCGCGCCGCGATGATGTCGGGCAGCTTCATGACCTCGAAGAACGACTCGTACGCCTGCGACCCGGCCTTGAAGGGGTTGACGCCCGGCGCCGGGAAGCCGGCCAGCGAGCGCACCTTGTCGACGAGCTCGCGGATCTTGCCGACGAGCCCGTCGTAGCGGCGCACCATCGTGACGACCTGCCCGTGCGCGAGGATCTCGCCGACCGTGGCCTCCGCGCCGACGACCATGCCCTGCACGGACACGCGTCCCGCGTCGTCGACCAGGATGTCCACCCGGATCTCGCGCGGCGCCAGCGACGCGTTGACCTCGATGGTCGTGCCGACGCGTCGCGACAGCCCGGGCCGCAGCGCCTCCGTGAGCACCTCGCCCGCGTCGGCGATGCCCGCGGCACGACGCAGGTCCGTGGCGAGCCGCTGGTCGCCCTTCGCGAGCGCGGTGACGCCCACCTCGAGCGTGCCGTTGGCGGCCTTCACCGCCTTGAGCGCGGTCACGACCTGCGCGGCGTCGGCGACGACCCCCACCCACGCGACGACGAGCCAGCCCCAGGACCGCGCCTCCTCGGGCGACAGCAGCGACTGCGCCGGGTCGAGGTCGGTGTTCGACGCCGCGTGCTCGGCGAAGAACGCCTCCGTCTGGGAGATCGCGTCCGCGACCCCGAGGCCGAACGCGCCCGCTGCGAGCGCGACGCCGACCGGCCCGGTCGCGAACGCCGCGCCGATGCCGAACGCGAGCGTGAACAGCGTGAGGACCGTCTCGGCGATCGACGTCTGGTTCGCCGCGACGAGGTTCTCGACCTGCTTGCGCGCCTCGGGGTCGGAGATGCCGAGGCCGGCGATCGTCGAGTCGACGACCGAGCGGATCTTCCACAGGTTGACCGACCCGTCGTGGATGTTGTTGCGGGTCGTGTCGATGTCCTCGAGGACCTGCAGCGCGTCCGCGCCGAGCTGCGCGTTCTGCTCCTCGGGGCTCAGCCTGGCGAACGCCGTGGCGTCGACCCGGGCGAGCGCCGGGTACCGCGCGAGCACCACGCGCCGACGGGCCTGCAGCGCCTGGAACCGCGCGTGGTTCGCCTGGAACTCGGCGTACGACTCCTGCGTGCCGCTCGGGAGCGTCTTCGGGATCGCCGCGATCTCGGCGTCGATGCCCGCGAGGTACTCCGCGGTGCTCCGCATCGTCTGGATCTCCGCCTGGGAGACCGTGCCCGACGCGAACCGCCGGTCCACGTCGCGCTGGACCCGCACGCGCGCGGACGCGAGGACCGCGAGCGCGTTGTCGCGCATCGCCGCGCCGAACGCGAGCTCCAGCACCGCGGGCTTCGTGAGGTCGAGGCCCTGCTTGTAGCCCGCGAACGGGTCCGTCGACGCGGTGCCCGCCCCCGGCATGAGCGCCTGGTCCGCCATGCGCGTCTTCGCGTCGTCCTTCGTGGTGAACTGCGTCGGCCGTAGCTCGGCGCCGTCCTCCGTGACGATGACCTGCGCGTCCGTGTCGAACCGCACGGCCGTCCACGGCTTCTCCGGGAACCACAGGACGTTCGCGAGCGTGAACGCGCTCAGCAGCGTCTCGCCGCTCGCGTGGTACGCGACGTACCTGCCGTTCTCCAGGAAGACGGCGCCGGCCGTCCCCGCGGACTTGATCGCCGCCGTCGCGGCGGCCAGCGACTCGTACTGCCCGGGCGTCCAGCCGACGGGCGTGATCGACGCGGGCACGGCGTCGATCGGCGTGACGTGGTGCGCGATCGGCACGGCGCCGACGACGTCGTGCGTCGTGACCGCCGAGTCGGTCCAGCCGGTCCACGTCGCGATGCGCGCGAAGCGGTGCTGCGGCTCCGCGGGGGCGGCGAACGGGGTCCCTGCCCCCGCGGCCGGCGGGGCGGCCGGTGGTGCCGTGGGCGGTGCGGCGGGCACCTGCTGGCGCTGGAGCGTCGGCGCGCCGGCCTCGACGAGACCGGTCACCGCGTGGTTGCCCGCGAGCGCCTGGAGCGAGAGGAGCGCCTGCGGGGGCGCGCCCCCAGCGGGGGCGCCCGTCGGCGTCCGGGGCACGGCGGACGCCCCGTGCGGCGACGCGACGGGCGTCGGCGGTCGTCGGGGTGGCGCGGGGCCGACGTCCGGGGCGGGACGCGCCTGCCTGGCCATGGTTCAGCAGACGCAGGGACCGGGCGTGCGCGGGACGGCCGTCGGCGCGGGGCCGGGGGCAGCGTGCGGTGCCCGATCGGGCGGGGACCTGCCACCTCGCCCGGGCGAGGACCTGCTACGTCGCCGGGTCCGGGTGGTCCGACCGGGCCGCGCGGGATCCGTGGGCCTGCCCCCACCCGATCCGTGGGCCGGCCCCCTGGGGCGGTGCGGCGGTCCGTCCCGAGCGTTCGGCGCGCACCTCTCGACGACCCAGGCGGCGCTCCTCGCCGTCGGCGTCTGGCTCGTCACCGTCGCCGTCGCCGTCGCCCTCCAGCGCGCGGGCCGGCGGGGCCCGTTCGAGGTCGCGCTGCGGCGGGTCGCCTACGGTCGGGCCTGATCCGCGGCGACGGCCCCGGCGCCTACGCGTCGTCGCGCCCTCGCCGCTCGGCGTCGGTCCGGCTCAGCGTCGGCCCGCACGGTCCACGTCGACGGTCAGGCGGATCGTCACGACGTCGCCGAGCTCGATCCGCTCGGCGGCGCGCACCGCGTCGCGCAACGGCACGAGGTACCCGCCCCGCTTCGGGAACAGCGACGTGGTCCAGTGCGTCCGGCCGACGTCCACCGCGACCGGGATGACGCCCCAGCCGTAGCTGACCAGCGACGACGCGGCCCGCAGCTCGGCCGCCTCCGGCTCCGGCACCGCGACGAAGTGGAAGGGCGCCGGACCCTTCCACCAGAACACCTCGCCGTCGAACTCGAGCTCCACGCGCCCATCCTGCCGAGGTGCGGACCGTCGGCCACCGGAACGGGCGGACGTGCGGTGGAGCGCGGCGAGCCCCGAGCGGGACGCGGTCGGCGGTGCGACGGGCCGGCGTCACGACGGGCTGATGACGCACAGGCCGGTGACGAGACGGGTGGCCGGCCAGAGATCCTGGCGGCGCCCCGTGCGGCGTGCGCCCCCCTGCGGCGTGCGCCCCCGTGCGGCGTGCGCCCCGTGCGGCGGATCCCGGAGCGTCGACGCCCCGGGCCACCGGCGACCCGGGTCTGGTGACCGGTGGACGGTCCGCTGCGGTCACCAGCGCCGGGTCGCCGGGCGGTCCATGCCCCGGCCTGCGGCCCTCGTCAGCAGTTCGGTGCGGGCGCGACGTCGTGGGGGGTTGAGACGCGATATAGACGCGATATACTCTAGGGCGAGCATTCGGCGGCGAGTAGGTCGCGCGGGCGACCGACGGGAGGTGGGCGAGATGGCAGGACGAGGGCGGAGCAACCCGTTGGCGCTGGCCGTGCTCACGCTGCTCTGGGAGCGGCCCATGCACCCGTACGAGATGTCGATGACCCTCCGCGAGCGCCGCAAGGACGAGACCGTGCGCCTCAACTTCGGGTCGCTGTACTCGGTCGTCGAGGGCTTGGAGAAGCGCGGGCTGATCGAGGCCGCGTCGACCGAGCGGGAGGGCAACCGCCCGACGCGCACCGTCTACCGGATCACCGACGCCGGCGCGACGGAGGCCGTCGACTGGCTGAGCGACCTCGTGCGCACGCCCGTCAAGGAGTTCCCGCAGTTCGAGGCCGCGCTGTCGTTCCTCCCGCTGCTCGCGCCCGACGACGTCGCGCGGCTGCTGCGCATGCGTGCCGCGTCGGTGCGCACGACGCTCACGTCGCTCGAGACGACGGTCGACGAGGCCCGCCGGCAGGGCCTCCCCCGGATCTTCGCGCTCGAGGCCGAGTACGAGATCGGGCTGCTGCGCGCCGAGCTCGACTTCGTCGTCGGGCTCGAGGCGTCGATCTCCGACGGCACGCTCGAGCACGTCGACATGTGGCGGTCCCTGCACGCGCGCACCAACGCGGCGGGTCGCATCGACCCGGACGAGCTCGCCGAGGCGGTCGCCGACGCGCTGTCGCCGTTCCTGTCGGGACAGGAGGGCCCGCCCGACCGCTGACGGGCGAGGGCGGCCGTCGCGCCGTCGCGCCACCACGACCCCCGGGGAACCGTCCCCGGGAACGAGGTCGGCCCAGGTGCTGGCACACCCGGGCCGACCGACGACGAACCGACCGAGCCCCGCCGCGAGGCGGGACACCTGTGCGATCCGCTGCGACGACCAGCATAGGTGGCGTCTCGGTCCGACCGAGAAGGAGCACCACCATGCCCATCCGCCCACCGGCGGTGGAGGCGGTCGACCTGGTCAAGACGTACCCCGGCGGCCGCGGCCGCCCGGACGTCCGCGCCCTCGACGGCCTCACGCTCACCGTCCCCGCCGGGACCGTCCACGGGCTGCTCGGCCCGAACGGCGCCGGCAAGTCCACCACCACGAAGATCCTCACGACGCTGTCGCGCGCGACGAGCGGCACGGCCCGCGTCGTCGGGCAGGACGTCGTGGTCGACGCCGACGCGGTCCGCCGCAGCATCGGCTACGTCTCGCAGGGCACGGGCGCCGACCCGCTGCTGAGCCCGCGCGAGAACCTCGTCATGGCCGCACGGCTGCGGGGTTCGTCACGGTCCGCCGCAGCCGACCGGGCGGCCGCTCTCGTCGACCGGTTCGGCCTCGGCGACGCGGGCGACCGCCGCACGGGCGGCCTGTCGGGCGGGACGCGGCGCAAGCTCGACGTCGCGCTCGGCCTGGTCGACGCACCGCGCGTGCTGTTCCTCGACGAGCCGACGACGGGCCTCGACCCCGAGGCGCGCGCGTCGATGTGGGACGAGATCCGCCGCCTGGCCGGCGAGGACGCGCTCACGGTGCTGCTCACGACGCACTACCTCGAGGAGGCCGACCGGCTGGCCGACGGGCTGAGCATCGTCGACCGCGGGCGCGTCGTCGTCGCCGGGACGCCCGACGAGCTCAAGGCGACGCTCGTCGGCGACACCCTCACCGTCGACCTCGTCGAGCCCGACGCCGACGCGGTGCGTGCCGCCGTCGCGCGCGTGCTGACCGACGTCGTCGTGCACGTCGAGGGGCCGACCGGCCGTCTCGTCGCGCGCACGCCCGACGGCCCGGCCGTCGTCGGCGCGACCATCGCCGCGCTCCAGGCCGCGGGCGTCCGGCACGGGGCCGTCGCGGTCTCGCGCCCGACGCTCGACGACGTCTACCTCCGCTACGCGGGCCGCTCGTGGTCGGACTCGTCGCCGGCCCGCCCGACGGGCTCGTCGACCGACCGCTCGGCGTCGGCTGCGCCGGCCCGCACGACCTCCGGCGCGTCGGGCGGTCGCTCGACGTCCGGCTCGTCAGCCGTCCCTGCCGGGCGCGACACGGACGGGGCCTCCGCCGCCGACGGGCGCGACGCGCGGGAGGTGACCCGATGACCGCCACGCTCACCCCGACGCGCACCGTCGCCCCCGTGGCCCGCCGCGCGTCCTGGTTCGCGCAGACCGGCGAGGTGTGCCGACGCTGGGTCGTCGACACCGTCCGGCAGCCGTGGGGCCTGGGCGTCTCGGTGCTGCAGCCGCTCGTGTGGATCGTGCTCTTCGGAAACGTCTTCGAGTCCGTCGCGACCGTGCCCGGGTTCGGCGCCGACGACTACCTGACGTTCCTGGTGCCCGGCATCCTCATGATGACGGTCCTGTACTCGGGCGCCTGGGCGGGGACCGGCTTCATCGACGACATCCGCAGCGGTGTCATGGACCGCCTGCTCACGTCGCCCGTGCACCGGTCCGCGCTCGTCGTCGGGCAGCTCGTGCAGCAGCTGCTGCTCACGGCCGTGCAGGGCGTCATCGTCCTCGCGATCGCGTGGGCGGCCGGCGCCCGGTTCGACGGCGGCGTCGTCGGGCTGGCCGTCGCGCTCGGGGCGTCCCTGCTGCTCGCCGCGTCGTTCTGCTCGCTGTCCGCGGCCGTCGCGCTGCTGGCCCGGGACCAGACGGCGCTCATCGGCATCTCGACGACGATCGTCCTGCCCGCGACTTTCGTCTCGACGGCCCTCATGCCGCCCGCCCTGCTGCCCGCGTGGGTCGAGTCGGCCGCGCGGTTCAACCCGCTGACGTGGGCGACCGAGGTCGCACGGACCGCGATGTCGACCGACGTCGACTGGACCCTGGTCGGCACCCGCTCCGCCCTCCTCGCGGTGCTCGCCGTCCTGGTGGCGGCCTGGTCGGTCGCGGCGATGCGCACGTACCAACGCTCTCTCTGACCCACCGGCCGGGCGGCCCGCACCTCTCGGCCCGCGAACCCGCGACCCCGTCACGGACACTCGACGACCCGTCGGAACGGTCCCGTGACGGGGTCGCGGCGCACCCGGACGCCCGCCGCCCGGACCGTCCGCGCTCACGACCCGGTCATGGCGACCGGAACGCAACCCGCAGCGGTCGCCACGACCGGGTCGTCGTGCGCACAACCCGGCCGCGATCCCGACTGCACGAGCGAGCTCAGCCACCACGCGGGCCGACCTCCGGTCACGACCCGGTGGTGGTGACCGGAACCCACTCCGCAGCGGTCCTCATGACCGGGTCGTCGCGCGCACAGCCGCACGAACCACCTCGGCGACCACGTCGACCGACCTCCGGCGACGGCGCCGTCGTGGCGACCGTCGCCCGGTCGCGAGGGTGACGTCAGGAGGCGAGGGCCGCCAGGACGTGGGCCGAAAGAACGCCTGCGGCGGCGAGGGGGCGCGGGTCCGGGCCGGGCAGCGGGCCGCCCGCGCCCAGGTGGCGGGAGAAGGGGACGACGACGAGCGGCACCGCGAGCCCGACCCGGTCGGCGACAGCGGCGACGGTCCGCGTCCCGGGCGCGGCACCGGTGGTCGCGACGGCGGCGACGACGACGCGCGCGAGGTCGTCGGGCCCGCGGGCGCCGACCCGCTCGACCGCGCGTGCGGCGTCGGCGATCCCCCCGGTGTGCGCACGGCACACGACGACGAGGACGTGCGACGCCCCGGGCTCCTGCTCGGCGACGACCGCGGCGTGCGGCCCCCGGTCGTGCACGACGACGGGTGCGGTCGCGGGCACGTCGCCCTCGACGCGCGCGTCGACGCGTCCGGCGCCGAGCCCCCCGCCACCGAGCACGGCGGCGTGCGACGCGAGCCCGACGGCTCCGGGGTGCGCGAGCGCGAGGACGGACCACACGAGCCCGGCGACGGTCGACGTGCCGACGCCGCCACCGACGCCCGCGACGTGCACGGCACCGGTCGCGGGCAGCGGCCGGCCGAGCGCGGTGAGCACGCTCTCGGGCAGCCCGGCGAGCGCGGCGGGCGGGGGTGCGACGAACGACACGGGCTACTCGCCGTCCTGCACGACGCACACGCCGCCGAGGCGCGCGGCCATCTCCTGCACGACGGCGATCCCGGTCCGGCCCAGGTCGCCCCAGGGCGCGACGGCCTCGACCCACCACACGGGCTGCCCGGCACCGAGCCACGACGGCAGCGCGGTGAGGGTCGGCAGGAGGCGACGGACCTCGGCGACGTTGTCGACGCGCAGCGGCTGCATGATGCTCACGACGCCCGCACCCTGCGACGGGTCAGCGGGGTCGACGCGCACGACCTGGTGCACGGCGCCGTCGTGCAGCGTGCGGAGCCCCAGGTCGGGGTCGACGGCGGCACCCGCCTCGACGAGGACGCGCGCGTCGGGCGCGGTGGGGCTGAGGACGACGAGCTCACGGGGCACCGGGCACCTCCTGCGACGTGGCGACCTGGACGAGCGTGGGCCGTTCTCCGCGACGCAGCCACTTGCCGCGTCCGGGCGGGAGCAACTCCGCGTACTGGCCGGGGAAGACCTGACCCTCGGACCGTTCGCCGGCCATCAGGAACCCGCTGCCGCCGGTGTCGCGGACGGCCTGCAGGACCGGGTCGTAGAGCGCGCGGGACGCGCCGGCGACGGGCCGGGTGAGGAGCACGTGCAGCCGCAGGTCGCGCGCGGCGGGCAGGTGCTCGAGCAGGGGGCGCAGGGGGTCGGTGCCGCCGGACGCGAGGATGTCGTAGTCGTCGACCACGACGACGATCCGCGGTCCGCCGGACGGGCCGTCGCCGGTGCGCTTCGCGAGCTCCGCGGCGACGGCCGTCGACAGCTGCAGCGCGAGCGGTGCGCTCGTCGCGCGACCGCCGAGGTAGTCCTCGGGGCACACGTCGGCGAGCCCGCCGCGCGGGTCGAACACGGCGACGACGAGCTCGTCGGGCGTGGACCGGTCGACCAGCCCTTCGACGACGGTGCGCAGCAGCGTCGTCTTGCCGCAGCGCGGGTCGCCGAAGACGAGCAGGTGCTGGTCGCGCGCGACGAGGTCGAGCAGCGCGGGCGACATGGTGTCCTGCCGCAGGCCGAACGGGACGAGGTCCGGCTCGTCGAGCGGGTCGGGCAGCGTGGCGAGCTCGAGCACCTCGGGGAGCTCGCGGATCCTCGGCGCGGCGGCGGCGCCACCCCAGCGGCGGCGGGCCTCGTCGGCCAGGGCGTCGAGGCCGGCACCGACGGTCGCGACGTCGCCGTCGAGTGCGGCGGTGTCGGGCAGCGGCAGCGCCACCTGCGCGAACAGGCCGTCGTCGGTGAGGGCGCGGCCCGGCTGGTCGGCGCGCAGCGTCGCGGCGAGCTTGCGCCCGACGGTCGAGTCACCGGGGTCGTTGAGCCGCAGCTCGACGCGCGTGCCGATGAGGGGCTGGCTCTGCATGCGCACCTCGTTCCAGCGCGCCATGGTCATGACCACGTGGATGCCGAAGCCGCTGCCGCGCGACAGCAGCGCGGTGAACGTCTCGTCGAGCTCCTCGAAGTCGCCGCGCACCGCGCCGACCCCGTCGACGAGCAGCACGACGTCGGCGGTCGCGAGCTCGGGGACCTGGCCGGCGGCGTGCCGGGCGCGCAGCAGCGCGAGGGAGTCGATGCCGTGCTCGGCGAACACCTTCTCGCGGTGCGCGAGCATGCCGTGCAGCTCCTCGAGCAGCCGGCGCAGCCGGTCGCGGCTGGACCGCGTCGCGACCCCGCCGACGTGCGGGAACGCCTCGAGCCGGCTGAGGCCGCCTCCCGCGAGGTCCATGCCGTAGACGGCGACCTGGCGCGGGTCGTGCGTGAGCGCGAGCCCGGCGGCGATCGTCCACAGCACCGTGGTCCGCCCGGACTGCGGGGCGCCGATGATCGCGACGTGCCCGCCGGCGCGCGTGAGGTCGAGACGCCACGTCCCCTGCCGCTGCTTCGCGGGGTCGTCGCGGAGGCCGACCGGCACGGTGAGGTGCGGGGGGCGCTGCTCGCCGACCAGCCCGCCGAGCGCGACGCGTGCGGGCAGCGGCGGAAGCCAGACGGGCGTCGTGGCGTCGGCGGCGGACGCGAGCTGCTCGACGACGACGTCGACCATGGACGCGCCGACGGACGGCCGCACGAGCTCGACCTCGCCGGGTGCGCCGTCGCCGAGGCCGTTCGCCGCGAGGACGCCGTGGTGCACGGGCACGAGCAGCGGCCGGCGCGTCTCGTCGGTCACCTCGGGCTCGGGCACGTCGTCGGTCGGCAGCGGTCCGGACACGTAGCCCGCGCGGAACCGCTGGTAGACCGTCGTGTCGACCTTGAGGTACCCGTACCCGGGCACCGCCGGCAGGTGGAACGCGTCGGGCGTGTCGAGCACGACCGAGCTCTCGGCCTCGGAGAACGTGCGCAGACCGATCCGGTACGACAGGTAGGTCTCGAGCCCGCGCAGGCGGCCGGACTCGATGCGCTGGCTCGACAGCAGCAGGTGCATGCCGATGGACCGGCCGATGCGGCCGATCGTCAGCAGCAGGTCGACGAAGTCGGGGTCGGCCGTGAGCAGCTCGCCGAACTCGTCGATGACGAGCAGCAGGTGCGGCAGCGGCGGCAGGTCCGGCCGGGTCGTCGCGCGCATCTCGCGGTAGTGCGTGATCGACGGCGACGAGCCCGCGTCGCGCAGCACCTGCTGGCGGCGGACGACCTCCCCGGCGATGCTGGCGCGCGCCCGCTCGGTGAGGCCCGCGTCGTCGGCGAGGTTGTCGATGATGCCCGCGACGTGCGGCAGGTCCGCGAACGGCGCGAACGCGGCACCGCCCTTGTAGTCGACGAGGATCATCGCGAGGTCGTCGGGCGGGTGCGTGATCGCGAGCGCCGCGACCAGCGTCCGCAGCATCTCGGACTTGCCGGACCCGGTCGCGCCGACGCACAGCCCGTGCGGGCCCATGCCGAGCTGCGCCGACTCCTTGAGGTCCAGCAGCAGCGGCGTGCCCGTGTCGTCGACGCCGACGGGGACGCGCAGGAAGTCGCGCGGCGAACGCTGCGCCCACGTGCGGTGCAGGTCGATCCGGCGGACGTCCTCGACGCCCAGCAGCGCGTCGGTGCCGATCGCGGCGGCCTCGCCGGCCTCGGCGCTGTCCTCCCACGACAGGCGCAGCGGCGTGAGCGCGCGCGTCAGGCCCGACGCGAGGGGCACGGGGACGTCGTCGACCGTCGCGCGCACGGGGACGGCCTCGGGGTCGCGCAGGTCCTCGACGACGACCGAGCCGTCCGTGTCGACCGTGAGCCGGACCGCGGTGTCCGACGGCTCGTGCCGCCGGTCCTCGACGAGGTGCACGACCGTCACGCCGAGGTCCGCGGGCCGCAGCGCCGCGTCGACCGCGGGCAGCACCTGCGCGACGTCGCCGTGGTCGTCGGACAGCACCAGCAGGCGCGCGGCGAACGCGGCACCGTCGCCCATACCGCCGCCGCGTCGTGCCCGGGCTGCCGCCTGCGCGCGGTCGACGAGCGTCGGCCCGACGACGCGGACGAGCCCGGCGAGGTCACCGGCCACCCGGCGCGCCGCCACGGGACCGTCGAAGAGCGCGTCGTCCACGACGTGCGGCACCGCACCGAGCCAGGCCCAGTCGTCCGCTCGTGCCGCGGGGAACGCCGCCGCGACCTGCAGGTCGTCCGGCGCATGCAGCGCGACGGCCTGCGTGACGAGCGCCCGCACGACGGCCAGGCCGGCGTCGCGCGGTCCGACGACCGCGACCTCGCCCGCGCGGTCGAGCCGCACGGTCACGGGCATCTGCGGCACGCGCGCGTGCCGGGTCGCGACCGTCCGCGCCTCGGCCGCCATCGCGGGGTCGAAGGGTTGCGTGGGGTTCGGGTCCTCCGGGACGACGAGCGAGAACCACGGCCGGTCGCCCACGCCGACCCGCAGGTCCAGGAAGTCGGGGTCGGTGCGCCGGCGCTCCCAGCGCCGCTCCGGGTCGCGCACGACGTCGACCAGCGCGACCGGGTCCGGGTGCACCGTGAGGGCCGTGCTGCGCGCGTCGTCCTCCGCGTCCGCGAGGTCCGCGCGGAGCTCCTCGAGGTAGTCGAGGTACCGCTCGCGCTGCAGCCGCCGCGTCCTTGCCGCCGTGCCGCGGCTGCTCAGGGCCATGCCGACACCGCCGACCAGCGCGACGACCAGCACCATGATCCCGACCAGCACGAACAGCGGGTTGCCGCGCAGCACCAGCATCATCGTCATCGAGCCGACCGCACCGACCACGGGCAGCAGCGACTGCAGTCCCGCGCCGCCCGTGGCGTCGTTCGTCTGCGGCGGCGACGCGACCGGCACGTCCGGCGGCTGCTCGAGCGGCCGGACCATGCGCGCGGGGCGGTGGACGAGGACGCGCGTCATGCGACCTGCCCGTCGGCGAGCGCGGACGACGGGTCGCACGCGCGGGCCAGCAGGTGCGACGCGAGCCCCGACCACGCGGCCTTGACCGCCGTGCCCGCGACGACGTCACCGCGACCGAGCATCGTGTCGTGCGGCACCGCGACGACACTGACCGGCAGCCCGTCGAGCGCGTCGCGTGCGACCGCGTCCGACCGTCCGCCCGTCCCGCCGACGTCGACGAGCACGAGCACGACGGCTGGAGCACGCCACCCGCCGTCGACGGGCCCGGCACCGGGCGTCGTACCGAGCGACGTGAGACCGACGCCGGACCCGCCGGCACCGGACGCGCCACCGTGGGCGACCGGGCCGCCATCGGCACCGGGCCGACCCGGCGCGAAGCCGTCGTGCCCGCCGGTGACGAGTCGTGCTGCGAGGACGGCACCGCGCTCGGCCGGTCCACGATCGGCGCGCGCGACGACCGCGACGACGTGGTGGTCGCCCGCGACGACGCGCAGGTCACCCGCCGACCGCACGCCCCAGTCGGTGAGGACGACGTCGAAGAAGCGCCCGACGGGGTCGACGGCCTCCCGCCACGCGCGCGGGCCCGGCGGCCACGGCGAGGACGCCGTCCCGTCCCCGAGCACGCGGAGGCCGCCACGACCGACGGGCAGCGCGGCGCGCGCGTCGGCGGCACGCGCGAGGCCCGCCGT
>NZ_BHYL01000125.1 GCF_003851725.1 Cellulomonas algicola | reverse complement strand
CGCCGGGTCCGGCACCGGCCCGGACTCCGGCCCCGGCTCCCGCGCCGGCGGCGGCACCGGCTCCCGCTCCCGAGCGGACGACGAGCGACCGCCACGCACCGGTCGCGCCGGCCGCAGCCCGCTCGTCGGCCCGTCACCAGCGGCACCGTCGCGGTGCCCGTCTCGGTCGACGCCGCCGCCGTGCGCGCGGGCGCCCGGACGTGCGAGGCGACCGTCAACGACGCGCTCCTGTGGGCGTGGGCGCGCGCGTACCACCGCGCCGACCTCGCGCGCGGCGGGCCGGGCGAGCAGGTGGCCCTGTCGGTGCCGGCGACGCTGCCCGGGACGCCGTTCGGCAACCACCTCGGGACGTTGCGGGTCGCCGTGCCCGCCGACCTCCTCGGCGACCCGGCCGACGGGCTCGCCCGGCTCGCCGCCCGGACGCGGTCCGCGAAGCGGCGGCTCCGGCCGTGGGCGTGGCCGCTCGCCCCGTTCGGCGCCCGGCTCGTCGCCGGGCTCGGCCTGCTGCCCTGGTTCCTGTGCCGCCAGCGCCTCATCAGCACCGTCGTCACGCACGCGCCCGGCCCGCCGGGTCCCGTCCGGCTCGTCGGCGTGCCGCTCGTCGCCACCGTCCCGCTCGTGCCGCTCGTCGGCAACGTCACGACGTGCGTCGCCGCGCTCTCGATCAGCGGGCGGCTCGACGCGGCCGTCCTGTGCGCGCCGGAGTCCGCCGACCTCGTGCAGACCCTCGCCGACGACCTGCGCGACGGCCTCCGACAGGTCGCGGACCTCGCCCGGCGCCTACCGTGAGGGCATGCCTCGCACCGTCGCCACCCACCGCACCGTCGAGCTGCCCGAGCTCCTGGACTTCGTCCGCCCGCGCCACCACTTCCTGCTCGTCACGACGCGCACCGACGGCCGCCCGCAGGTGTCCCCGGTCAGCGGCGGCGTCGACGACCAGGGCCGTCTGGTGATCTCGACCTACCCGGGCCGGGCCAAGACGCGCAACGCCGAGCGCGACGCGCGCGTGACCGTGTGCGTGCTGTCCGACGACTTCGGCGGCGCGTGGGTGCAGGTCGACGGCGACGCCGAGGTGCTGCACATGCCCGAGGCGGAGGACGCACTCGTCGACTACTACCGCTGCATCGCGGGCGAGCACCCGGACTGGGAGGAGTACCGCGCGGCGATGCGCCTGCAGGACAAGTCGCTGATCCGCGTGACGCCGACACGCTGGGGCCCGGTCGCGACGGGCGGCTTCCCGGCCGACGTGGCGGAGCGCCTCGACGCGCTCGACGGCTGACCCGACCGTGCTGCGCCGCGCGGAGGAGCTGCACGACGCGGCCGTCGCGGTCGTCGCCGCCGAGCGCGCCGCGCTGGCCGCGGCGGGCGTCCCGGGCGAGCTCGTGTGGGTCGGCGCGTCGAGCGTGCCAGGTGCGCTGACCAGGGGTGACGTCGACCTGCACCTGCGCGTCCCGCCCGAGGAGTTCGACGCGGCCGTCGCGCTCGTCCGGCGCGACCACGCCGTCGTCCACCCCGAGATCTGGTGCGCGACGCTCGCGACGTTCGCGGTCGACGCACCCCTGCCCGCGGGCCTGGCCGTGACACCGCTGGGCTCCGAGCACGACGTGCGGTTCACGCGCACGTGGGCGCTGCTGCGCGCCGACGCCGCCCTGCTCGTGGAGCACAACCGCGTGAAGGCCGAGGCGGACGAGAGCGCGCCCGACGAGTACGAGGCGCGCAAGTCCGCGTTCTTCGACCGGGTCCTCGCCGCCGACGGGACCGGCGATCCTGCCGGTGACGGCACCGGCTGACGCGCGCGGCGGCACCGGCCGAGGCACGCGTTGGCACCGCGCGAGGCACGCGGCGGCACCAGACGACGCACGGGGCGTCACCGCCAGAGGCCGCGCTCCGTCAGCACGTCGCGCAGCACGTCGGCGCGGTCGGAGATCAGTCCGTCGACGCCGAGGTCGAGCAGCGTCCGCATGTCGTCGGCGTCGTCCACCGTCCACACGTGCACGAGCACCCCGGCGGCGTGGGCTGCCTCGACGTGGCGGGCGGCGAGCACCTGCCGCCCGCGGAACCGCCACGGCACCTGGTAGACGTCGAACCGTCGACGGGACCGCGCGTGGAACCGCACGCGACCGCCGCTGCGCAGGAAGGCGACGGCCTCGGTCGTCCCGGCCGACGTGGCGACGGGCCGCGACAGCCGTGCGACGGTCGCGTCGCGCCGCGCCGCCGAGAACGACGCGACGCACACGCGGTCGTGCGCGCCGGTCCGCTCGATCGCGTCGGCGACGGGCACGATGCCCGACCGCTCCTTGACGTCGACGTTCACGCGCAGGTCGGGCCACGTGCCGAGCACGTCCTCGAGCAGCGGCACCGGTTCGACACCGCCGATCCGCGCCTCCCGCACGCGGTCCCACGGCAGGTCGGAGACGCGTCCGGTGCCGTCGGTCGTGCGGTCGAGCGTGGCGTCGTGCAGCGCCACGGCCCGCCCGTCGGCGGTGCCGTGCGCGTCGGTCTCGACGTACGTGAAGCCGAGGTCGACCGCGGCCTGGAACGCGGTCAGCGAGTTCTCCAGCCCGTCGGGCGAGAAGCCGCGGTGCGCGAGCGCGGCGACGCCACCGGGTGCGTCGAGGTACGGATGCTTCACGTCGGCCCTCCCGGTCCTAGCACAGCACAGCCCCGCTGACCTGCGCGATCCGTCGAGGGCGGCGACGATGGCCTCATGACGAACCTCGCACGTGCCGCCCGCGCCGCCGGTCAGCTGGGCCTCGGGGCCGCGCTCCTCACCGCCGGCACCGGCCACCTGACCAACGCCCGGGAGGAGTTCCAGGCCCAGGTCCCGTCGTGGTTCCCCGCCGACGCCGACACCGTGGTCGTGGTGTCGGGCGTCGTCGAGCTCGCTCTCGGCACGGCGCTCGTCGCGACGTGGAAGCAGCCGGCGCGCGCGTGGGTCGGAGCCGCGGCCGCCGCGTTCTTCGTCGCGATCTTCCCCGGCAACGTCGCGCAGCTCGTCGAGCGCAAGGACGGCTTCGGGCTCGACTCGGACGCCAAGCGTGCCGCGCGGCTCGTGTTCCAGCCGGCGCTCGTGGCGTGGGCGCTCGCGGCGACCGACGCGCGCCGCCGACTGCTCCCCCGCTGACCTTCCGCGGCGCCGCCTGCTCCGTGCGACGCCGCGACGAAGCGGCGCGCGTCGGGTCAGGCCGGTGAGCGGTCCCCCAGCCACGGCTCGAGCACGTCCTGCCGCCCGAGCCACGGCGCGAGCCCGGCGCGGTGCTCGGACTCGGTCGTGAGCACGTCGCCGAACGCGTCGACGAGGTCGCCGGCCCAGTCCCCGACGCCGGTGAACACGAGGCGCGTGTCGGGCTCTCGGCGCCCCCACGTCCCGAGCTGGCCGACGGACAGCTGACCGCCGGCGCCGTCCCACACGCACACGGAGTCGGGCCGCGTGGGCACCCAGAACCGTCCGCGACTGCGTGCGGGCACGTTGCCGAGCCGCTCCACGTGTGCGACGAGGCGCTCGGGGTGCAGTGGCCGCGCCGACCGCAGGTCGAGGGTCCACACGCCGTGCGCCGTCGGGGCACCCGGGTGCGGGGCGGCGCGCAGCGGGTCAGCGCGACGGTCGGCGCGGGCCGGGTCGTGGAGGCCGCGGAGCAGCGCGCGCGGGTCGACGCCGTGGCGCCCGTCGACGCGCCGGCTGTCGGGTGCGCGCAGGTGGTCGAGCAGGTCGGACGCGACGGGGTGCGCGGCGCGGTCGCCGCCGACGAGCAGCGTGTCGACGTGCCCGATCTGGGCCGCGAGCGCCTCGCCGACCGCGCGCCGGTCGTCGTGCGTGAGCGCGAGCCCGCGCTCGGCGAGGAGGTCGTCGCCGAGCAGGTCGTCGGCGAACGTGTCGAGGTCGACGGCCGCGACGACGTCGGCGAGCCGCAGCCCGCGCGCACCGGGCAGCCCGGCGGACCCGGCGCGACGGCCCGACCGGGCGAGCGCACGGGACACGGGCAGGGACTCGGCGCCGACGGGCAGCGCGAGCACGACGGCGTCCCAGCGCGGGTCGCGTGCGAGACGTTCGAGCTGCGGGACGGCGTCCTCGCGGACGGCGCACGACAGGCACGCGTGCTCGAGCGGGACCTCGGTGTCCTCCAGGACGCCGTCACCGCTCACGATCACGCGGCGGATCCGGCCGCCGTCCTCGTCGTCGAGGATGTCGTGGCGCAGGACGACGAGGCGCGGGTGGTCGGTGACGAGGCCGAAGACGGTCGTGTCGCGCACGACGGGGTCCACGGTCGCGAGGACGACGAGCGGCGTAGGAGGCGTCATGGCGCACACCGTACGTCTTGACGAGAACGGTTATCAATACCTACGGTGACCGCCATGTCCGCTCGCTGCCAGGTGCTCGGCACCACCCCCGGGTTCGGCCATGCCGTCTCCCACTCCCACCGCCGCACGAAGCGCCGCTGGGACCCGAACGTCCAGCGACGGCGGTACTACGTGCCGTCGCTGCGCCGCCGCGTCACTCTCACCGTCTCGGCGCGCGGCATCAGGACGATCGACCGGCTGGGCATCGACGTCGTCGTGGCCCGCATGCTCGCGCGCGGCGAGCGGCTGCGATGAGCGGCGCCCGCCGCGCCGACCTGCGCCCGGTCATCAGGCTCCGGTCCACCGCCGGCACCGGGTTCACGTACGTCACGCGCAAGAACCGCCGCAACGACCCCGACCGCCTCGTGCTGCGCAAGTTCGACCCTGTCGTCCGACGTCACGTCGACTTCCGCGAGGAGCGCTGATGGCCAAGACGAGCAAGATCGCCCGCGACGCGCAGCGTCGGCAGGTCGTCGCCCGGTACGCCGAGCGACGCGCCGCGCTCAAGCGCGCGTCCGTCGACCCCGCCCGCACGCCCGAGCAGCGCGCGACGGCGATGGCCGCGCTGCACGCCCTCCCCCGCGACGCCTCACCAGTGCGGCTGCGCAACCGCGACGTCGTCGACGGCCGCGCGCGCGGCTACTGGCGGGCGTTCGGCCTGTCGCGCATCCGGCTGCGGGAGATGGCGCACCGCGGCGAGCTGCCCGGCGTCACCACGTCCAGCTGGTGACCCACCCCCGTCCCACCCCGACAGGAGCACCGCCCGTGAAGAAGGACCTCCACCCCGACTACCACCCCGTCGTCTTCCGCGACGCGTCCGCCGACTTCGCGTTCCTCACGCGGTCGACAGCCACGTCCGCGAAGACCGTCGAGTGGACCGACGGGAACACCTACCCCGTCATCGACGTCGAGATCTCCTCGGCGAGCCACCCCTTCTCCACCGGCACCGCGCGCGTCGTGGACACCGCGGGGCGCGTCGAGAAGTTCCGCCGCCGCTACGGCCGCCCGGCCGCGCAGACCCCCGAGGAGCCCGCATGAAGGTCCGCGCGTCGCTCGCGTCGCTCAAGAAGAAGGACGGCTCGATCGTCGTCCGGCGCCGCGGCACGACCTACGTGATCAACAAGCGCAACCCGCGGTGGAAGGCGAGGCAGGGCTGATGGCGGTCCCCAAGCGCCGGCTGAGCCGTGCCCGCACCCGCGCGCGCCGCTCGCGGTGGAAGGCGGACGAGCCCGCGCTCGTCCCGGTGACCGTCGACGGCCGCACGGTGCACGTGCCGCGCCGGCTGGTCCGGGCGGTCGAGCGCGGACTCCTCCGCCTCGACCTCTGAGCCCGGCTCAGTCGCGGGCGCCGCAGGGGTCGTGCGCCACCGCGTCCTCGGCCCGGCTCTCGACGCCCGCACCGGACGGGTCGACGAGCGTCGGCTCCTCCGGCGCGGGCCGCGGCGACGGCAGCGCGTCGACGTCGGGCACGACCGACTCGAGCACGGCCGACCCGTCGGCGGGCCCGTCGGCGACGAGGGTCGTCGGCACCGCGCCGACCCCGGTGACCGGCTGCTGCGCGAGGCGGCGCGCGGCGGCGACGTAGGCGGGGACGAGCAGCGCGACCGCGCCGATCCAGGCGAGCGGGTTGCCCCAGACGACTCCGTCGTACCCATAGGACGCCCCGAGGACGACGGCGGCGCCGACGCGGCAGACGAGCTCGATCGCGCCCGTGACGGTCGGGACGACGGTCTGCCCGAGGCCCTGCAGGGCGCCGCGCAGCACGAAGAGCACGCCGAGCACGACGTAGAGCAGGCCGTTGACGAGCAGCAGGTGCGCGGCCATGCCGACCACGGACTCCTCGCCCTCGCCGACGAAGAGCCGGACGATCGCGCCGCCGCCGGCGACGAGGACGGCGCCGATGAGGACGGACCCCACGACGGACATCCAGACGGCCTGGACGACGCCGCGGCGGATGCGGTCGGGGCGCCCGCCGCCGAGGTTCTGGGCGACGAAGGTGGACACGGCGAGGCCGAGCGACGCGAGCAGCGCGACGGCGAGCCCGTCGACGCGTGCGGCGGTCGTGTAGGCGGCGACGGCGTCGGAGCCGAGCTCGTTGAGCCGGACCTGCACGGCGAGGGTGCCGATCGCGATGATCGACGCCTGGAAGCCCATGGGCAGGCCGAGCCGCAGGTGCAGGCGCAGCTCGTCGCCGGTGACCCGCCAGTCGGACCGGTGGACGCGCAGGACGGGCACGCGCCGCCGGACGTGGTCGAGGCAGAGCGCGACGGACACGCCCTGCGCGACGACGGTCGACAGCGCGGCGCCGCCGACGCCCCAGTCGAGCCAGGCCACCGCGCCGACGACCAGCACGATGTTGAGCACGCAGCTCACCGTGAGGAACACGAGCGGGGTGCGCGAGTCGCCGATGGCGCGGATCACGGCGGACAGGAAGTTGAAGAACATCATCGTGCTCGCGCCGAGGAAGCTGATGACGGCGAACGTCGTCGCCTGCGGCAGCAGCTCCTCGGGCGTCTGCAGCAGGCGCAGCGCGGGCGCGGCGAGCAGCGGCGCGCCGACGGTGAGCACGAGGCTCGTGACGCCCGACAGGATCGCGCCGGCCGCGACGGAGCGACGCACGGCGTGGTGGTCGCCGGCGCCGAACGCCTGCGCGGTGGGGATCGCGAAGCCGTTCGTCATGCCCCACGCGAAGCCGAGCAGCAGGAAGAGCAGCGAGCCGGTGGCGCCGACGGCGGCGAGCGCGTCGACGCCGAGGATGCGGCCCACGACCATGGCGTCGGCGGCCTGGTACAGCTGCTGGACGACGTTGCCGACGAGCAGGGGGACGGCGAAGAGGAGGATGACGCGCCAGGGGCGACCGGCGGTGAGGACCTTGGGCACAGCGATTCCCGGGACAGGAGTGGGCGGGCTGGGGAGGAGCGCGGTGGTCGGGTCGTGCCGGTCGCGTCAGGCATCGATCGTATCGATACGACCCGTCGAGGACGAAACGATTTGATCGTGTCCCGACGTCGCCCGATCGGCTTTCACCCGCTCGGGGGAAGCGCTCCCCTCCGTGATGCGACGGCGTCTGGACCGTTATGGATTCGAAACCCAAAATCAGAGCCGCCCGCTTGACTTCGATTCTCGAACACAGGAGCGTGGTGCGTGCTGCCGGGCGCTGTCGCCCGACGACCAGGCCCCACGGGGGACCGCGCAGCGAGCGGGTCGCTCCCGCGGTTCGACAACCCAGGCACGCCCCAGTGGCGGCCGTCTCAACGACGAGAAGGAGTGGACGATGCGACGCAAGATCTCCATCGCCGCCATCGGCGCAACGCTGGCCCTCGGGCTCGCGGCATGCTCCGGCGGTGGTGCCGGGAGCACGGACGACTCGACCAGCGGTGGCGGCGACGGCGGTGCGGGCCAGCTCGTCGGCGTGGCCATGCCGACGCAGACCTCCGAGCGCTGGATCGCCGACGGCGACGCGGTCAAGGAGGGCCTCGAGGCCGCCGGCTACAAGGTCGACCTCCAGTACGGCAACGACGACATCCCGACGCAGCAGTCGCAGATCGACCAGATGATCACCAAGGGCGCCAAGCTCCTGATCGTCGCCTCGATCGACGGCACCGCGCTCGCCAACCAGCTGCAGGCGGCGGCCGACGCGGGCATCCCCGTCATCGCGTACGACCGCCTCATCCGCGACACCGAGAACGTGGACTTCTACGTCACGTTCGACAACTACAACGTCGGCGTGCAGCAGGCGACCTCGCTGCTCGTGGGCCTCGGCGTCCTCGACGAGGACGGCGTCGCCGTCCCCGACGTCGCGGGTCCGTTCAACGTCGAGCTCTTCGCGGGCTCGCTGGACGACAACAACGCGCACTTCTTCTGGAAGGGCGCGATGGACACGCTGGAGCCCTACATCACGGACGGCGTCATCACCGTCCCGTCGGGCCAGACGGACATCGAGCAGGCGGCCATCCTGCGCTGGCAGCAGGAGACCGCGCAGAAGCGCATGGAGGACCTCCTGACCTCCACGTACGGCGGCGGCACCAAGCTCGACGGCGTGCTCTCCCCGTACGACGGCCTGTCGCGCGGCATCATCACGGCGCTGCAGAACGCGGGCTACGGCCCGACGCGCTCCGACGCCAAGCCCATGCCGGTCATCACCGGCCAGGACGCCGAGATCGCGTCGGTCAAGCTCATCCAGGACGACGTCCAGTTCTCGACGATCTTCAAGGACACGCGCAAGCTCGCCGAGCAGGCCGTCTCCTCCGCCGACGAGTTCCTCTCGGGTGAGACCCCCGAGTCGAACGACAAGGACACGTACGACAACGGCGTGAAGGTCGTGCCGTCGTACCTCCTGACGTCGGACATCGTCTACGCCAACAACATCCAGGCGCTGCTGATCGACTCCGGCTACTGGACGGCCGAGCAGGTGGAGAAGGGTCAGGCCTGACCTTCCACCCGCGGGCCACGCCGCACGCCGCGGCCGGCCGGCGCCCCACGAGGGCGTCGGTCGGCCCGGCCGGCGGGCCCACGCCACGAGCAACCAGAGAGGCGGTCGGACGCGGATGAGCACCATCCTCGAGATGCAGTCGATCACCAAGACGTTCCCTGGGGTCAAGGCCCTCCAGGACGTCAACCTCGTCGTCGAGCGCGGTGAGATCCACGCGATCTGCGGGGAGAACGGCGCCGGGAAGTCGACGCTCATGAAGGTCCTGTCGGGCGTGTACCCGCACGGGACCTACGACGGCCGGATCCTGTTCGAGGGCGAGGAGGTCGCCTTCGGGTCGATCAACGACTCCGAGGACAAGGGCATCGTCATCATCCACCAGGAGCTCGCCCTGGTCCCCTACCTGTCGGTGGCCGAGAACATCTTCCTCGGCAACGAGCAGCGGGGCGCCGGCGGCCTCATCGACTGGAACCGCACGAACGCGGAGGCCGCGCAGCTCCTCGCGCGCGTCGGCCTCGACGAGCTCCCCGTGACGCCCGTCGGTCAGCTCGGCGTCGGCAAGCAGCAGCTCATCGAGATCGCCAAGGCGCTGTCGAAGAAGGTCAAGCTCCTCATCCTCGACGAGCCGACCGCCGCGCTGAACGACAACGACTCCGAGCACCTGCTCGAGCTGCTGCGCCAGCTCAAGGACCACGGCATCACCTCGATCATGATCAGCCACAAGCTGAACGAGATCGCCGAGATCGCCGACTCCACGACGATCATCCGTGACGGCAAGACCATCGAGACGCTCGACATGTTGCGTGACGGCGTCACGCAGGAGCGCATCATCCGCGGCATGGTCGGCCGCGACCTCGAGCACCGGTACCCCCCGCACGAGTCGACCCCCGGCGAGGAGGTGCTGCGCGTGGAGGACTGGACCGTCCACCACCCGACGCAGCCCGACCGCGTGGTCGTCGACAACGCCTCGTTCTCCGTGCGCGCCGGCGAGATCGTCGGCATCGCCGGACTCATGGGCGCCGGTCGCACCGAGCTCGCGATGAGCCTGTTCGGCCGCACCTACGGGAGCGACATCCGCGGCCGCGTGTACCTGCGCGGTGAGGAGATCCGCACCCGCAGCGTCGACGAGGCCATCGGCCACGGCATCGCGTACGCGACCGAGGACCGCAAGAAGTACGGCCTCAACCTCATCGAGGACATCCGCACCAACATCTCCGCCGCGAGCCTGCGCAAGCTGTCCCGCCTGGGCTTCGTCAACGGCAACGAGGAGATCAAGGTCGCGGAGGACTACCGCAAGTCCATGAACATCAAGAGCCCGACCGTCATGGCGCTCGCCGGGAAGCTCTCCGGGGGCAACCAGCAGAAGGTCGTCCTCTCCAAGTGGATCTACACCGACCCGGACGTGCTGATCCTCGACGAGCCGACGCGCGGGATCGACGTCGGCGCGAAGTACGAGATCTACACGATCATCAACCGGCTCGCGGACCAGGGGAAGGCGATCGTCGTCATCTCCTCGGAGCTGCCCGAGCTGCTCGGCATCTGCGACCGGATCTACACCCTGGCCTTCGGCCGGGTCACCGGTCAGCTGCCTCGCGGTGAGGCCACCCAGGAGAGCCTCATGGAGCTCATGACCAAGGAAAGGGAGAACGCCTGATGACTGCCGTCGCGGGTCTCAAGGACATCTTCACGCGCAACCTGCGCACGAGCGGCATCTACATCGCGTTCGTCGCCATCATCGGGCTCTTCACCATCCTCACGGACGGCATGCTGCTGAGCCCCGGCAACATCACCAACATCGTCCTGCAGTACTCGTACATCTTGATCCTGGCGATCGGCATGGTCATCGTGATCATCGCCGGGCACATCGACCTCTCGGTCGGGTCGGTGGTGGCGCTCACCGGGGCGGTCGCGGCGGTGGTCGTCATCAAGAACGGCAGCCCCTGGTGGCTCGGCGTGCTCGCCGCGCTGGCCGTCGGCCTACTCGTCGGGGCGTGGCAGGGCTTCTGGGTGGCGTTCGTCGGGATCCCCGCGTTCATCGTGACGCTGGCCGGCATGCTCCTGTTCCGCGGCATGACGCTGCAGGTGCTCGAGAACGTCTCGCTGTCGCCGTTCCCCGCGGCCTACCAGAAGATCGCCGGTGGCTTCCTCAACGGCATCCTCGGCGGCAACGGCTTCGACGTCTTCACGCTCGTGATCTTCGCGATCGCGATCGCCGGCTACGCCTTCAGCCAGCTCCGCGCCCGCCAGGCCCGCATCAAGTACCAGCAGGCCGTCGAGTCGTTCCCGCTGTTCGTGCTCAAGCTGGTGCTCATCGCGGCCGTCGTCATGGCGTTCGCCTACCAGCTGTCGCGCAGCCGCGGCCTGCCGATCGTGCTGATCATCCTCGGCGTCCTGATCCTCGCCTACCAGATCGTCACGACGAAGACGGTGTTCGGCCGCCACGTCTACGCGATCGGTGGCAACCTGCACGCCGCCGAGCTGTCCGGCGTCAAGGTCAAGAAGATCAACTTCTGGATCTTCGTCAACATGGGCTTCCTCGCCGCCGTCGCCGGCGTCGTGTACTCCTCGCGGTCCAACGGCGCGCAGCCGCAGGCCGGCAACATGTTCGAGCTCGACGCGATCGCCGCGTGCTTCATCGGCGGCGCGTCCACCACGGGCGGCGTCGGCCGCGTCACCGGCGCGATGGTCGGTGGTCTGATCATGGGCGTCATGTCGAACGGCATGCAGCTCATGGGCATCGACCAGTCGGTGCAGCAGATGGTCAAGGGCCTCGTGCTGCTGCTCGCCGTCGCGTTCGACATCTACAACAAGCGTCGCGCGGGCGCCGCTCGCTGATCGCGCACCGGCCGGGTCCCGGCGGCGCTCGACGCCGCGGGGCCCGGCCTTTCGCACACACATCCGACTTCCGGCCTACCGACGCGTTCGCGCAGGCCAGGTAGTCTCTGCCGCGTGAGAGGACGGTAGGCGGTGGCCGGTTCGCAGTCCTCGTTGCGTGAAGCCAACCGCAGCGCCGTCGTCGAGACCGTCAAACGGCACGGCGGGCTCACCCAGGTCGAGCTCGTCGGTGCCACGGGCCTCTCCCCCGCGACCGTCTCCACGATCGTCAAGCAGCTGGTCTCCGACGGCGTCGTCGAGGTCCGCACGACGATCCGCACCGGCCGCCGCGCGCAGCTCGTCACGCTCGCGCACCGCGTCGGGCTCGCCGTCGGGGTGCACGTCGGCCAGCGCCACATCCGCGTCGCGATCGCCGACTTCACGCACGAGGTGCTCGCCGAGCGCGTGCTCCCGATGCCCGTCGACCACCCGGTCGACACGTCCCTCGACCGCACCGCGCTCCTGGTCGTCGACCTGCTCGAGCGCCTCGGCCTCGCGATGCAGGACGTCGTCGGCATCGGCATCGGCCTGCCCGCCCCCGTCGACGACGCGACCGGCATGATCTCCGTGCGCGGCGTCATGCGCGGCTGGGACGAGGTGCACGTCGGGCACGTCCTGTCGAAGCGGCTCGCGCTGCCCGTCTACGTCGACAACGACGCCAACCTGGGCGCCCTCGCCGAGAGCACGCGCGGCGCGTCGCGCGAGTACCGCGACAGCGTCTACGTGCGCGCGTCCTACGGGACCGGCGCCGGCATCATCATCAACCACCAGCTCCACCGCGGGTTCGCCGGCACCGCCGGCGAGATCGGCCACGTCCAGGTCGACCCGCAGGGCGACATCTGCCGCTGCGGCAGCCGCGGGTGCCTCGACACCGTCGTCGGTGCGCGCGCGATCGTCGAGCCCCTGCGCGCGACCCACGGCAACCTCACGCTGCGCGACGTCGTGCAGCGTGCGCGCGAGGGTGACCCCGGGTGCGCCCAGGTCATCGCCGACGCGGGCGCCGAGATCGGAGCCGTCGTGTCCGGCGTGGCCATGACGGTCAACCCGCAGTGCGTCGTCGTCGGCGGCGAGCTCGCCGAGACCGGCGAGATCCTGCTCCGGCCCATGCGGGAGGCGCTGCGGCGGCGCGTCCTGCTCAACCAGATCGCCCCGCTCGAGGTGATCCCCGCCGAGCTCGGCAACGCCGCCGAGGTCGCGGGGGCCATCGCGTTGGTGATGCAGCACGCCGACGTCGACCTGGACCCGCCGGTGACCGCTCAGGAGCGGGCCGACGCATGAACCGCTCGGAGGCATGATGACTGGGACGACCGTGAAGGACGAAGGGCAGGTGCGACCGATGGCGACGATGCCACCCCGCGTGCCGCTGCTGTCCATGAAGCAGATCACCAAGAGCTTCAACGCAGTCGAGGCGCTCGTCGGCGTCGACTTCGAGGTGCACGCGCACGAGGTCGTCGCGCTGGTCGGCGACAACGGCGCGGGCAAGTCGACGCTCGCCAAGATCGTGTCCGGCGTGCTCACGCCCGACTCCGGCATCGTCGAGATCGACGGCGAACCCGTCTCGATCACGTCCCCGTCGGCCGCGCACGCGCTCGGCGTCGCGACCGTCTTCCAGGACCTCGCGCTCTGCGACAACCTCGACGTCACCGCGAACCTGTTCCTCGGCCGCGAGCTCACGCGCGGCGGGTCGGGGCTCAAGGACGGCGAGATGGAGCAGACCACCAAGCGGATCCTGCAGGACCTCAACAGCCCCATCCCGTCGGTCAAGACCGAGCTGCGCGCGCTGTCCGCCGGGCAGCGGCAGTCCGTCGCGATCGCGCGCACGCTCATCGGCAACCCGCGCATCGTCGTGCTCGACGAGCCCACCGCCGCGCTGTCCGTCGCGCAGACCGCCGAGGTGCTCACCCACATCGAGCGCCTGCGCGAGCTCGGCCTCGGCGTCATCCTCATCAGCCACAACATGGTCGACGTGCGCGCGGTGTCCGACCGCATCGAGGTGCTGCGCCACGGGCGCAACAACGGGTCGTTCGACGCCGGCACCGCGAGCTACGAGAGCATCCTGGCCGCCATCACCGGCGCGACGAAGTACACCCAGGGCGGGGACCGGCGGTACGGATGAGCATGTTCGGCCGTCGCCCGCACGTCACCGGCGTCGTCGGTGACGGGTTCGTCGCCGCCGAGGCGCCCGCGCTGCAGACGTCCCTCGTCGCCGCGCTCACCCTGCACGAGCGGGCCGCCGAGCGGCCCGTCACCGTCGAGCTCCGCGTCGACCGCGGCCGCGGCACCCGGCTGGTCCTGAGCGCGCGCAACGTGGTCATCGGGTTCGTGCCGCCCGACGAGGTGCCCCTGCTCGCCGCGCAGCTGCCGTCCGGGAGGGCGCTGCTCGTCGTGCCCGGCGTCGTCTACCACCAGGACGGGCTGTGGCGGCTGTGGGTGGGGCCGGAGCCTTCCTCCTTCCCCGCGCCCGCCGACGACCTCGACACGCTCCCCGTGCCCGACCCGTCGATCGCCGGGATCCCGCTGAAGATCCTGCGACCGAAGGACGACGACGACCGCTGACCGTCTTCTGTCGACAAGCGTCGTCGAACGTCACCTCCTGGTCGACGTCACAGACGGAAGTCACGGCACGGAGGCGTCGATCCTTCAGGAACGACGTACCGTTACTGAAGGCTAAGGCGGTAGCCTTCATTAACGAGCGCAGGAGGTGAAGGATGGAAGCCCCGACGACGGCTGCCGAGCCACCCGCTGCGCCGTGGCCCGCCTTGTCGTTCGAGGCACGCGACTGGACGCCGAACAATCCGCACCTGGACGCGTTCCAACGTCTACGGACGACCCGCCCGTACCAGGCCGCCATCCCGCCGGCCATCGGCGATCTCACCGTCGACACGCCGCCGCGCGTGCGGGCGATCGCCGAGCAGGCGACGCTCGACGTCGCCCGGTTCGACCAGGAGATGGCAGCCCTGCCCGTCCCGATGCCCGCCGTCCTGCTGCGGACCGAGTCCGCGTCGAGCTCGCAGATCGAGCACCTGACGACCAACGCGCGCAACCTCGCCCTCGCCGCGCTGGGCGCGCCGTCGCGCCAGAACGCCGAGCTCGTCGCCGCGAACGTGCGGGCCATGACGACCGCCCTCGCGGGCGGTGACGAGGTGACCCCCGAGCACATCCTGAGCGTTCACGCCACGCTCCTGCGCGAGAGCGAGCCCGACGTGGCGGGTCGGTGGCGTCAGGAGCAGGTGTGGGTGGGCTCGTCGGCCATCAGCCCGCACGGTGCCGACTTCGTACCGCCGCACCACGAGCGGGTCCCCGCGGCCGTCGACGACCTCGTCACGTTCGCCGCCCGGGGTGACGTCCCCGCGATCGTGCACGCCGCGGTCGTCCACGCGCAGTTCGAGACGATCCACCCGTTCACCGACGGCAACGGTCGTACCGGACGCGTCCTCGTGCACACCCTGCTTCGCCGCCACGGCCTCGCGCTGCACACCACGGTGCCCGTCTCGGCCGGCCTGCTCCGTGATCCCGATGCGTACTTCGCTGCACTGGGGTCGTACCGGCTCGGCGACATCGGGCCGATCATCGAACAGGTGGCAGATGCCGCCACGGCCGCGACGGTGAACGGTCGCGCACTCGCCGCAGACATCACGACGACCCGAGCTCGGTGGCACGACATGATCCACGCGCGTACCGACTCGACCGCGTGGCGGCTCGCCGACGCGCTCTTCGCGCAGCCCGTCGTCACCGCGGACTTCGTGACGACGACGCTCGGCGTGTCGGAACGAGCGGCATACAACGCGATCGAGGTACTCGAGCGCGACGGCGTCCTGCGCTCGCCTTCGACGGGCCGCCGCTCACGCGTCTGGCAGGCGGACGACGTCCTCGTCGCGATGGACGAGTTCGCGGCACGCGCCGGCCGGCGCCGCTGACGTCCTCGCCGACGCACCCACGTCCTTCAACGCAGTGTCGCGACCGCCTCGTCGAACTGGGCGAGCGCGGCGTCGGTGAGGGGCTCGACGAAGAGGTCCTGCGCGACGGCGGCGCCGAGCGTCACGGCGTGCGCGCCGGCGGCGGCGAGCGTGACGACGTCGTCGACGGTCCGGATGCTCGCGACGAGCACCTGCGTCCCGGTGCCCTCCAGCACGCGCACCATCTGCGCGACCTGCGCGTGCCCGTCGCGCCCGGACTCGGTCATGCGGCCGAGGTAGGGGGCGATCCACCGGGCGCCGGCGGCGGCGGCGAGGACGGCCTGGCGGGCGTCGTAGACGGCGGTGACCAGCACGGGGACGTCGTCGTCGGCGAGGCGGCGGGTCGCGGCGAGGCCGTCCTGCGTCGCGGGGACCTTGACGACGAGCCGGTCGGACAGGGCGCGCAGCGCATGGCCCTCGGTCACGATCGCGTCGACGCCGTGGGCCGTCGTCTGGACGAAGACCTCGGATGTGCGCTCGAGCAGCCAGCCGACGAGGTCGGGCACGGCGTCGAGGCGCACGTCGCCGCGCTGGAGGATCAGCGGGTTGGTCGTGACGCCGCGGAACAGGCCCGTGGCGAGCAGCGGTTCGAGGGCCGTGCGGTCGGCGCTGTCGAGGTAGAGGTCCATCGTCACTCCGGGGTCTCGTCGGGCTGGCGGGCGTCGGCCAGCGCGCGGTAGCGGCGCCAGACGTCGGCGTCGACCGCGTGCTGCGGCTCGACGACACCGGTCGTGGCGGGGGTCCAGGCGTCGCGCACGGTGCGGACGTCGGCGTCGGTGAGGACGGCGGCGGCCTGCACCGCGGCGCCGCGCGCGGTGGCCTCGTCGACGTCGCGCGTGTGCACGGGCGCGCCGAGCGTGTCGGCAAGCACCTGCCGGTACGCGAGCGAGCGCGCGCCGCCGCCCGTGACGACGACCTCGCCGTCGGCGGCAGCCCCCGCGGCGCGGATCGCGTCGTGGCCGCGCACGAGCCCGAGGACGACGCCCTCGTAGGCGGCGAGCGCGAGCTCCTCGCGGGTCGTGTCGGACCGCAGGCCGGCGAGCAGGCCGCGCGCGTGCGGGCGGTCGGGGCTGCGCTCGCCGTCGAGGTACGCGGCGAGGACCATGCGGTCGGCCCGGCGGGGCGCGGCGAGGGCGAGGCGCGTGAGCTCGGGGTGGTCGACGCCGAGCAGGCGCGCGGCCGTGTCGGTGACCTTGGCGCAGTTGAGCGTGCAGACGAGCGGCAGCCAGCCGCCCGCGGCGTCGGCGACGCCGTCGACCCACGCGGTCGCGTCGTGCACGGGCGTGGGCGAGGTCGTCATGACGACGCCCGACGTGCCGAGGCTGTAGAGCACCTGGCCGGGCGCGAGGCCGATGCCGAGCGCGCCCGCGTGCTGGTCGCCCGCACCCGCACCGACGACGACGTCGTCGCGCAGGCCGAGCGCGCGCGCGTCGGGTGTCGACGCGGTGC
Organism: Cellulomonas algicola; assembly: GCF_003851725.1. Classification (GTDB taxonomy): domain Bacteria; phylum Actinomycetota; class Actinomycetes; order Actinomycetales; family Cellulomonadaceae; genus Cellulomonas; species Cellulomonas algicola. The sequence continues at coordinate 21,797 of NZ_BHYL01000125.1, read as the reverse complement.
CCGCCGCCTCCGACGGGCCGAGGACGGACGGCAGCATCGTGGCCCACGGCAGCCCGGCACGGACCCAGCGGTTCAGGTGGTCGACCAGGTACCGGTCCTCGTGCGCGGCGTAGTAGCCGGTCCCCGACGCCTCGGAGCGGTCGGTCACCGCGCGGCCGGTGAGCCGGTAGGTGAGGTAGTCGTGCGGCAGCAGGACGCGGGCCGTCGCGTCGAGGAGCGCCGGCTCGTGCTGCGCGACCCACGCGAGCTTGGTGATGGTGAACGCGGCGGTCGGGACCGAGCCGACGGCGTCCGCCCAGCCGGCGGTGCCGAGGTCGCGCACGAGCGCGGCGGCCTGCGGGCTCGACGTCGTGTCGTTCCAGAGCTTCGCGGGCCGCAGCACCCGGTCGTGCGCGTCGAGCAGCACGAGGCCGTGGCACTGGGCGGCGACGCTCACGGCGTCGACGTCGCGCGCCGTGAGGCCGGCGGCTGACAGGGCGCCGGCGAGCGCGAGACCGAACGCCTCCCACCACGTCGCCGGGTCCTGCTCGCTGACCGGGGGCGACGTCGGCGGGTGCGGGCTGCGACCGGACCCGAACAGCCGGCCGGACTGAGCGTCGCGCAGCTCGACCGTGCAGGACTGCGTCGAGGAGTCGACGCCCGCGACGACGCCCATCAGGCCTCCGGACGCTCGGCGGCGAGCGACGGCAGCGCCTCGGGCAGCTCCTCGATGCGCCCGACGGCACCAGCCGGGTGCGTGAACAGCACCTGCTCCCACCCGTACCCGCGGATCTGCATGAGCACCGCCGCGAGCGCGTCGCCCCACGCGGCGGTCGCGAGCGTCGACCCCATCGCGATGACGCCGCCGGGGTCGACCTCGGGACCGGCGTCGATCACGGCCGTGAGGTCCGCGAGGGTCCCGAGCGTCGACGTGGGGGAGGCGGTCAGCGCGATCACCGGGACGCCGCGCTGCTGCACGCGACGGGACAGGTCGTTGAGCTCGTCCGACTCGCCGCCGCGCGAGATCGTGATGAGCAGGTCACCGGACACCACGGCACCCATCGTGCCGTGCAGCGCGTCCATGCCCGGCAGGAAGACCGCCGGGGTGCCGCACACCGACAGCAGGTGCGCCATGCGGCGGGCGACCGCGCCCGACGTCCCGGAGCCGGTGACGAACACCTTGCCCGTCACGCGACCCACGAGCTCCACGGCCGCGACGAACGACTCGTCGAGCTGGTCGGCGACGTCCGCGACCCCCTGGCCCTCGCGCCGCACGATGTCCCGTGCGGTCTGGAGGGTCGCCGCAGCGCTCGTCGTCATGGGGGTGCTCTCTTCCGTCGGTGGTCCGTCGTACGTCATGAGGAGGCCGGGATCAGGCGGCGGCCCACGCCGCGAGGCGCAGCGCCTGCGGGGTGCGGTGCTCGGCAGGCACCTGCGCGCCGGTGCTGCGGCCGTGCGAGACGACGACGATGTCGTCGGCGACCTCGCAGATCTCCTCCTCCTCGGAGGAGACGAGCAGCACGGTGAGCCCGGCGTCGTGCGCGAGCGACCGGACGATGCGGTGGATCTCGGCCTTCACGCCGAGGTCGACGCCCTTGGTCGGCTCGTCGAGCAGCAGCACCCGCGGCCGCTGCGCGATGGCCCGCGCGAGCAGCACCTTCTGCTGGTTGCCGCCCGACAGGCTGACGACGGGTCCGTGCACGTCGCCGCGCACGCGCAGCTGGCCGAGCAGGTCGTCGGCGTCGCGCAGCATGCGGCGCTTGTCGAGCAGGCCCGCGCGCCGGTAGCGGCGCAGGACCGGCAGCGCGACGTTCATCGGGGAGTCGAGCTTGGGCACGATGCCGTCGCTCTTGCGCTCCTCGGTGACGTAGACGACGCCCGCGCGCTGGGCTCGCGCCGGGGTGCCGGGGCGGTACGGGCGACCGTCGAGCAGCACCGACCCGCCGGTGACGGGCGCGAGCCCGACGAGCGCGCGCATGACCTCGGTGCGACCCGCGCCGACCAGCCCGTAGAGGCCGAGGACACGGCCCGGCTCGGCGGTCAGCGAGACCCCGTGCACGCCCGGGGCATGCAGGTCGCGGACCTCCAGACGGGGCCCGCGTGACGCGTCGGGGAGCCAGCGGCGGACGTCGGCGACGGGCGCTGCCGCGTCGGCCTCGTCGGTCTCGACCTGCGCCGCGTGCGTCGCCTGCGTGGGGGCGTCGCCCGCGCGCAGCCGGTCGTCCATCTCCGCGGCCTCGTCGCCCGCGATCGCCGCGACGACGTCGTGCCGGCTGACCTCGTCGACGCGGGCGTCGATCCGGACGCGCCCGTCGACGAGCGCGACGACCCGGTTGCAGACGGCGTAGAGCTCGTCGAGCTTGTGGTCGACGAACACGATGCCGAGCCCGCGGTCGGCCGCGAGGGACCGGACCATGTCGAGCAGGCGCTCGACCTGCCCGCCCTCGAGGCTCGTCGTCGGCTCGTCGAGCAGCAGGTACTTCGCGTCGCGGTGCGTGGCGACCGCGATCTCGAGCATCTGCCGGGTCGCGACGGGGTAGTCGCCGAGCTTGCGCTCGACGTCCACGTCGAGCCCGAAGGACTCGACGAGCTTCCGCGCCCCGGCGCGCATCTCGTCCCGGCGGAGCAGCCCGCCGCGCGAGCGCTCGTCGCCGAGGTAGACGTTCTGCGCGACGGTGAGGTTCGGCAGGAGCGAGAGCTCCTGGTAGACGGTCGCGATGCCCGCGTCGATCGCGGCGGCGGGCGAGTCGATCGTCGCGGCGCGCCCGTCCACGACGATCTGGCCGCCGTCCGGGGTGGTCGCCCCGGCGATGGTCCGCAGGAGCGTCGACTTGCCCGCGCCGTTGTGGCCGACGAGCCCGACGACGTCCCCCGGCCGCACGTCGACCGAGACGCCGTGCAGCACCGACACACCCGAGTACCGCTTGATGATCCCTCGGACGCTCAGCCCTGCCGGCGTCCCGGTCGACGTCGTGGTCATGTCAGCCGACCTCGCCCGGACCCGGCGTCTGGCCGACGGTGAACAGCTTGAGCGACTGCAGGATCTCCGCCTCGGGCGTCGCGCCGTCGACCCACGCCCGGATCTGCTCGACGACCTGCTGGCCGTAGGCGTTCGGCTCCTGGGCGACGCACGCGGGGTACTGCTCGGTCAGCGTCTGCTCGGAGGCGCAGAACCCGTAGACCTTGACCGCGCTGTTGGCGCCGAGGGCCTGGAGCGCGCCGTAGGCGGCCGGGCCCGTCGACGCGAAGATCACGTTGATGTCCGGGTTGCCGGAGAGCATCTCGGTGGTCGCGCGCAGGCTGTCGTCGGGCTTGACGTTGCCGTCGACCTTGGCCACGACGGACGCGTTCGGGTTCGCGGACAGGGCCTCCTCGAAGCCGGCGTCGCGCATCTGCGTCGGGGTCTCGTCGGGCTCGGTCACGAAGCCGACCTTGATCTCGGCGTCGGCGCCCAGGTCGGCGAGGACCTGCTCGGCGGTCTGGCGGCCGCCCGCGGTGTTGTCGGCGCCGAGGTACTGCACGATGCTCGCGCCCTGCGACTCGAGCGCCTCGGGGTCGATGCCCACGTTGACGGTGAACACCGGCACGCCCGCGTCGTTCGCGGCCTTGACGATCGCGGCGCCCGGCTCGGACTTGACCGCGTTGAGGGCGAGCGCGCACGGCTTCTTCTGCAGCATCGACTGCGCCTGCGCGAGCTGGTTGGCGTCGTCGTCGTCGGCGATCTGCACCTCGACCGTGAACCCGTTCGCCTCGGCCGCCTCCTCGAAGCCGGCCTTCATGGCGACGTAGTAGGGGTTCGTGAGGTTCGGCAGCGCGACCGCGATGAACGGGGTCTCGTCGTCGCACGAGTCCGGGCGGGGGATCTCGCCGGAGGCGGCGGTGGCCGCGCCGGACGAGCCGCCGTTCGACGAGCCCGTGCCCGTGTCGACGGCACCGCACGCGCCGAGCACGAGGGTGGTGGCGGCCAGGCCGGCCGCGAGGGCGGGGATGCGAAGCTTCATCGCTCTGTCTCTCCTGGGGGTGGGTCGGGGTCGTGCCGGGTTCACCGGTGGTCGGGGGTGCCCGCGGTGACGGGGGTCGCGGGGGACGCGGGGGTGACCGCTGCGTCGGTGCCGCTCGGGGGTCCGCCGCGCAGGTGGCGGCGGAACAGGTCGCTGAGCGACGACTGGCGGCGGTAGGTGTCGAGGATGACGCCGCCGAGGATGATCAGGCCGATGACGAGCGGCTGCCAGTACGACTGGACGCCGACGACGTTCATGCCGTTGGACACGGTCGCGATGAGGACGGCGCCGAGCAGCGCACCGGGCAGGGAACCGATCCCGCCGAACAGGCTGACACCGCCGACGACCGCCGCGGCGATCGAGTAGAAGAGCTCGTTGCCCGAGCCGGCCGACGGGTAGCCGACCATGAGGCGCGACGTGACGATGAGGCCGCCCATGCCCGCGCAGAGCCCGGAGACCGCGTAGACGAGCATCGTGACGCGGCCGATCGGGATGCCCGACAGGCGCGAGGTCTCGGCGTTGCCGCCGACCGCGTAGATGTGGACGCCGGTCGGGGTGAGCCGCAGCAGGACCGTGAAGACGATCGCGAACACCGCGACGAGCACGACCGGCATGGGGATCCCGAACAGCGACCCGCGGCCGATGATCGCGAACATCGGGTCGGCGACGTTGACGGAGCTCGCGCCGGTGAGGATGAGCGGGATCGACGCGGCGACGCCGAACGCCGCGAACGTCACGATGAACGGCGGCAGCTTCAGGTAGTGGATGAGCGCGCCGTTGATGACACCGACGAGCGCGCCGACCGCGAGCGCCGCGAGGGCGGCGGCCCACCACGGGAGTCCGCTGCGCATCGCGAGGGCGGCGATCATCCCGGTCAGGGCGACGTTGGAGCCCGTCGACAGGTCGATGCCGCCGGTGAGCAGCACGAACGCCTGGCCCATCGCGAGGAACGCGATGACCGTGCCGTTGAGCAGCAGCAGGTTGGCGTTGTCGAACGTGCGGAACGTCGGGGACATCAGGCTGAAGATCACCGCGACGAGCACGATCACCACGCCGATGCCGAGCTCCTCCGGGATCCGGCGGCGCTTCACCATGTCTGCCTCCTCGCAGCCTGTGTTGTGCTCATATGAGCATCTCGCGTTGCTCATCTGGCTTCGACACTACGTCGCGGTTCTCGTTGGGATCAACTCAGTCAGATCACGATTCGGACACGTTCGAGCGCGCTATGGTGCTCACATGAGCGACAGCGAGGTGCGCGGCGCGGGCGCCGAGGACCGCGGACTGATGGTCCTGGCGGCCCGGCGCTACTACGTCGACGACGTGTCCAAGGTGCGGATCGCCGAGGAGCTCGGCGTCTCCCGGTTCAAGGTCGCGCGCCTGCTCGAGCACGCGAAGGCGACCGGCGTCGTGACGATCACGATCCACGCCGACGGGCTGCAGGACCCGGCGCTGGGGGTCGCGCTGCGCGAGCACCTCGGCCTGACGTCCGTGACCGTCGTCGAGACCAGCGGCGACCCCGACGCCGTCCGGCACCAGGTCGGCGAGGCGGCCGCGCAGGTCCTCGGCGCGACCCTGCGCGAGGGCGAGGTGCTCGGCCTGGCCTGGGGCCGGACGCTCACCGCCATGAGCGCCGCGCTGCCGCCGCTCCCCCGCGTCGACGTCGTCCAGCTCACCGGCGCGATCGGCACCGACCTCGACGAGTCGCCCGTCGAGATCGTCCGCCGCGTCGCCCTCCGCTCGGGCGGCACCGCGCGCCCGATCTTCGCGCCGCTCGTCGTCGACGACGCCCGCACCGCCGACGCCCTGCGCCGCCAGCCCGACGTCGCCGCCGCGCTGCGCATGTTCGACTCCGTGACGACCGCCGTCGTGTCCGTCGGGTCGTGGGAGCCGCCGGACTCGCAGCTGCTGCGCACCATCAGCGATGCGGAGCGGACCTCCCTGCTCGAGGCCGGGGTGCGCGCCGAGGTCGCGTCGTTGCTGGTCTCCGACTCCGGGGACCTGGTCGCCCCGCACTTCCAGGACCGCTGCGTGACCATCGAGTTCGCGCAGATGCGCGCCATCCCGCGCATCGTCGCCGCCGCCGGCGGGGCGCAGAAGGCGCAGGCCGTCGCCGCGATCGTCCGCGCCGGGCTGTGCACCGAGCTCGTCACCGACCGCGCGCTCGCCGAGGCGCTGCTCGCGCTGCCGCGGGTCGCGCCCGTCGAGGGTGGCGACGCAGGGGCGAGCTCGTGACGCTGGTCGTCGCTGCGTCGCTCTGGTCCACCCCGCCCGACCGCCTCGCCGGCGAGGCCGTGCGCCTCGCCGCCGCCGGGCTCACGCGCTGGCACTGGGACGTGTCCGACGGGGTCTTCGCCGCGCCCGGCGGCTTCGACCCGGACACCGTGTCCCGGCTGTCCCACCTGACCGGCCTGCCCGGGGAGGCGCACCTCATGGTGTGCGACCCGCTCGCCGAGGTCGACGCGTGGACCGCCGTGTGCGACACCGTGATCGTGCACGTCGAGGCCGCGGGCTGGGCGACGGCCGTGTCGCGGATCCGTGCCGCCGGACGCCGGGCCGGCGTCGCGATCTCCCCGTCGACGCCCCTGTCCGCGCTCGACGACCTCCCACCCGACGTCGCCGTCCTCGTCATGTCCATCACCCCCGGCCAGGCGGGCTCGACCTTCCTCCCGTCGACACTCTCCCGTCTGGACGCGCTCGCCGGCGACAGGGGGGCTGACGCCGAGGATGGCCGTGACGTGGCTGGTGGCGCGGGGCGCCGGGCGCTCGGCGTCGACGGCGGCGTCACGCTCGACCACGCGCACGACTGCGCCAGCCACGGCGCGACGTGGGTCGTCAGCGGCTCCGCGCTGTGCGGGGCTCCCGACCCGGCGTCCTGGCTGGTGACCGCGAGCGCAGCACCCGTCGGCGCCGCCGACGACGCCCGCGTGGTGGAGCGGCGCCGCTAGACGGACGGCCGCATCGAACGTCGCCGCTGGACCCGGATCTCCGCCGCCCGGCCCGGGCGCGTCCGCCGCACGCGTGCGGCGACGCTCCCCCGGCGGGAGCATGGGACCGTCGCCGACGACGGGAGCGCACGATGAGCGAGCTGACCAGGACCACGACCGATCCCGACGAGATCCGGCGGTTCATCGAAGGGCACCAGGCGGTCCCCGCGCTGATCCGCGCCGTCTACCCCGAGGACCCGCGGATGCCCGCCGTGATCTTCCCCGAGGGCCCGAGCGGGTCCGGCGCCGAGCGCGCGACGTGGGAGGAGTTCTTCGCGGCCCTCGCCGCGTCGAACCTCGCGTTCCAGTACCCCCTCCCCGCCACCCCCGGCGGGCACACGCCCCCGTTCTTCGAGCTCATCCAGCGCGAGGACGACTGACGGTCCCGCCTCGGCCGTGCCCGTGTGGCCGGGGCGCACGTCAGAGCGGTGCACCAGGATGGGCGCGTGCCGATCCTCCCCCGCGAGCGCGACCCCCGGCTCATCACGATCCGCCGCGGCGGCACGCTGACCGACGAGCACCACGTCCTCCTCGCCCGCTGGGCGCTCGCGTGCGCCGAGCACGTCCTGCCGCTGTTCGCCCGGGAGAGCGACGACGACCGACCGTCCGAGGCGCTGCGCGTCGGCCACGCGTGGACGCGCGGCGAGGCCACCATGCGCGACGCGCACAACGCCGCCTTCCAGGCGAACGCCGCCGGCCGCGGGCTGTCCGACCCGGCGCGGTTCGCAGCCCTGTCCGCCGGTCAGGCCGTCGCCGTGGCGCACGTCGCCGCGCACGACCTGGGCGCCGCCGCCTACGCCATCCGCGCCGCCGCGGCGGCCGCCCCCGAGCCGGAGCGCGAGGCCGCTCGCGTGGTGGAGCTCGGCTGGCAGCGGGCGCTCCTCCCGTCGGAGGTGCGCGATCTGGTGGTCGACGACCAGCGCCTCCGGAACGCGATCTGCTGGAACGTCTTCACCGAGTGACGAGCCTGCGAGCGGCCGGACCCCTCTCACGCCTTTCACGCGATACCCCGCGGGGTATCGTCGACCGATCGGCACGGCGCGGATGCCCCTCCGTCGCCGCCGATCGACGCCTGCTGGACCTCACGCCCTCGCGCGCGTCGACCGCCTGACTGCCAGACCGCCTGACCCGCCCCCGAGGAGACACCGTGTGCTACCCCATCGGCTGCGCCACCTGCGGCAAGACCACGTGGGACGGCTGCGGCCTGCACGCCGACGACGTCATGAGCGCCGTCGCCCTCGCCGACCGCTGCACCTGCCCGCGCTGACCCACCAGGCGGCGACACCACCGTCGCCACTCCGCCCCTGCACGAGGAGCCCGTCATGCAGCTCGACGCCGACGAGATGACCAGCGTCACCCACCGCCTCAAGCGCGCGCAGGGCCAGCTCGCGGGCGTCATCCGCATGCTCGACGAGGGCCGCGACTGCGAGGACGTCGTCACGCAGCTCTCCGCGGTGTCCCGCGCGCTGGACCGCGCCGGGTTCGCGATCATCGCCTCCGGCATGAAGCAGTGCATGACCCCCGGCACGGACGGCTCGGAGGCCACCCTGGACGTCGCCAAGCTGGAGAAGCTCTTCCTCTCCCTCGCGTGACGTCCTCCGGTTGCCGCTGAGTCCGGGCGCGGTCGACAGTCTCCATGTCGACCGCGCTCGTTCTCGTCCCGCGACCCGGAGGTCCCTGGTGAAGCTGCTCCTCACGTCCGGCGGGGTGACCAATCCGTCGATCCGGGCCGCGCTCGTCGAGATGCTCGGCAAGCCCATCGAGGAGAGCCACGCGCTGGTCATCCCGACCGCGCAGTGGGGGCACCCGATGTGCGGCCCGTCGTTGGTGCATCGGACGGTGGCCGCGGGGGCGGGTGCCGAGCACCTCACCGGCCTGGGTTGGGCGTCCCTCGGCGTCCTCGAGCTCACCGCCCTGGCGACCATCGGCGCCGACCGCTGGATCCCCTGGGTCCGCGAGGCCGACGCCCTCCTGGTCGACGGCGGCGACGCGACCTACCTCGCCCACTGGATCCGCGAGTCCGGCCTCGACGACCTGTTCCCGTCATTGCCCGACACCGTCTGGGTCGGCGTGAGTGCCGGCAGCATGGTCATGACGCCCCGTATCGGCGACCTGTTCGTCGAGTGGCCCGGCGCCCCGGACGACCGCACCCTCGGCGTCGTCGACTTCGCGATCTTCCCCCACCTCGACGCGTTCCCGACCAACACCATGGCCCACGCCGAACGCTGGGCCGCCGACCTCGACGTCCCCTCGTACGTCGTCGATGAGCAGACCGCCGTCGCCGTCGTGGACGGCTCGGTCGACGTCGTCTCCGAGGGCCGGTGGACGCGGTTCGAGGCGGGATCCTCGAAGGCACGGCACCCGTAGTCCTGTCCGGACCGCCAGCAGCATCCTCGATCCTCGCCGACCTGATTCGACGTCGTCACCGTGCGCCCAGGCCCCTGACCAGTCGCATCGAGACAGGGACGGGTCGGCGAGCAGCAGGGGTGGCGACCGGCCGCGGCGGCGGCGTCTTCGCGGCGGACAATTGCCCCGAAGACCTCTATAGCGGGCGTGCGGGATGTCCCCACACACTGGCTCGATGGGCCCGTCCGGTGCCGTCCCGCCGACGGCAGTGGCGAACCACTTCGACGTGCTGCTGGTCGGCGCCACGAACGTGGGTCCCTCGCTCGCGGCCGAACGGCTCCTGCGCGCCCGGCTCGGGGCCGACAGCGCCGTGACCGTGACGAGCGCCGCGATCGACGCCGCTCCCGACGACCCGGTTCCCGAGCACCTCAGCGAGCTCCTGGCGCGCGAGGGCCTCGCCGTCGACGGCCCCCACGCACGAGAGGTCGACGCGACCATGCTGGCGGAGGCCGACCTCGTCCTCACCGCCACCCGGCACGAGCGGTCGGCTGTCGTCCGCAAGGTGCCCGCCGCGGTCCGGCGGACCTTCACGCTGTGCGAGCTGGCCCGCGTCGCCACGTCCCTGGGCCCGTCGGCCCTGCCGGAGGGCGACGTCGCGGCGCGCCTCTCCGCGCTGGCCCAGCTCGCACCGGTCCACCGCGTGGGCACCGCACCGCCGGTGGCCGAGGACGACGACGTCCCGGACCCGGGCGCGTCCGGCCGACGCGGCTACGAGCGGTCGTTCGCCAAGGTCCGGGCCGCCGTGGACCGCATCGCGTGGACGGTGCTCACACCTCCCGACGAGCCGGGCCCGCCCCCGCCGGAGGTCCCTCGAACTCCGCCCAGCCACCGCGGCCGGAACATCGCGCTCGCGGTCCTCGGATCGTTGGTCCTGCTGATCATGGTCGCCACGGGCGGTGCACTCGTCGTCGCCGGCACGCTCGACAACCGGCTCGAGCGCTTCCCCGACCCCGTCGCACTCACGGACCGACCCGCCCCTCTCCCGCGGGCCGAGGCCGGCGGCCCCGCCCCCGTCACGATCCTCATCCTCGGCTCGACGAACGACGTCCGCACCGAGGGCGACCAGGACTGGGCGGCCGCGGCCGCCCAGACCGACATCGTGATGCTCGTGCACGTCTCGGCCGACCGGTCCAGCGTGAGCGTCATCGCGATGCCTCCCGACCTCTCTGCGGACGTACCCGGTTCGGGCCCGGGGACGCTCCGCTCCGCCTTCGCGCAGGGCGGCCCGACGGGCGCCGTGCAGACGGTCGAGCGGCTCACGAACGTGCGCCTCGACCACGTGGCGCTGACCGACTCCGAGACATTCGCCCGGCTGACCGACGGGCTCGGCGGCGTGGAGATCGACCTGGACAGCAGGCTGGTGGTCGACGGCGGCCAGACGTTCCCCGCCGGCCGTCACCGGCTCACGGGCGAGGAGGCCCTCGTCTGGGTCCGCGGCGACGGCCTCGACGACACGTCGCGGGCGGAACGCTCGGCGGTGTGGCTCCGCGCGATCCTCGACCGCCTGGGAGACGACGACGTCCGGCGCAGCCCGGCCACGTGGCTCCGCCTGCTCGGCATCGTCTCCGGCTCCGTCGCCGTCGACGAGAGCTTCGACCGGTCGGAGCTGGTCGGCCTGCTCACGAGCGTCCGCCACCTCGGCCCGGAGGAGGTGCCTGTGGTGCCGGTCCCGACAACGGTCGTGCCCACCGGCAACTCCGCCGCCCTCGTCCCCGACGCCGCCCCCTTCGGCACTCTGATGGATGCTCTCCGCACGGACACGATGGACGAGCACCTCGCCGCCGGTCTCTAGCCGGGCGACACCGGCCAGGCCGACATTCGCCGGTTGCCGCCGAGTCCGGGTCGGCAGTTTCCCGTCGACCCGCTCAGTCCGACTACGCGACCTCGAGGCCTGCGTTGAAGCTCACGTCCGGCGGTATGACCTACCCCAGCATCCGAAGCCGCCCTCGTGGAGATGCTCGGACGCCGATCGACTAGAGGCACGCCCTCGTCGTCCCCACCGCGCAGAGTGTCGTCCGACGTGCGCCCGTCGTTGGTGCAGAGGACCGCGGCAGCGGGGGTGGGATCCGAGTACCTCAACGGCCCGGGCTGGGCGCCCCCCGGCGTCCTCGAGCAGACCGCCCTGCCCACCATCGCGCTGGGAGCAGGAAGAAATGGCTGCTCTCGTTGCGCCGCGCCCGGTTCGGCGCGCAGCAGGGACGCGGTCCTTGCCGCCGGTCGGATAGCGGCCAACACGTCGATCCGGCGACGCCCCACGAGCCGTAATGTACGTCCCTGTGGAGATGATTACCGCAGTCGTCGGCGTCATCGGGTCCATCATTGTCGCGTTGGTGGCTCGGCTTACTGGCTGGACTCGGGATGACCGGCAACGTGCACGGATCGTCCGCGATGCTGAGCTCTGGAACGCGCTCCCGAAGAACAGCCCGGCGCGCGCGCCACTCGGTGACCATATCGCTACCTCGACTGCACACCTCTTGGCTAGACGAAGCGCGGATCGCCAACTCGACGTCTTGTGGAGCGCAGGTGCGTGGTCGGCGTTTGCTGGCTGGGTCCTCTTGCTCGTGTTTTCCACATTCAATTACGACCCATTCGAGCCCTTCTGGATTTCGCAGATTCGATATGCGCTGGCGATCGCCATCTGCGCGACCGCAGTTCTGACCGCAGCTTTTTGGGGTTCGGCCGTATGGGTCGGAGCGCCGCGTGCGTGGAGATGGTTGAAGTCTCGCTTCTAGTGTCTCGGCCACTCATGAACCGGAGCGCGTCTCGGCGCGTGTGCACCAACTCGGATCAGGAGCCGAACGAACCCTCTTGTCAAGCATCCCCCCAGCCCCCGTCACCCCTGTAGCCGAGCACCAAGCGTCCAGCATGAGGCGAACCACACAACCCAACCGTGCGCCTGGGCAGATTCGGGCCGCCGACACCCGCTTTTGGGAGACTGACCAAGAGAACATTACGATCCTGTGACCTGAAGCGATGTGCGCGTATAGCGCACATGGTGCGGTATCGGGACCGCTTCCGCTGACCACGTCCAGCTTGGCTCTCCGAACGAGCCGCCGCGGCCTCGAGCATTGCAACCGCGTCTTCGATCGGGCGGCCGAAGAAGTCGCCTGGCCAGTTGGAGATATTGCCAACGACGTCCATCTCTAGCCTGGTAATACGGCTCTCGCCTTCGCGCTGGTCGCAGAGGTAGAGCCGCCAAATCTGCGATTAAAGCGATGGGTGGCGGGGTCGGCACTGATCGCGTGGCTTTGCATCGTTGTTGGTGTCAGCGCCTTGCTCCGGAGGCGCACGGCTGCTGGTCGTGCTGACGCTCCTGATTGCGGCCGGGTCGATCCGATGATCAAGCTCGGTGCACGGCGCGAGTTCCGCCGAGGCTGGGCCGAGGGAAGGATCAACGGACTCGTGCGATCAGCCGAAGTCGACAGTGACTCAAGTCCACATGGGGTGCTGACCACGCCCGAACCACGGCACCCGCTTACGTGATCGGGCGTGTGTCGGCCACCGGCTAGGAGCGCGGGCAGCCGTTCATCCCCCGAGAGCGCGCGGTGAAGGTTCAGCCGCCGGCGGTCCGGTTGAGGAGCCTGGACGCAATCACCTCTAGGGTGTGCAGCAGAGCCTGACGAAGCTTCGCGTCCTCCTCGAGGCAGTCGTCGATCAGTTCGAGCAAGCGCTCAAGATCGTCAGGGGAGCGTCCCGCGCCAGCTTGGAGAGCTCGACCTGCCCCTCCTCGAGAGTTCGTCGCGCCTCTGACATCGGACTCGTGAGTTCTCCACGATTTTGCACGAAGTGAGCCTGCCACGAGGTCTCTTGTGCGTCGTGACCTCTTTGGCCGCACACTTGCGCGTGCCACGGCCCTGCCGAGTCATGTCACGTCGACCATGTCGCTTCAGGAGGGCGCATGTACTCAGCCTCGAAAGAAGGCCCCGACCTCACCCCGGAGCAGCGCCGCGACCTCGACGACGACTTCTACACGTCCGACCCGGTTGCGTACTGGCGATCGCGCATCGACCGGCTGCTGGCCGAACCCGTTCCGCTGGACCACACCGCAGGGCTAACGGCTGACGTTCTCAAGCTGGGTCTGGACCCACGCATCTTGAGCTCGACCGAGCCGGCAACCGACGACCGAGACATCTCGCGACGACTTGACGCCTTCGCCCTGCGGCAGCACATCGCCGAGTCTCTTGTCCGGCTCGTCCGTGCGGTGCTCGAGAACTTCGGACAGCCCGACGCGTGCCTGTGGGCAGCGTTGTCGGACGATCGGGCCACGAACCGCCAGGTCTGCGACGCCGTCCTGGCACGCGGGGAGGCGAAGGCACCGCTACCTCTAGGTCCGCTCCTTCTGACCGCAGCGGAGATCCCAAAGGACGAGGCGTCGGTCCCGCCAAAGGTTCGCACCGCTGTCGAGGCGGCATGGGCTTGGATTCTCCGAGCGATCGACCTCATCTACGGGGACGGGCTCGACACCAATGCCGCCAACAACAAGTTCAAGCACGGCCTCGCGGTCCGCGTCACCGATCAGAACCGCATCGTCTTCACGCGGCAAGGCCCGAACGAGCAGGGGAACCTGCCGCTGTCGACGTTCACTGGCGCCATCGTCATCGTCGACGACGTCGCAGCAGAGACCCTGACCCGCCAGCACGGGAAGCACAGCCCGCACCCCGGCGCGTGGGAAGTCAGCCAGTTTAACCTGCGCACACCGCAAATCATCGCGGAGTGCCTGATGTTGACGCTGGTATACGGAGCGGTGTTCGCAGCCGCCGCGGATCGCCATTTCGCAGGTCGCGACTACCTCGGGCCGGCGCATCCAGGTCTGGCGCTCGGTCCGCACCCGAATCGGCTGGCAAAGGGCGCCGCCGGGATCCGGATGCCGATCACGACGGACGACGCGGGCGCAACGCCGCCCCTGATCATCGCGGACGGCAGGCAGGCCTACGTCTTGCGTCAGACCGGACAGGTGCAGAAAGGTGTAGTAGTCGAGGACGACAGCCCGGACTCCTGACGTCCAGCCAGTCCCATCCTGGCCGGGCCAACTCGGGACGGGCGTACCGATCTCGAGGTACCAGGGTTCCGTGTTCTCGACGACTTCTAGAGGGGCTCACGGGTCCTCCACCGGTCGCGCGAGAAGCCCAGAATCCGTTACCAGGAGCGGCACGGACGTGACACTTCCCAGGCCGATCAACCACGCGGCAATCTCGTCGGGCACGCTCTGGGCGCAGCTGACCACGACCGCAACAAACCTCTGAAAAGCGAGTTCCGGAGTCGGTCAAGTGTGCGGCGTAGGACCGAAGATCGATCGGACTCGGTGCTCGATCTCCGTCGGGATGGGCGTGCCAATCTCCGACCCACACCGCGCCGGACTGGTGCCACGCTTCGGCGGCGAGCCGCTGAGCCTGTGCCAGATCCCGCAAGCCACGATCGGTCATTTCCGCGCTCCGGCGCAAGGTGGAGGGGCGAACCGAGCGGCGCAAGGCGCACCGGTCCGCGGCGCCCGACTAGGCTCCCGTTCGGGGCGGTCGAGGACCGCGTGCGCACTTGCCACAGCCAGTGCGGTCCTTCGTGAGACCGGGCCCACCGGCAGGGCCCGGGGATTGGGGAGCCAAATGGGACCGCATACTCGTGCCGTTCTTGCGGGTGCAGGCTTCTCAAAGGCGATCAGCGCGGAGATGCCTCTCATGCCTGACCTGGTGGCAGATCTGCTAGGAGACATGGGATTGCCCGAGGACACACTTGCTGTCTTTGGAGATGACCTCGAGGCGTGGCTCTCCTATTTGTCGACAAGTCAGCCCTGGGATAGCGATCTTGAAGCACTCAGGAACCAAGCGACGTTCCTTCAGGCCAGCCGGGCCATTCGCGGCATCGTTGCACGTCATGAAGCGCAAGTCCTCGACAGCTCGCCGCCACTCTGGCTGAAACGCCTTGTACTGCAACTGGCGCACGAACAGGCCGCGGTAATTACTTTCAACTACGACCTACTCTTCGAGCGCGCCCTCGCCAACAGCGGGCGATACGGGTCCCTCGGCGACCTGTACGCAATCCCTCTGGAGATGCGTTGGCCCCCGGGGTCGAGCGGCTTCGTGTCTTCGTCCGAGCCTCGGGGCCCGATGCCGAGGTTGTTCAAACTGCACGGGTCGATCAACTGGCACTACGGCGGTCTGACGAGTCCCGCGACGGCCAGGATCGTGCTGGACGACGGAGGCTTCTCATGGGCACCTCGAGGCATCCGAGTCGACGACTCGCCGCGATACGACGTCCTCCTGGACGATCTTGAGCCTCTTCTTGTTCCGCCGACAGCCGCCAAGAGTACCTTCTACTCAAATCAGTCTTTACGCGCTCAGTGGCGGCGCGCCTATACGTCACTAAAGCAGGCGGATGAACTCGTCGTTCTAGGGTTCAGTTTCCCACCAAGTGACGTTCAGGTGCGCCAGATGATTCTGCTTTCCGGGCCTTGGGACCTTGTCACCGTTGTCGACCCGTCTCCTGAACCTGCACGTCGGGTCCGAGAATTGCTTGGAGACTCGCAAGAAATCCAGACCTTCGGTTCAGTTCTAGAATATACAGACGTGACATCGGGCGATATTGTCTCTTGGGGTACCGACCGCGATGGAGACGGCTATTCCCGACCTCTTGTGACGTCCAATGACGACACGTTGGCCGAGGTAGCACAACTCAGGAATTCCGGCACGCCCAGGGATTGGGATCGAGCTCGCGAAGCGAACTTCACGGAGTCCATAGCCGCAGAGTTTGTCGGTGGGCGCTACTCCGAAAGCATCAGCGATCAGTTCGCCCACAGGGCAGAGAGCCCCTTCTCGTCCGACCTAAGATACCTGTTCGTGCCTCGGTGAGCGTCTGCACTTCTCGCGGGCACTGGTTAAGTGCTCGTGCCCAACTCTCGCTCTTGCCCGTCGCACGACCCGCTCCCAAGGGGCAACTATAAGTTATCTATTGCTCTAATGAAGCCCCTCGTCCACTGAATCTCGGCGTCGACTTCAGCGCGATCAATCGTGTCATACCAAAACTGCTGCGGTCGATCGTGGCGCGTATAGTCGCCCTCGTGCGCTATCTTGTTTCTGCGAAGGTACTGTGCATTGAGTCGCTCTTTAATGTCAGTCGGCGACTGGCCTAGTTCCTGAGACAGGCGATCCCAGTACTTCGTAACGCCAATAAGGCCGAGTCCCCGCTCGACATTTGTAGCCCCCTGGAAGGTCTCTTTTAATAGTGCGTGGTGAATGATGTTGCCCAGTTTCACTCGCGGTCGCGACCCTGATCGATTCGCCAGAAACAGCGCTACCATGTCGTCAACGTCACCAAGCGGGACGGAGAACTTCCGAGCGGATTTACTCATGTTGGCCAACATGTTGCGCCTGATCCGTTCGTGAAAGTACGTGTCGATTGAGGCGCCCACGAACACCCAGGCAGACCGCAGGATGTCGACTCTTGTGTCTTGGATGGACGCGGACGGCCTCCCGGCCGTTTTGGCCATCGCCTCTGCTCGATCAAGGAGGTCGAGGGCGTAGTCCAGTGGGGCAATTGGCATCGTCTAGTGCCTCCCAACGCGATTGGGTTCGGTTGGCGTTCCGGCCCGCGTGGAGCGGTCGGGTGTGGCCTTCATGCGAACCTAGCGCGCTGGCGGCCGCCCCCGCCGTTCGATCCACTGCATTCACCCGACGTACGTCGGCAGGGGATCCTGCCCGCCCGTATGCGCTGAAGTTGTCGCACCAAACAAGTACAGGCCGTGATCGAGCAGGTGTCCTCGCCCTCGGCGACGATCGTGGTAGCGCCGAACGATCACTCGATCGCCTTACCGTCCTGGAGTACCACTTCACCTTCGTGGATCTCTCTCCGCGCGTCATCTATCCTGGGTCGCGTGAGCGACAACGACCTGACAGCGCGGGTGCGGTGGGCCGTCGTTGACGCAAATGCGTTTGGCCGCGGCAAGGTTCAACTCGACCAGGTCGAGGGGCTCGCCAATGAGCTCAAGGGCGCGGACGTCGAGGTAGTCATCCCTGAAGTGGTCCTTTGGGAGTGGGCTCAGCATGCTCACGCTGACCTCGCCGCCCACTACGACTCTCTCCGAGCGAGCACGAAGACGCTGCGCGGCTCACGAATCGCTGGCGCATTCCCCGCAGTCGTTGACCGGTTCAACGTCCCTGAGGTCACCGTCGAACAGGTGCTGGAACATCTCACCCGGCTACTCTCCGGGCTCGACAACGTCTCAGTACTACCAGCGACGCCCGTTGCAGCATTGGCTGGCCTCCGAGCACAAGTCTTGATGCAAGGCCCAGGTGAGAGAAAGTCCGGGGTCAAGACAGGCGCGGCCGACATGGCGTGGGTACATGATGCGCTGGCCCTCGCAGAACACGATTCGACGAGGCTTGTCCTGCTGACGGCCGACTCCGACGTCGACGCTGCAATTGCGCACCTCGGCCTGCAGTTGCCCGTGCGCTATGCCCGCAGAAATGAGCTTGTCGCGGCACTTCGCGGCCTCGTGCCCGCGCCGGCGAGCGAGCTGGCACTAAACCTTGCGCGCCACGTCGCGGCGAATCTTCCCGCCTCAATCGGCTCAATCGGCCGTGCCGGCAAACTTGATGACCTGGCCGCGGTCATCGACGACACATTGCTGGAGTTTCTCACGTCCGAGCTCGTCTTGGCCGCGTCCGTCACCGAGATAACTGGGATAGCGGCAGTCGGTGACCTTAAGACGACTCGGCCCTCCGATGGTCCGGTGGGGAGCCTCGTGACCGCCTCACTCACACTGATCGCCAACATATCGGCGACTGTCTGGCACCCATTGCCCGACGAGCACGAGCATCTGGCCTCTCGACAGTTCGACGATGTCGCGATCGAAGTTCCCGTTTCTGGTTATCTCGTGGAGTCCGACGTTCAAGAGCTCCGCGCGGCGGCTCCGGCAAGGTTCTCGGGGTATCTTCCGCGCTACGACTCAATCAGCGAAGGCAAGGACGCTCTTGCCATCGCCCTAGCCGCGGCGCCCGGCTTCCCCGACTCGGGATGGTGGCGCGAACTCCTAGACGACTCGATTCCGCCTGACGCCCCCGAGGGCCTCGAAGGCCTCGACTGGACACGGAACGACCTGATGGACACGGAGCAGAGATGGGAGATCGCCTTCGTCGTCCATGGGCACGGTGCGCCCGTGATCATCGAAGCTGACCGATACGAACTCGTGAGGATGAAGCGAAGTCAGATCTTCAGCGTTCGTGGCCACTTCGGGACTCGAGAAGTCGACGGTCCTACAGCTGTCGCCGCAGCCATCGTTGGCTGGCTTCTGGCGCCGTAGGCGGGGACCATCGCAAAGACGCAAGAAGAGTCGATCCGATCTCGCCCGCGGTGTCCGTCGTCAGGCTCAGCTCGCCATCCGCGCCGCGGCCACCGAGTGACCTGACGACGGTGGACGGCGTCGGCTGGAGATGACCCGCGTGCTTAGCGACGGTCCGCGGCCTAGCGACGCGACTCGGCGGCGAGTCCTATCCGTCCTCCGGCTGGTGCGCGACGACGCCGTCCGCGACCGGCGGATCTCCGTCGACCTCGCCCTTCGATCCCGCTCCCCCATGAGCACCGCCAAACGCGAGCCGCACTGGCTGCGCGCGGAACAGCTTGGGAGGCTCGCGGACTCCATGCCGCCGAACTGCCGCCCGGTCGTGCTCTTCCTTGGCCTGGCCGGCTGCCGGTTCTCGGAGATGTGCGCGCGGCGCGTCGACGCCGTCGTCCAGACTCCGCACGGCCTCGGCGTCCGGATCCATCGCGCGGCCCCGCAGTCGAAGAAGACCCGCGGAGCCATCTTTGGTCCGACGAAAACGCACCAGACCCGAACCGTGCCGATCCCACCGACGCTCGAGACATACGTACGGGACCGGATCAAGAATGCCCTGTCGGGCTCGTGCCTCATCCCGAGCCCGACGGGAGCGATCTGGACCCACCAATCCTGTCCTGCTCCTTGGTCGGCTTCCACGGGATGACACCTCTGAGCGCGCGCTGCTTACTGGTCAAGACCGTCGCGCCCTGCAGGTATTGAGCCGAGCTAGACACGACTTCGTTTGCCGCGATCGAGGCTTGTGGCGTGCCGCAGGACAGGAGCTCGGCTTGAGCGTTCAGCGGGGGCGTGAACTCGGCCGTTAACCGCCACGCGAGCTCGAACGGATCGACCTGACCTAGAGCTAGCGTTCAGTTCGCAGCCTGGATGAGACCCACGTATGCGGCTCGCCGACGTTGCGCGGGCGTACCTCGAGCTGCAGCGCCTTGTCTCCAACGCCATTGGGCCGAGTGTGGTGAGCAAAGCCGCACCGAACGAGGCGACGACCGGTACCCACAATGACATGCCGTACCTCCGTCTGGGCCCGTGTGACGCGTCGCAACGGTAGCGACGTCTTGCCACGAGGACTTGGAGGCTCGGCGAGGCCGTCAGGCGTATCGGGTGGCGGATACTGCTGACGACACGCTGACCACGAACCAGACATGGCGGTCTCGCGGACCGCGCCAGTCGCACCCGCGAACTCGCTGACCTGCACAAACACTTGTGCGCCTGGGCAGATTCGAACTGCCGACACCCGCTTTAGGAGAGCGGTGCTCTATCCCCTGAGCTACAGGCGCTCGGGCTGAGGGAGCCCGTGCGTCGTCGGCAGCCCGGAGGCGTGCCGACGCGGTGGTCAGCCTACCGGCACGCCGTGGCGCCGGGCCGTCCGCCCGCCGGTGGTGCGCCGCGCCGACCGGACAGACGCCCGACCGAACGACGCGAGAGGGCGGGCTCCGCACAGGAAGCCCGCCCTCTCCGTCCCACGTCGCCTGGGTGATGCGTCCGTGCCCCTCAGCGACCCCAGGGGCGACGCGGTGGTGCGACCGTCAGCGCTGCAGCGTCAGCAGACCAGGCCGGTACGGCAGCAGGCCGTAGTCGCCACCGGACGACGGCGAGCGGCCCTGGTAGAGCAGCTGCAGGTTGCAGGGGTCGATGGTGTTGGTCTGGTCCGCGGAGGTGCGGATCAGCTCACCGTGGCTGATGTCGTTGGTCCACGTCGCACCGCTGTTCGCCTTGCCGGCGAACGGGCGGCTCTCGGTCGCAGCCTGCGGCGTCCAGGAACCAGAAAGGCTGGTCGCGGTGAACGAGCGGAAGTACCGGCCGTTCGCGCCGATGGCCTCGACGATCATCAGGTAGAGGTTCTGGTCCTTGACCTTGTACACCTGCGGCGCCTCGAACAGGTTGTTCGTGGTGTCGCTCATGACGACGGTCGAGGTGGACCCGAACGAACCGGGGAAGTTCCCGATCGGCATCGAAGCGCGGTAGATCTTCCCGTTGTCGCCGGCGAAGAACAGGTACATGTTCTGGCTGTCACCGATGATCGTCTGGTCGATCGGGCCGGTGCCGGAGCCGGAGATGGAGCCGGAGAACAGGGTCTGCGGCGACGACCAGCCGTTGGCGTTCGTGGGGTTGCTCGACGTGCGGTAGGAGAACGCCGCACCGCCCCACTGGTAGGCGAGCACCCAGATGTTCTTGGGCGCGAAGTAGAACAGCGAGGGCGCGACCGTCCCGGACGACATGGCGTTCTGCGACGCGGAGCCAAGCTGGGAGAAGTTCGACACGAGCCCGAAGTTCATCGAGCCCCACGAGGTGCCGAAGTCGTGCGTCGTCGCGTAGACGAGGTGCTGGCCGTTGTACGGCGCGGTCGTGAAGTCCTTCAGCGAGGCCCAGCCGGACCGCGGCTGCGCGAGCGCACCCGTGGACGACCAGCGGTAGGTCGACGGGAGGGAGCACTGACCGGTGGGCGGCGGCGTCGTCGGGTCGGTGCCACCGCCGAGGCGCACGAGCTGCCACTGCTGGTTGGCGCCGTTCCAGTCGGAGTACTGGACGACGGCGGCACCGTCGGAGCCGGACGCCCCCTGCACCTCGACGGCCTTGCCGCTGTGCCGGGCGATGAGCTGGATGTACCCGTCGATGTCCTGGATGCTGAACTGCTGGTTGGTCGAGTTGGCGTCGGACCACTGGATGACGGCAGCGCCGTCCGCGGTCGAGCGGCTCGAGATGTCGAGGACCTTGCCCGACAGCTTCGACTTCAGGCGGTAGTAGCCGCCGCCGGAGTCGACGAACTGCCACTGCTGCTGGGAGCCGTCGTTGCGCGCCCACTGCACGATCTTCGCGCCGTCGGTCGTCGCGAGGTTGTAGACGTCGAGCGCCTTGCCGCTGCTGCGGTTGACCAGCACGTACGACGCGTTGGTGTCGATCGACGCGGCCTGCGCCGGCGGCGACGCCGTCACCGCGGCGACCATGCCGGCGGCGGCGACGCTCAGCACCATCAGGCCCGCCTGCAGGCGTCGTCTCCCGCTCACGGCGAGCGCTCCTGGGGTCGTTCTCATGTGTTTCCCACTCCTTCGGGGGTCTCGGGGGTGGGGTGCCCGGTCGGCACCCCACCCCGGTGAGAGGTGT
>NZ_BHYL01000124.1 GCF_003851725.1 Cellulomonas algicola | reverse complement strand
CGCCCGCACCCGCCCCGGCGGCGTCGTCGTGGCCCCAGCAGCCCGCGGGCTGGCCTGCACCGTCGCGTCCCGACCCGGCGGCTGCCACGCCGCCTGCCTCGTCGCCCGAGCGTCGGCCCGCGTCGGCAGCACCGGCCGACCCGCGCGCCGCCTCGTCGTCGTGGTCCGCCAGCTCCGCGTCGCAGACCGACCGGTCCGCGCCGTGGAGCCCGTCGCCGTCCGCCGCGTCGTGGAACCCGTCCACGTCCCGCACCGACGCCCGGCCCACCGGCCCCGAGGTGCCGCAGCAGCCGTCCGCGAGCCCGGGCTGGCCGTCCGCGACGTCGTCGGCGCCCGTCGCCGCACCGGGAGCGCCCGAGGGCTTGACCGCGGCCCCGGGTGGTCCCGCCACCGCCGTCCCCGGGTCCTGGGGCGGCGCGAGCGCCGCCGCCGGCGCCCCAGCAGGTCCGGTCGCCGGAGCCCCCTTCGGCAAGCGCTCCGACGCACCGGTTGCCGGCGCGACGCGCGTCGACGACCTGGACGAGGACGACGACGAGGACGAGGACGACGAGCGCCCCCGCCACCCGTACACGTGGCTGCACCTGATCGTGCTCGCGCTCGTCGCGTTCGTGCTCGGGTTCCTCATCGTGCTGCTGCTCAACAACGCCCGCGGCGAGGAGCCCGCTGCGAACGCGGCCCCGGCGGCGGACGCCACCCACGTGAGCGCCCCGCTCACCACCTGACCGAACCACCCGAGGAGTTCCGTGCCCGCGACCGAACGAGCCGTCGAGCTCGCCGTGGCGGCGGCCCGCGCCGCGTCCGACCTCAAGGCGCAGGAGATCATCGCGCTCGACGTCAGCGAGCAGCTCGTCCTGACCGACGTGTTCCTCATCGCCTCCGGCACCAACGAGCGGCAGGTCGGCGCGATCGTCGACGCCGTCGAGGAGGCGCTGTTCCACCTCGGCAGCAAGCCCGTGCGCCGCGAGGGCAAGGGGCAGGGCCGCTGGGTCCTCATCGACTTCGGCGACGTCGTCGTGCACGTCCAGCACGCCGAGGACCGCGTCTACTACGCGCTCGAGCGGCTCTGGAAGGACTGCCCGCTCATCGAGCTCCCCGCCGACGTGCACGGCGAGGGCAGCGAGGCGTGACCGCCGGACGCGTGCTGCTGTGGCGGCACGGGCGCACCGCCCACAACGCCTCCGCGCGCCTCCAGGGCCAGGTCGACATCCCGCTCGACGACGTCGGCCGCTGGCAGGCCCGCACGGCCGCCGCGCGGATGATCGCGCGGCACGAGCCGACGCGCATCGTGACGTCCGACCTCAGCCGTGCACACGACACCGCCGCGTACCTGGCGCGGTCCGCCGACCTCGAGCTCGTCGTCGACCCGCGCCTGCGCGAGCGCGGCTTCGGCATCTGGGAAGGCCTCACGGGCGACGAGATCGTCGCGTCGTGGCCCGACGAGTTCGCCGTCTGGCGGGCCGGGGGAGAGCCCGAGGGGGTCGGCGCCGAGACGCGCGCCGAGGTCGCCGACCGGGTCGCCCTCGCGGTCGCCGAGCACGCCGCCGCGCTCGGCCCTGCGGACACGCTCGTGATCGTGTCGCACGGGTCCGCGATCAGCTCGACCGTCGGCCGCCTGCTCGGGCTGGGGGACCGGCTGCACGCCTTCGCCGGGATGCTGAACGCGCACTGGACCGAGCTCGTCGCGACCACGCTCGACGGCGTGCCCGGCTGGCGGCTCACCGGCTACAACCTCGGCCCGACCGACGCGTCGACCGACTGGAACGCCGGCCCCGACCGCCGCGAGTCCGGTGCGGACGCCGAGACCCGCGACCCCGATTAGGAGATCGCCCGGGGTTCGTCCTAGACTCTCCGAGCGCCCGCAAGGGTGTGGGACCCGCTCCGGCGGGTTCGGAACGGGGCTGTGGCGCAGCTGGTAGCGCACCTGCATGGCATGCAGGGGGTCAGGGGTTCGAGTCCCCTCAGCTCCACCGAAGTAGCAGGTCAGAGGCCACGTCGGGATCCTGAACACAGGAGCAGACGTGGCCACTCGACATTTAGTCGACACTTATCGGTTCGGCATCGGCCGAACCACCCTCCCGCTCGGGCGCTCTCGTCGCGCCTTGGAGCAGCGGCGCACACCTGGTCCCATGGACACCACCGTGACGCCCCTGGCCGAGCCGACCCTCACGATCAACGAGCTCGCCGACCTTCTGTCAGTCCGTCCGCAGGCGCTGTACGACCTGCGCTCCCAGGGTCGCGGTCCGCGCGGGTTCCGGGTCGGACGACAGCTGCGGTTCCGCCGCAGCGAGGTCGAGGCGTGGATCGCGGA
Organism: Cellulomonas algicola; assembly: GCF_003851725.1. Lineage (GTDB taxonomy): Bacteria > Actinomycetota > Actinomycetes > Actinomycetales > Cellulomonadaceae > Cellulomonas > Cellulomonas algicola. Next base: position 23,262 of record NZ_BHYL01000124.1, on the reverse strand, counting down.
CATGGAGGACGCCGACGCCCGCCGGCACCACTCGGCGGGGCGCACATGATGCGCGGACGCCCTCGCACGGCCATCGGCACCTACGGCGAGATCGCCGTCACCGACCTTGGCGGCCGTTACCGGGCCTTCACGCGCTACCGGGACATCGACGGGCGGCTCCGCAGCGTCACGGCTGTCGGCCGCACCTCGCGCGCAGCCCAGGCGACGCTCAAGCAGCGCCTGGTCGAGCGCCCGGGCTACGGGAGCGGGGGAGTGCTGAGCGTCTCCAGCGGGTTCGACGAGCTGTGCGCGCTCTGGCTGGCCGACCTCGAGGTGCGCGAGATCTCCGAGGGCACCAAGGACAACTATCGCGACGACCTGCGCCTGCACGTGCGCCCGGCGTTCGAGGCCTACACCCTGGGGGAGATCACCACCGGGCGCGTCGAGTGGTTCCTCAAGACCCAGTCCGCGATCTCCTGGTCACGCGCCAAGCACACCCGCACGCTGCTCAACCAGATGTTCGCCTTCGCCCTGCGGCACGACGCGATCGCTCGCAACCCCGTGGAGGGCACCTCGGCGCTGACCCGCCCCAAGCGCACCGTGCACGCCCTGACCCTTGAGCAGGTGCAGGCGCTCCGCGCCGCCGCCGCGGCCTGGCGCACCGGGATCGAGCCAGTGACACGGCCGTGTCCGCGACCTGGGACTGTGTCCAGGACGCACGCCGGCGTGCCCACACTCGTCGGAGCGAGGCGCTGATGGCGGTCACCGTCACCGATCCGCGGAGGAGGAGGTCGCGCGGTTGGCGTATGCAACGTGGCGTACGCCTGGTTCTCTCATCAACCCGGCCGGTGCAATCTCGAAGTGGCATCGATGTGCGCGGCCAGCGCGACGATGCAGACTCGAGGCTTCGATCCATGCTCGAGAGCCGCAGATCCTCGGAAGAGATTTTGAGCCGTGGTCGATCCGGTCGAACGGGCATCCACTGCGCTATGGCGTTGAAACCGGTGTGCACCAGACCGTCACGGACAAATCCGTCGAAGTTCGAAATCGAGGAATGGCACGCGGGGAGCAGCTCCGTCTGCCACCGTGCAGTGACGACGGCGCCGAGTAGGGCTCGAATACTCCTGTCACAGGCATTGCGCTGCCGCGGTCGACGTGGTCGACGGAGAGGTACCTGCCGAGTGAGTGAAGAGGAAGGCGACCGGCTCACGAACCCGACGGCCCAGACGATCCCGAGCCAACGGCACGGGTGACATCTGCGGTTCGGCCTTCAGGTGTGGGCCAAGTGTCCGAGCGGGTTGCTAACGTGTTGGACGTCACCGACCGAGTCGAAGAGCACGACACATTGGAGACTGATGGATCTGATTGGTGAGCTTCTGCAGCGGAGGCTCCTGACCGAGATCGGTGAGGGGGAAGAGCGGCTGACGATGGTGCGCGGTGCTGCCCTCTCGCTCAGCAAGCGCTTCGAAGGCGACTTGCGTTCCCTAGTGCCGCACGCCGTCGTCGCTGCGGTTGATGAAGACTGCGGCGCCGAATCCGACCCTCTCGCGCAGGCATACCAGGAGCTAGCCGCGCAATGGGAGACTGTTCGGAACGCCTTCGACGAGCCGCCGCTGTCGCTGCTTCGCGCGATCACGCTTGCGGCCGTCGCGACAGCGGCCGAGAACGACTCGAACGTTCTCGCCGCCGGTTGGTATTCGCTGCGCACCGCGCTGGAGGAACTCCCGGTGGGCAGTTGGGCTGAGCCGCTGAGCGACCTGGCGAAGACGTGGGACGACGCGGTGTGGAAACGCGTGGAGGGGGCTTGGTCTCCGGTCTCGGTGTCGTCGAAGGTGACGATGCCCTCCGTGTCGAAGTTCGACGACGACCGAATCAAGGTGTCCGCGGCAGCATTGCGCGAGGAAGCAGCAAACTTCGTCTCTTCGGGCAACTGGAATACGTTCGCATCGACACTGATGTCCGGGTATACAGCTCACGTCGACTCGCTCGTGAGCGTGTCGGAGGTTGCCGCTGCGGCCGCCCTCCGCCGGTCGAACGAAGACCTTCGAGCGTTCGCAGGTGAGCTCGGCAGGAAGTTGCGCGAGATCCTCGCGGCACAGGAGAACGCCATTGAATCGACGCGCCTGCGCGGCGAACTACTGTGGTGGCAGCGCACAGCGTTCAGCCCGACGCGTCGAGTCGGGTACTCCGATCTCAAGCCGGCCGAGGTAACCGTCGTCGCGGCCTATGACCTGCACCTCCTCATGCCCGAGGTCGCGCCGCTGGCGGCCGAGCACCTGCTTTCCGGGGTGGTCACGGAGGCGAGCGGAAATGCGGAGATCTCCATCGAGGGCTTGGCGCCCGCGGCCGGTAACTTGCCCGCCGGTAGCGAGCACACTCCAGCACTCGTGCTTGACGCCGCTCAGTCCGAGGCAAGGACCCAGCTGCTGGCACGGGAGAGTGAAATCAAGGCCGGTCGAGCCGCGGTCCTGCTGTTTAGGGACCTCCAGGCTCGACGGCTCAGCGGCCTTGGTTCCGACAAATCATGACAGCGACGGCGGGAGGGGTCGCCTGCAGCCGTGAGAACTGCTACGCCCCTGACACTGGCTGCATCCTAGGCAACGTTGCGGGCTGCGAGCACCTAACTGCCCCAGTACCCAGGGCCGCTTCGGCGCCAGAGCAGGAAGTGGCGCCGGGTCAGCGACTCCCATGGTCTGGTCTCGCGCTCGGCCTCACCGATGCGTTCTCAGTCGCTGCCCTCGGCCGGCCGCATGTGATCGGTGTAGTGGGGGCAGCTGGTTCCGGCAAGACCACCCTGCTCGCCGCTCATTGGATCGCTGCTCGACGGGGACTGGGCGTGTTCAGTCGGTCGTTCGCGGGGTCGTACACCCTGATGGGTTGGCAGCACATCGCGCGACACCTGCAGTGGCAGCCGGTTGGCTCGGGTTTCCCGCCGCACACGTCGTCATCCGACGATCGCTCTCCTGCGCTCCTGCACGTCGCGTACTCAAACCCAAAGGCTCCCGCGGATGGCGCCCGCAGGCGTCACGTTCTACTCACTGACGCGCCGGGTGAGTGGTTCTCCCGTTGGGCCGAGGAACCCGCGCTTGCCGAAGGTGCTCAGTGGGTGGCCGACCACGCAGACGCGTTCTTGCTCCTCGCTGACGGCGACGCGCTTCGCGGTGAGGAGCGTGGTCAGGCTCGCGCGAACTACCAGTCGCTCGCGATTCGGCTTAAGACGGCTGCGACAGGACGGCCCGTGATTCCGGTTCTCGCGAAGGCCGACGTCGGTGTCCCTGAAAATATTCGGGAAGCGATTGATAAAGTCAATCGAAAGTACTTCGGGGCGGAGGCCCTGCGGGTCTCAGCTCATGACCCGGGAAACTTTGCATCCATCGTCGAACCGATCGATCTGGCAATCGATGCCGCGTTCCGCGCCAGATACGCAAGCACCGGTGAGCCGGGTAGATGGATGCGTCAGATGGCGGTGCATCTGCGGGGAGTGCGTCGATGAAGACCAGCGGTCAGGTGCTCGTGCTCGGCGGCCCGGACGCTGGCAAGTCTACGTACCTGCTCCAGTTGTACGGTCGTGTATTCGATGGTGATGGCCAGGTGCAGCTTCGCGGAGCAGTTGACTCAATGGTCGCAATCAAGGATGGGCTCACCCGCCTTGCCAGCGGTCGCCCCGCCGGGCACACGGCTAACGGCACCGAGACCAGCCTCACCCTCCCGCTCGTCGACAACGAGACCGGCCGTGAGTGGGACATCACCGTTCCCGACTATGCAGGTGAAGATCTGCGTCGCGTCGGTGATGCGTTACGCCTGCCAGACCGGTGGCGCGATCTAGCAGCGACGAGCGACCACTGGGTCGTCATGGTTCGCCTCTCGCTGTACCCCGACATGCCTGACCTGGTCAGCCGACCCGTCGGCTTACTCGCGAGCGCTTCGCCCGAGCCTCCCACTGGTGCGGACGCTCAGCGAATGCCCATCGACATGTTTCTTGTTGATCTCTTACAACTCCTTAAGCATGGTCGAGCCCAGCTAGGAGTGGTCAGCGATCTGCGTGTCACCGTCGTGCTGTCATGCTGGGACGAGCTCGGCCACGCCGATGGGACAATGCCTTCACAGATCGTGCACAACCAACTGGCCCTCCTCGACTCGTACTGCACAACGACCTTTGGCAGCGGCTACCGGGTGTTGGGTCTCTCCGCGCAGGGCCGTGCGCTGACCGACGCAGATCCTGCCGTCGAGTTCATCGATCAAGGGCCGGGCGCCATGGGCTGGCTGGTGTTGGAGGATGGAACACACGATCCCGACCTCACTAAGTTGATCGCGGCGGAATGACTCAATTTCACCTCGCGCGCTTCGGCAATAAGTCCGGCGCGCACGACCTCCTTGGACACAGCGGCGTAGAGGGCTCGGTCCTAACCGCCATCGTGTGGCGGACAGACGCTCCGGCTCTCAGTGAGGGACTAGGTCTTGAGCCGTTCGTCTCCGCCTATCGACTGAACGACAATTTCATCGTCGGATCCACCGTCGTCGATCTCGAGGCCGACCGCGCCGGCATGGTCGTCACCACCGCAGCCGTCGTTCCCATTGCAGCGGCCGAAATGCTGGACGTCGACACCCTCTGGAGCACTATCAACGGATCTGTCTCGGTCGAGAGTCCCCTCGACGCTGCCCGGTTCGTTCTCGGCGCTGCTGAACCGTGCCTGCACACCCACCCTGCTGGCGCGAAGGCGGCAGCGTCAGCGCTCATAGCGAAGGGTCAAGTCGTCTGGGCAGGCAAGGGGTTTCGAGATGCGGTCACATGCTTATGGGCCCACCTGCGCCCCGAGGATCGGACCCGACTAGTTGTCGGCGCAGCCGCGCACCCAGACCGGATCTCCGTTCCGAACGAACGGGAGTCCCTTCGGTTTATCAAGACCGCTGCGAGCGTCCTCCCGCGGTGGGCGGGCTGGCCGACGGCGTCGAGCGACTCGGCCGAGGTGGCGGACCCGGTCCGCGATGCCATGTTTGGAGACGACGGTGGCATCGCGGATGGGCTTGCGATCCAGCTCGGCCTCGGCCGTGTTCAGTTCGCCTCCTGGCGTCACCTCGCTGCCGCCGCAACACTCCTCGACCGCTTACCGACATTGGACCACGAAGCCGCCCGAGCACTGCTTCAACTGCTTGGTCTTCTACAACCTGACCCTGAGAAGGGTGTCGGATTGAAGGACGCGGGCATGGAGCACCTCTCGAGCTTGACCGCACTTGCATCCTTCGTCGACGTGCGAGGACTTCGTGGCCTTCCGTGGCATGCATATAGAAGTGGGGTACGTCGCCGGCTTTTCGACATCTGGGCCACAGCAACCGTGCCCGACAGGTCCCGCACCGCCGAGGTGATCGCTGCCGCGACGTCGCTGCAGTCCGAACCGAGCGACGCTTTTCTCGCTGAACTGGGCTCGGCCACATCAGCAGCCATCGAAGATGTCCATTTGGAGCGGCTTGTGGCGGCGACGTTGACCATGACGGACGGTCCGGATGCCTTGACCTGGTTCGTCAACGCAAGGACCCCCCATGCCATCGACTACGCCATTCTCTCAAGCTTTTCCGCCGGCACTCCGGTACCAGAATGGCTGAGAACCTCCGCCCAGGAGCTACGGCTCCCGATAGGGCACGCTTTTTCCGTGCCGGCCACGGACCCAGTCGCCGCGTGGAGAGAGCAGCTCGCGCTCCTGCCGCGCGACGAGTCCGCGGACGACATCCTCGCCGCTCGGACCGGCGAGGCCGGCGTTGTCACCGCTGCTGTCGCGTTGGGAGACAGCAAACTCTTGGAGCGTGCGGCCCGCCTCGCCGTCGCCGACCCGTCCCTGCTGGGTGACGGCGACGTCAATGACGTCAGCTTCCGCACGTTGTGGTTCGCGGTCGCCAGGGCTGGAGGCGATCCGTGGGCATCGGTCCGCCCCGCTGACGCGGTTGTACCGCTTCTCGACCTCATTCTCGCAGGGGAGCATGTCGAACCCCGGGCGCTGGAGTCGCTTTCACGGACGACGTCCGCAAGTATTGCCACGTACTCGCGCCGCTCGTCAGTCTGGTCCAAGCTTCCCTCGACTGCAGTTGTCGGGTTCAAGGAGGCGACCGCGCAGACGATCGCCAGGTCGTTCAGGCCCGGTGGCGAAGTTATCGAGCAGCCGTTGGTCGCGGCAATTCTTTCGTCGGACCTCCTCGCCTCTGTGTCCCGGGAATCCGCAACTCAGGCCCTCATCCTTCTGTCGTGCATCCGGGAAGCCACCGCTTACAATGCCATCATCGTCATCGAAAACGCAACCTTCACCACATCGGAACAAGCAACGCTGGGCAACCTGGTTCGCACGCGCGGCTGGCGGCTAGCCGCCGAGCGCATCGTCGCGCTGAGCGGTGTCCGCGCCGACCTGACGCGCGCGGCAGCGACTGTGGACAGCATGTTCGGGTTCTTCGACCGGTTGGCTAAGTACGTGAAATCGGGAAGCCCAGTCCTCCCCAAGGTTACCAGGAGCGAGATCCTGGATGCACTGACTACCGTCGCTGCCCAGTTGTATAAGCAAGGCCCCTTGACCGACGCGGTGTGGGATCGAGCCGGTGGTGATGACGCCGACCTCGTTTCTGGCAAGACCGGACGTTTGATCTGGGGCCGTGCACTCCAAGACGTCTTGGCCGGGCGTAAAGGGGCGCCGTCGCTCAGCGATCTCCTAGCGACCATGCTCAAGGACTACCCGAGTAACCAACAGCTTTTGGCACTAAGTAAGACCATCGAGAACGGACCGAAAGATGACCGCTAACGATATCGACGTCCTCGTTGTGACCGCCCTGAAACTCGAGAGGCTCGCCGTTCGCAGTCATCTCACCGATATTGCCACCGAGACCTACTCCGGGCTTGCGGCTGACATCGGTACGAGCCTGACCAGCCCGGGACAACGGATCGCAGTTATCGAGACCGGTCCGGGGAACGTCGATGCGGGCATCTTTGCCACAAGGGCCGAGGAATCGTTCCGTCCGAAGTGTGTCGTCATGTTCGGAGTCGCTGGTGGTGTCAAGGATGTTGCAATCGGCGACGTTGTAGCCTCGCGAAAGATCTACTGGGTCGAAGCCGGCAAAGCGGCCAACCAATTCAGGTCCCGACCAGAGTTCGCCCCGGTAAGTCCTTCGCTCCTCCAACTCGCGCGCGCGGTCTCAGCGGACAACTCGTGGCAGGCGCGCATAAAGAGCGACGGCGGAGTGTGGCCGGCGACCGGTCGCATGCCAGAAGCTTTCGTGGGGCCTATCGTCGTCGGCGAGAAGGTGGTGGTCGACGATCGGGCCGAAGTTGCCCAGATTATCGCCGAAACGTTCTCCGACGCGATCGCCGTCGACATGGAGGATTTCGGTGCCCTGCGCGGCGGTACGACCAACGAACGCAGTAAGGCCATTGCCATCCGGGGTATCTCCGATCTCATGGCGCATAAAGCCGATGCGGATGCTGGTGGCTCCCAGCCTCTGGCTGCGGCCAATGGTGCAGCATTTCTCTTCGATCTCCTCGACCGGCTTGCCAACAGCACAACGGTCGCGGGAGCGGAAGCGACCGCACCACCTATTAGCGACCAGATCAACCGGTTCGTGTCCGTGGCCAGGAAGCTGTACCCGGCCGGACCGCAACAGGACGCGCTTTGGGAGCGGGCCGGTGGTGACGCTTCTCGGCTGAACCTGGAAGGTGGAGGCGCCACCAGATGGTGGCATGCAATCCAACTGATTGAGAACGGCGGCGGCGGAAGCATCACCATCGACACGTTGCTTGCTCAGATGCGCGAGGACTTCACGAATAGCGACGATCTCGACGGGCTCGTCAACGGCCGGAGCTGATCGGTCCGGATGCGGCCGTCCGAGGGGGACTGTGCGGGCTCCGCCGTGCACCGGAGACTCATCCGGAGCTCGGCGTGTCGAGCGGGCGCGAGCGCAGTGCGAGATCCGTGACGGCCGGACCGGCGTGCGGCTAATGCGTTCGACGACCCGCTATCGCAAGCACCATGCGGCGTACCCCACGCCAGAGCAAGACGCCAGCGACCAGCAGCATGACGAGAGCGCCGCCCAAGAGGAGCGCGACGGATGCACCTTGGAGGAGGAGCGAGATGTGACCTGCCCACTCGTCCGAAGGCAACGCCGAGTCAATGACCATCAGGAGCCAGCCTGCGAAGACTGTCGCGGTGGCGATGAGCCAGACGCCGTTCGCCGAGAGGCCCTCTCGCCGACGGTCCAGCCACCGCTGCACGTCTTCGTCGATCTGGGCGCGAAGGTTGTCCCGAGCGGCGCCCTCCGGCATCCGCGCGTGGATGTCCAGGCTGCGGCCGATCGAAGCATGAGCTCGTCCGTCGCGTGTGAGTGGGGCGCGGGGTGACCACAGCTTCGTGACGTGGGTGCCGGAGTCGACCAGCGCCTTCTCGAACCACGGCGCCTGGCCCATGAACGTCTGGTACTCGTCCTCGGTGCAGAAGCCCATGACCCGTTCGACGCCCGCGCGGTTGTACCAGGAGCGGTCGAACATGACGATCTCGCCGGCGGTCGGCAGGTGCTGCGTGTACCGCTGGAAGTACCACTGGCCGCGCTCGCGGTCGCTCGGCTTCCCGAGCGCGACGACCCGCGACGTGCGGGGGTTGAGGTGCTCGGTGAACCGCTTGATCGTGCCGCCCTTGCCGGCGGCGTCGCGGCCCTCGAACAGGATGATCGCGCGCTTGTCGTTGTCCTCGAGCCAGTACTGGAACTTCAGCAGCTCGACCTGGAGGCGGTACTTCTCGAGCTCGTAGTCGTCGCGGTCCATGAGCTCCGGATACGGGTAGCCCTCGCGCCAGGTGTAGACCGGGTTGCCCTGCGGGTCGATGAGGTCGGGGTCCGGCGTGTGGCCGTCCCGGACGGTGTAACCGCTGTCGCGCAGGTACTCGATGTACTCGCGCAGGTCGCGAGGCGGGTCGGCGACGGACATGGGGGCTCCTCGGTTCTGCTGCGCGGGACGCCGACGACGGCGCCTCTCTCGAAGTCTGCGGTCCGGGAGCCGCCACGGCACTCCCGTGCCGTGCCCCGCGCGACACCCGCGCCCTGGCGAAGGATCGCAGCGCCGCCGACGGATGGGAGGGATCGACGGCCCGTCGTGCTCGACGCGGGCAGGGCTCGCCCGCACGGTCATGACGGGACCGGGAGCGCCTCCGGTTGCCGGCGGAGCGTGTGCCACCGGTCCACGACGACGACGCCCCCGAGGACGGCGATCGCGAGCGCGACGGCGGCGACGACGTCCGTGAGGAAGTGGTACCCGAGGTACAGGCGGCTCAGCGCCACCACCGAGGTGCCGACGACGGTCAGCACGCTCCAGGCCACGACGCGCGGGACGGTCGGTGTGCGGCTGCACACGAGGTACCCGGCGACCAGGAGGAACGTCGCCGTCCCGATGGTGTGCCCGGAGGGGAACGACGCCGTCGTCTCCGCGCCCGGCACGAACATGGTCTCCGCGGGCGGTCGCTCGCGTCCGACCAGGCCCTTGACCGCCAGGCTGATGAGCGTCGAGGCGATCATCGCCCCGGCGAGGAGCAGGGGCCGCCACCACTCGCGTCGGACCAGGCCCCACACCACGCACGCGACCAGCACGACGACCGGCAGGACCGTCGGCCCCGTGACGAACGTGATGGCGGCCAGGACGGACGTCCACCCGGTGCTGCGGTGGGTGACCAGCCACTCCAGCACGGGCTGGTCGAGGTCCCACAGGTCGTCCTTCTCCCGGACGCCGTCGAGCACCGCGAGGAACACCCAGAGCCCGGCGACGACGAGCAGGATCCCCGGCAGGAGCGCCCACAGGACGGGTCGAGCGCGGAGCGCGGCGAACCACGAGGTCCTCGGCGGTGCGAGAGGAGGATCTTCCGACATGCACCGACGCTAACCGCGCGGCGACGACCCGACGACCGCACGAGCACACCGACGTCCCCCGAGCCGAGCCGCCGGGCGCAGGGCAGCATGGACGCGTGCACACGCGACAGCTCGGCCCGTTCCACGTCAGCCCCGTCGGACTGGGCGCGATGCCCCTGTCCATGAACGACGACAAGGCGTACCCGAGCGAGGACGACGCGATCGCGACGATCCACGCCGCTCTCGACGCAGGTGTGACGCTGATCGACACCGCGGACATCTACGCCCCGTCGTGGGATGCCATGGGCCACAACGAGCGCCTGGTGGGCCAGGCGCTGCGTACGTGGGGCGGCGGCACGAGCGACGTCGTGATCGCGACCAAGGGCGGCATCACCCGCGGGCGGGGGGAGTCGTGGGGGCGCGACGGCTCGCTCGCGTACCTCCAGGGTGCGGTCGAGAAGTCCCTGCGGAACCTCGGGGTCGAGACGATCGACCTGTACCAATACCACCGCCCGGACCGGTGGATGGTCTACGGCGAGGTCATGGAGAACCTCCTGGAGCTCCAGAAGCAGGGCAAGGTGCGGGCGCTGGGGATCTCGAACGCGAGCGTCGAGGAGATCCAGATCGCCGAGCGGGTGCTGGGGGAGGGCAACCTCGCGAGCGTCCAGAACGAGTTCTCGCCGCGGCACCCGGGCAGCTACGGCGAGCTGAAGCACTGCGAGAGCCGCGGGATCGCCTTCCTGCCGTGGAGCCCGCTCGGCGGCACGGGTGGCGGTGCGCGTGCGGTCGGCGAGCGGTTCGCGGTCTTCGCGGAGCTCGCCGAGCAGCACGGGGTCAGTCCGCAGCGCGTCGTGCTGGCCTGGGAGCTCGCGCTGAGCGACCGTCTCATCGCCATCCCGGGTGCGCGGCGCGCCGCGTCGATCCAGGACTCGGTCCAGGCGGCCGTCCTCGCGCTCGCGGAGGACGAGGTGGCCCGCTGCTCGCGCGCGCTCGGTCTCGACGCGTGACGTCCGAGTGTCGTGACCCCGCCACCCTGGCAGCGTGACGCCGAGCGGCGCCGCGGTGCCCGTCAGGTCAGGGGCGTGAGCGTCCCCGCGACACCGGTGGGCAGCAGGAACCAGCCGACGAACTCGGCACCCTCGTCGGTCGCGTCGAAGCCGCCGATGCGCTCGTCGCCCGGCTCGTAGAAGACGTCGCCCGCGCGGAGCCGGACGACGGGCCCGTCGCCGACCCGGAAGTCGACAGAGCCTGCCGTCACGATCCCGAACACGGGGCCGTTGTGCGTGTGCGGGCCCGCGACGAGCCCGGGCGCGAGCGTGATGCGTCGGACCTCGACGTGCCCGGTGCGGAACTCCTCGGGGAGCTCGTGGTCGGCCAGGAGGACGCGGGTGACGGGCGCATCGGTCATGGATGCATCATCGCAGTTCAGGGCCGATGCGGGACCGCGTGACAAGCCTCAGGCAGGCCGACCCCGCGCGACGCCCTCATGGACCCGCAGGGTCGGCCGTCGTCGTGGCTCAGGGCGACAGGTCGGTGAGCAGCGCGGGCAGCTCGTCGAGGAGCTCGCGTGCGAGGTAGCCGGTGCGCCCGACGCGGACCGCGAGGCGGTCGTCCGCGGTGGCGTGCAGGTGCGTGGCCCAGCACGCGGCCTGGGCGAGGTCGGCGCCCCGGCCGAGCAGCCCGACGAGCGCGCCGGCGAGCACGTCGCCGCTCCCCGAGGTCGCGAGCCCGGGCGTCCCGGTCGAGACCTCCCACCGGCCGCCGTCGGGTGCGCCGATGCGTCCCTGGCACGTGACGACGGCGCCGTAACGCTTCGCGACGCGGTCCGCCGCGGTGTCGTCGAGGTCGTCGTCGGGGACGCCGAGCAGCCGCGCGGCCTCCGTGGTGTTCGGCGTCAGGACGAGGCGGCCGCGCAGCTGCTCCGCGATGTCCGGGAGGTCGGCGAGGACGCCGAGGGCGTAGGCGTCGAGCAGGACCGGCGTCGACCGCCGGACCAGCGGCACGAGCGCGGTGAGCAGGGCCGAGGTGCGGTCGGCGTCGTCGAGGCCCGGACCGACGAGCACGGCGTCGGCGGCGCGCAGGTCGTCGGCGACGACGTCGAGCCCGGTGCCCTCGACCGAGCCCTGCTCGGTCTCGGGAAGCCCGACGACACCTGACTCGGGCAGCGCGACGGCGAGCGGGACCGCGACGGACCGGGCGACCGCGAGCGTGAGCCGACCGGCACCCACCCGCAAGGCCGCGGTGCCCGCGAGCAGCACGGCGCCGGGCGTCGTGCGCGCACCGCCGACGACGACGACCTGGCCGCGCCCGTACTTCGAGCCGGCGAGCGACGGCAGCGCCCACTCGCGCAGGAGTCGCGGCGTGACGGGCTCAGTGCGGGTGGGCATCGGTGTCTCCCGGGTGCGTCGTGGCAGGCGTCCCCTGCGTGCGGAGGTGGGCGTCGTCGTTGAACGCGGTGAGCTCCCACCGCGGAGGTCCGGGGCGGCGGCTCGGCTGCCGGACGAGCCGGGTCACGGCCGCGTTTTGGACGGGGCTGCGGCGGCCGAGGTCGAGCACCTCCGTCTCGGTGAGGCGCTCGCAGACGTACCGGACGGTCATGAGGACGGCGTCGTGCGCGACCACGAGGACGCGGCGGTCCGCCTCCCACCGGTCCAGGTCGCCGAGGAACGACCGGACCCGCAGGGTCAGGTCCGCCCACGACTCGCCCCCCGGCGGCCGGTAGGAGAACTTGCCGAGGTGCCGGCGGCGTGCAGCCTCGGCGGGGAACCGCGCGTCGACGCCGGTGCTCGTGAGCAGGTCGAGGATGCCGAGCTCACGGTCGCGCAGGCGCTCGTCCTGCTGCACGGGCAGGTCGAGCCCCGCCGCCTCGAGCGCGATCGTCGCGGTCTGCACGGCGCGCACGTACGGCGACACCCACACGACGTCCGGGCCGGTCGTGCGCGACGCGTCCGCGAGCCAGCTGCCCAGCGCGGCGGCCTGCTCCGCGCCGAGCGCGGACAGCGGGGTGTCCGCGTCGCGCGTGTCGAGGTCGATGACCTCCTGGCCGGCACGCTGGGCGGCAGACGCCGCGACGTTGCCGACGCTCTCCCCGTGCCGGACGAGCATCAGCTCGGTGACGCCTCTGGCGGTGTGCCCGTCGTCGCGGCTCACGCGCTCCCGGTCCTGGTGCGGCGCCGTCCAGTGCTCCATGAGCGTGCTCACCTCTCGTCGTCGCGCGGGCGGTGTGGACATCGTGGAACGCCTCGCGCCGATCCGCCACGGCAGCCCGGGCCTCCCTGGTACGGTCCGCCGGTGGCTGTGGGGAACCGTCGGGACGTCGTCGTCGCCGCGCTGATCACGCTCGTCGTGCCGGGTGGTGTGGCCGTCGTGGGCCTGGCCGTCGTCGCGCTGCTCGCGAACCGCCCGTCGGTCGGCTGGGAAGGGCTCGGGCTCGTCCTGCTCGGGATGGGCGTCACGGCGGTGCTGGGCGTGGTCGCCCTCGTCGTGACCGCGTCGGTCGCCTTCCGCAGTCTCCCGCCGGGGGAGCGCTGGCGCCCTGCGCTCGCCGCGGTGCTCGGTGCGCTCGTCGCGGCCGCGGCGCTGAGTCGCGCGCCGGGAGGGCCGGTCGCCCAGCTGTGCCTGCTGAGCCTGCCCGTGCTGCTGCCGCTCGTCGTGACAGGGCACGCGCGCTGGCGGTGGGTCGCGATCGTCGTGGGCGCGGTCGTGCTGCTCGGGCTGGGCGACACCGCGCTGCAGCGCTGGCAGCGCGGCGACGAGCGGCGGACCGAGCTGCAGCGGTTCGACGGTGCGCTGCCGCTGACGGACGGCACCTCGGTCGACAGCCCGTTGCCCGGCGGGTGGTCCTACCTGACGACGCGGTGGCCGTACCCCGGGTCGGACCTCGACCTCACGATGCAGTGGCGGCGCGGGGCCGGCACAGCCGACGAGGCGAACTACGTCGTCGACGTGAGCACGGACCGGACGGACTGCGCGCCGCTGGGCTCCGAGCCGACGTGCACGGTGATCGGTCACGGGGAGCACGGCACCGTCACGCTCCGCGACAACGCCACGCGGTACGTCTTCGTCCGCGTCGGCGACGTCGAGTGGCGCGTCGACACCACGTACGTCGACGAGCAGGACGCCGTCGCCGTGCTCGACCGGCTCGAGCCCGTCGAGGTGCAGGACTTCCTCCGCGTCGCGCAGGAGGCGGAGACGCTGGGCTGACGCCTGGTCCGCGCGCGTGTCGTGACCGCTCGCGAGCGCCGCGTGGCGGCCCGTCAGGCGGGGAGCAGCGCGATGCCCGCGCGCCGGAGCTCCACGAGCGTCGGGTCGTCGTCCGCGACGTCGGTGACGACGCCCGCGACCTCGTCGAGCGGCAGGACCGCGAAACGCGACGCGGCGCCGACCTTCTCCGCGCTGGCCAGGGCGAACGTGTCGGCGGCGCGACGCGCCAGGGCGCGCTTCATGGCGGCCTCGTCCGCGTCGCCCGTGGTGAGCCCGGCCGTGTGGTGCACGCCCGTGACGCCGAGGAGGAAGACGTCCGCCGTGACGCGCTCCGCCGCCTCGACGGCCGCGGCACCGCACGCGACCCCCGAGTGCTTGAACAGTCGGCCGCCCAGCACGACCACCTCGACACGCGGGTGCTCGACCAGCGCTGCCGCGACGCCCGGGCTGTGCGTCACGATCGTGGCGTCCAGGTCGGGCGGCAACGCCCGGGCGACCGCGAGCGTGGTGGTGCCGCCGTCGAGGATCGCGGTGCAGCCGGGGGTGACGAGCCGTGCGGCCGCGGAGGCGACGCGGTCCTTGCTCGCGACGCTCACTCCTCTGCGGCTCGCGAGGTCGCCGACGGCGGGGGACGCCGGGAGCGCGCCGCCGTAGACGCGCTGGCACAGGCCGGCCTGCGCGAGGTCGCGCAGGTCCCGCCGGACGGTGTCGGGTGACAGCCCGAGCTCGGCGGCGAGGTCCTTGGCGACGATGCGACCGTCGCGGTGGAGCCTGTCGAGCAGGACGTCACGACGTTGTGCGGTGAGCATGCGGCCTCCCGGTGCTGCACGTTCTTTCTTGTTCTTGCCGAGTGTTGCACGTACTGTCGCACACATGCCCCCTGCGACATCGACCACGACCACGACCACCTCCACGCCGTCGCCCGCGCAGCCCGGGACCCGGGTCCCGGACCACCGTGGCCGCACCGACCTCGACCGCACCGGACTCGACCTCACGGGCAACCCTCGCGTCCGCGTGGTCGCGGTGGAGCTGCTCGCCGCCGCCTGGCACGTGCTGCGCCGGACGACGTTCGACTACCGCGGCGCCGACGGGCGGTGGGTGCGGCAGCAGCGTGAGACGTACGACCGCGGCAACGGGGCGACCGTCCTCCTGTACGACCCCGACCGTGCGACGGTGCTCCTCACGCGGCAGTTCCGCTTCCCCGTCTACGTCAACGGCCACCCGGACGGGATGCTCCTCGAGGCCGCCGCCGGCCTGCTCGACGACGACGACCCCGAGACGGCGATCCGCCGCGAGGCGCAGGAGGAGACGGGTGTGCAGGTCGGGGCGCTCGAGCGGGTCTTCGACGCCTGGATGAGCCCGGGCTCGGTCACCGAGCGCCTGCACTTCTGGGCCGCGCCCTACACGCCCGCGCAGCGCACGGGTGCCGGCGGCGGCGTCGCCGCGGAGGGCGAGGACATCGAGGTCGTCGAGCTGCCCTTCGCGGACGCGCTCGCCATGACGCTGACCGGGGAGGTCGCCGACGCGAAGACGATCATGCTGCTGCAGTGGGCGGCGCTGCACGGCCCGTTCCGCACCCGCTGACGGGCCGCGTGCCCGCAGGCTGTCGCGCCCCGGCGGGCCAGAGGCGCCGCAGCGTGTGACCTGGGTCACACCAGCGGTACCATCGAGCCGACGCGCGGACCGGTCCCGGCGGGTGCTGGTGCTCCCGGGCCGTCGACGACGTGACGGGGGGCTGTCGGCATGAGCACCGGACCCGGCGACGCGACGTTCCCTCCCGTGGAGCTCGTCGTCGAGGAGGACCAGGTCGCGCACGGCGTGCTCGTCGCCAGCCCGGACCAGCAGCTGGTGGCGGTGTTCGCGCCGTGGCCCACGGTTCCGCGGGGGAGCCGGATCCGCCTGCGACGTCCCGACGCCGGGACCTGGCTGACGCCGGTCGAGGTGACGGTCGGGTACCCGGAGGGTGCGGCGCCGGCGGGCAGCCTGGGTCTGGTGGTCGTGCAGGAACCGCCCGGTGCCGTGCCCACGCTCGGCAAGGTCGCCGAAGGGCTGGTGCACGAGCTGCTCGACGGCCCGGCGCCGAGCTGGAGCAGCGTGCTCGCCGAGGTCGGCGTCGAGGCGTCACCGCCCGCGGGCGAGGTGACCGCGCCGCGCGACGACCCGACGGCCAGGCCCGCCGTCGCGGTGACACCGGGCCCCGCACCGACGCAGTTCAGCTGGATCTGCCAGATCTTCCGGTGGGACTGAGCCCGTGCTGCGGTCGCGGTGGCGGCAAGGCGGCCGGTGGCAGGTCGGTGCCGCACCGCTGCGGCCGCCGGCGCCGGCGCCGAGCCGTGGCGACGTCCTGCTCGCGGTCCTCGTCGTGGGGATCGACACGGTGCTGTTCACGCGCCTGACGGAGGCGCCGACCGACCGTGCGTGGGTCCTGCTCGACCCGGTCCCGCTGTGGCTCGTGGTCGCGGCGGGGGCGGCGGCGGTCCCGGTGCTCTCGTTCCGGCGTCGCGCGCCCGTGGCCGTGTGCGTCACGCTGGCCGCCTGGGCGGTGCTCCTCACCGTGACGGTCGGCTCCCGGCCGCTGCTGACCCTGCTCGTCGCGCTGTACACGGCGGCCGCGGCCGTGCCGCTCGCACCGGCGGTCGCGTGCCTCGGGGCGGTGCTCGCGGCGCACGGCGTCGCGGCGACCTCCGAGGCGCTGTCGGTGGGCGGCGCGCGGCCCGTGCTCGTCGTGGTCGCCGTCATGACCGTGTTCACGCTGCTCGACACCACCGCCTTCGGCGTCGGGCGGTGGGTCGCGGCGTCGAGGGCGCGCGCGGTCGAGCTCGTGCGCTCCGGTGAGGCGCTCGCGGCCGCGACGGTGACCGCCGAGCGGCTGCGGATCGCCCGGGAGCTGCACGACGTCGTCGCGCACGCCGTCACCGTGATGGTGCTGCAGACCACCGGCGCACACCGGGTGCTGGTGGGGGAGGCGCCGCGCACGTCGCCGGAGGTCCTCGACGCGCTCTCGTCGGTCGAGGCGGTCGGAAAGCAGGCGATGAGCGAGCTGCGCCGCCTTCTGGAGGTCCTGCGGACGGTCGCGGACGAGGTCGACGCGGCGGAGCCCGGACCCGGGCCGGACGGGACGGGCACCTCGCCGGGTCTGTCGCGCGTGCCGGCGCTCGTGCAGGAGATCCGCGCGACCGGCGTGTCCGTCGCGGTGTCGACGACGGGCACCGCGGGACCGCTCGACCCCAGCGTGGACCTCACCGCGTACCGGATCATCCAGGAGTCGCTCACCAACGTGACGCGGCACGCGGGCCCCGGCACGACGGCGACGGTGCGCTGCGCGTGGGACGACGGCGCGCTCGTCCTCGACATCACCGACGACGGCGCCGGGACGCCGGTCCACGCCACGCGAGGGCTGTCGAGCGGGTTCGGCTTCGTCGGCCTCCGCGAGCGCGTCAAGCTCGTCGGCGGCAGCCTCGACGTCGGGCCCGCGTCGGCGAGCGGGTACCGGGTGCACGCCGTCCTGCCCGCGGAGCCCCGGTGACCGTCCGGGTGCTGCTCGCCGACGACGAGGCGCTCGTGCGCACGGGCATCGCGCTGATCCTGCGGGACGCGGAGGGCATCGAGACCGTCGGGTTCGCGGCCGACGGTCGCGAGGCGGTGGAGCAGACCCGCGCGCTGCGGCCCGACGTCGTCCTCGTCGACGTGCGCATGCCGGTCCTCGACGGCGTCGAGGCCACCCGGCGCATCGTCGAGCACGCGTCCGACTCCGGGACCGACTGCGCGGTCCTCGTCCTGTCGACGTTCCACGTCGACGAGGCCGTGCGCGGGGCGCTGCGGGCGGGCGCCTCGGGGTTCGTGCTCAAGGACGCCGCACCCGACGAGCTGGTGTCGGCGATCCGTGCGGTCGCGGCGGGCGAGGCGTGGCTGGACCCGGCCGTCGCGCGGGGGCTGCTCGACGAGTTCAAAGGCCGGCCGGACAGCACGCGTGCGACGACGGGCGACCTGGCGCGGCTGACCCCTCGGGAGTGCGAGGTCCTGGTCCTCGTGGCGCACGGGCTGTCGAACACCGAGATCGCCGAGCACCTCGTGATCAGCGAGGGCACCGTCAAGACGCACGTCAACCGGCTCTTCGCGAAGCTCGGCGTCGGCAACCGGGCCCAGGCGGTCGTCGCGGCCTACCGTGGCGGCCTCGTCGCGCCGGACGAGCCGCCGCCTCCCGTGCGTCGTTGACGCGCCCGCCGGGCGGTCGTCCCCCCGTGGGTGCACGACGCCGTTCGGCTGCTGCCCGGGGAGGACGCCGGATGTCCGGCGACGGGCCGACGACCCGCTCGGATGCGCGGACCTACCGTCTGGCGAATCGGACCTCGGGCTCGCCCGTCGTCCGTCATCGGGAGCCCGTCGTCCATCCCCGACGTGGGGTGCGGGAGCCCGAGGAGGGGGAAGAACACCGTGCACACGAAGGAATCGAGGCGCAGGGGCCACCGGTTCGCCCGGGTCCTGCCCACCGTCGCCGTCACCGCCGCGGCGCTCCTGGTCGGAGCGGCCGGCGCCGAGGCGTCGACGCCTCAGAACGTCCCCACGGCGACCGTGACCGGGGCGCGCACCGCGTCGCCGGTCGTCGCCACGGGGACCACGTCGGCCGTGCGGACGGCGAGCACCTGGGAGTTCGCGGGGTACTACCCCGACCCGCTCCTGTGCCACCTCTCCGGGATCGCCTCGGGCCGCCCCTACACCTGCAACTTCATCTTCGTCGGCTGGACCCTGTGGCTCCGCACGAGCTGAGCATCGGGCCGAGCACCACCGAGCACCGCCGCGGGACGCGCGTCCGTCCCGCGGCGGTGCTCGGTCGTGCGGCGGGTATCGCCACGGTCGCACCCTGATCGCCGGCTGCACCC
This sequence comes from Cellulomonas algicola, assembly GCF_003851725.1. Classification (GTDB taxonomy): domain Bacteria; phylum Actinomycetota; class Actinomycetes; order Actinomycetales; family Cellulomonadaceae; genus Cellulomonas; species Cellulomonas algicola. Next base: position 4,339 of record NZ_BHYL01000124.1, on the reverse strand, counting down.
CGGGGCGTACGTCGCGGACACCCCGTGGGCTGGACGACGACGCGCGAGCAGATCCCGAGACTCGACGTGTCCGATTCGTCCCTCTCGTCAAGGAGAACTCCCATGCCCACGCCCGGAGACGAGCTGTCGAGCATCAACTTCGAGTCGATGCTCGGCGGCCCCCTGGTCGCCGTGGTCCGCGCGCAGTCGCAGGCCGCGATGAGCACCGTCAGCTTCATCAAGGAGGTCGGCTTCAAGAAGACCGGCACCGAGCAGGACCCCGCGGCCGCGTCGACGGGCGAGCCGATCTACGTGTCCTTCAAGTACCCGAAGGAGGTCGCGCCCTACGTGCCCGCCGTCGGCAACGGCAACGGGCAGGTCGGGTCGATCACGGTCACGAACGCCGGCAGCGGTTACGTGCAGGCGCCGACCGTCACGGTGAGCGCCCCGGGCGGCGGCGGCACGACCGCGACGGCCACGGCCACCGTCGCGAACGGCGCGATCACGGGGATCACGATCACCACCGCCGGGAGCGGCTACACCGCCGACCCGACCGTCCGGATCACGGCGGCGGCGAACGACCCGGGCACCGGCGGTGCGGCCACGGCGACGGCGAACCGGCCGGCGCAACCCGCGCAGATCCAGCAGATGCAGCTCGAGGTGCCGATCCTCACCATGCTGCCCATCCCGTACATCCGGGTGGAGAGCACGAGCATCGACTTCAACGCCAAGATCAACTCCGTCGAGTACACCAAGACGGACGAGTCGATCAAGGTCGACGGCTCGCTCGAGGTGGGCGCCAAGTGGGCCTGGGGCTCGGCGACCCTCAAGGTCAGCGCCGCGTACCAGCGCACCACGCAGACCGGCACCAACGTGGAGCGCACGTACTCGCTCGCGGTCCGCATCTCCGCCGTCCAGGACGAGATGCCGGCCGGCATGGAGCGGCTGCTCGGCATCCTCGAGGACGCGATCACGGCGCAGCCGACGTCGGCACCCGCCCCGCTGACCGTGCGCTGACGCGGACGGAGGGACGACGATGGCCTACCTCGGCGACTTCCTGGGCGCGCTGAACCGTGAGATCGCCCTCGCCCGCGTCCAGGGGGACGTCGAGGCGGTCAGGGTCGCGGACCTGTACGCGCACGACCCGCTGCTCCAGCACTTCCCGGTGCCACGGTTCCGGCTGCCCACGCTGACGATCCGTGTCCCGGTCGCCGTCGAGCGGCTCGACGGGGTCACCGCCGGGACCGTGGGCGGGGTCCTCGACGGGTCACGCCTGCGGCCCGCGTTCCAGACCGTGCTCGACGACGAGCTCGCCGCGCTCGGGGCGACGCTGCCCGACGACACGCGACGCGAGCTCGACCGGGTCGTCGGTGCGCGCATCGACGCGCTCGTCGCCGGTGACGTCGACCTCGTCGGGGAGCGAGCCGTGGCCGAGGACCTCGCGTCCGTGGCCACGGCGGCCCTGCCGGAGAGGGTTCTGCTGGGGCGCCTGGGCACGACCGCCGACGACCTGCGGGCGCGCCTGCGGGAGCGGCTCCGGGTCGCCCTCGTCCAGGCTCGCGTCCAGCCGCCACGCCTCGAGGTGCTGGTGGCCGACGCCCAGCTGCGCGAGGCCGGCGACCACCTCCTCGAGCTGAGCCTCACGCTCACCGAGGAGGCCGTCGAGTGGACGGTCGTCGAGCAGGCCGGCGGCGACGCGCCACGCCTGGTCCCGGAGTAGACGATGCTTCGCCTGCTGCAGCACGAGGAGCTCCAGGGTCTGCTCCTGGAGGCCGCCGACGTCCTCGACCGGTTCCACGCGCGGGCGGCGGACTTCGAGCCGGCCGTCGACCGCTGGCTGGTCCGGGTCGAGGAGGCCCTGCGTCAGAACCGCCTGCCGCTGAGCTCGCGCGTCGCCGCGGCGCGCGCCGAGCTCGTCGCCGCCCGGTCCGCGCGGGTCGGCCCCGACGGCGGCTCCGCGACGCGCGAACGGCGGTCCGCCCGACAGGCTCGGGCGGTCGCCGTCGTGAAGCGGGTGGTCGAGGACCTGGACGTCGAGCTCTCGGCGTCGCGGCGGCGGTTCTCCGACGCCGAGGACGTCGCCCGCAACGTCCTGGCCGTCGGCGCGGCGACCGGCGTCCTCGGGCCGTCCGCCGCCGACGGGTCCCCGTCCGAGGCGCTGCGCGCACTGCGCGACGACCCCCGCACCGCCGGGGGCGTCGTGCAGCTCCACGGGCTCGTCGGGCGGCAGGACGCGCTCATGGTCCTGGGACGCCGCCTCGTCGACCTGCAGACCTGACGTCGGGTCGGTACGGCCGCCGCGGCGGGACGACCGGCACGAACAACACGACCGACACGACCGGCACGACCGGCACGACCGGCACGACCGACAGGACCGAGAGGAGCGGGACCGTGCCCGCCAAGTCGAACCTCAGCGGTGCCACGTGGTGGCGCCAGCACAACGCGCGCTTCCCGAACAGCCGGGACCTGGCGGACCTCGCGCCGGACTTCCGGTACCGGGTCGGCCGGTTCGTCGACGCACTGCGCTGGGGGGAGGCGTCCGTCGTCGTCAGCAGCACCCTGCGGCACCCGAGCCGCGCGTACCTCATGCACTACGCGTGGCGTGTCGCGCACGGTCAGGTCGCGGCCGAGGACGTCCCGCCCCGATCCGGGGTCGACATCGACTGGGTGCACGAGAGCGAGAAGGCCTCGCGGGACGCGGCGATGGAGATGGTGCAGCTCGCGCGCATGGCGCACGTCGCGAGCCTGACGTCGAACCACACGCGCGGCACCGCGATCGACATGACGATCACCTGGACAGGCACCCTGCTGCTGAAGCTGCCGGGGTCGGGCAACCTCTGGGAGATCCCGGACCGGCCGCGCACGGGCGCGGGCAACACCGAGCTGCACCGGCTCGGCGCCGACCTGTTCCGTGTCCACAAGCTCGCGTCGGATCCTCCGCACTGGTCGCACGACGGGCACTGACGCTCCCGGCCTGGACCATCATGGTCTAGACCAGTAGCCTGCCGGTGTCATCGTCGACCGCCAGGAGGCAGGCCATGCAGCGTTCCGTCGTCGTCGCGATCGAGGAGGGCCTGCACGCCCGGCCCGCCGCGCTCTTCGTCGCGGAGGCCGCGCGACAGCCCGCACCGGTGACCATCGCGAAGGACGGGTCGAAGCCCGCACCGGCACGTTCGATCCTGTCCGTCATCACGCTGGGCGTGTGCGCGGGTGACGAGGTGACCCTCGCGACCGAGGCCGACGACGACGAGGCAGCCGCCTCGCTCGACGCCCTCGAGACCTTCCTCAGCCGCGCCGCCGTGAGCTGACCACGCGAGCCGACCGGTGAGCTGACCTCGCGGGCCGACCACGCGAGCTGACCACTGACGAAGGCCGGGGCGGCGTCCCGCACGACGCCGCCCCGACCCAGTTCGGCGTCAGAGCCCGAGGTCGTCGAGCAGGGGCAGCCGGGCTCGCACGGCCTCCCGCGCGGCGTCGGCCCCGTCGGCCGCGAGGGCGACCTCAGCGAGCTCACGGCACTGCGCCGCCGTCACGCTCGCGAGCACCGCGCCGACCTCGGGCAGCGCGCGCGGGGTCATGGACAGCGACGACACGCCGAGGCCGACCAGGACGGGCGCGAGGGCCGGGTCCGCCGCCGCCTCGCCGCACACCCCGACCGGACGGTCGCGGAGCAGGCCGCCCGCGCACGTGGCGGCGACGAGGTCGAGCACGGCGGGCTGCCAGGACGTCGACAGCCGGGCCAGGCGCGCGAGCTCACGGTCGGCCGCCATCGCGTACTGCGTGAGGTCGTTGGTGCCGATGCTCGCGAACGTCGCGTGGGCCAGCAGGTCCCGTGCCCGCAGCGCCGCCGACGGCACCTCGACCATGACGCCTGCCTGCGCGAGCCCGTGCGCCGCGCAGCGCTCGACGAAGTCGCGCGCCTCGTCGGCGGTCGCGACCATCGGCGCCATGACCCGCACGTGCGCGTCGGACTCCCGGGCGGCCGCGGCGATCGCGGCGAGCTGGTCGTCGAGGACCCGCGGGTGCTCCCATGACGTGCGCAGCCCGCGGACCCCCAGCGCGGGGTTCGGCTCGTCGGGCGCGGTGACGAACGGGAGCGGCTTGTCGGCGCCCGCGTCGAGCGTGCGCACCACGACCCTGCGGCCCGGGAACGCCGCGAGCACCTGCCGGTAGGCGGCGACCTGCTCGTCGATCCCGGGCGCGGCGGTCCGGCCGAGGAAGCCCAGCTCGGTGCGCAGCAGGCCCACGCCCTCGGCACCGGCTGCCGCGGCGGCCGCGGCGCCCGCGGGGTCGGCGACGTTGGCGAGCAGCGCGACGGGCAGCCCGTCGGCGGTCGCGCCAGCTGCGGACAGGCGCGTCG
>NZ_BHYL01000123.1 GCF_003851725.1 Cellulomonas algicola | reverse complement strand
GCCGCGGCGAGGTCGGCGGGCGTGCGGCGGGCGCGTGCGGCGGGCGTGTGCGGCGGGCGTGCGGCGTGCGGCGTCAGGCCGCGGCGAGGACCACGATCGGGTCGCTCGTCGGCTGCGCGGACCCGCCGGCCGGCTCGACCGTCACGGCGAGCGCGTCCCCGGGCGCGAAGTCGTCGGCGAACTGCCGGACCGTCCCGTCGTCGCTCGTCATGACACCCGCGGAGAGCGGCTGCCCCTCACGGACGACCCAGAGCTGGTAGACGCGCCCGTCGTCGGGGTGGGGCAGGTTCTCCGCCGTGAAGACGGCCCGTGTGTCGGTGAGGATCGCCGTCACGTCGCCGCCGTCGGCCACGTCCTCGTGCACGAGCACCGCGGACGGGTCGGTCAGGAGGTCCGCGACCTGCTGCTGCTCGGCCTGGACCTGGCGCGTGTGGGCGACCTGCTGCACGAGCAGCGCACCCGGGACGGCCGCCCCGATCGCGACCGCGGCGGCGAGCGCGTACCAGCGCGCGGGACCGCGACGCGGGGTCGACCGCTCGTCGACGGGCGGGACGACCGAGGGCGCCGCGACGAACTCCGGCGTGACGGCCGGCACCTCGGCGGCCGGCACGTCGGTGGACGGCACCTCGGCGGCCGGCACGTCGGTGGACGGCACGTCGGCGGACGGCACGTCGGCGGACGGCACGTCGGCGGACGGCATGTCGGCGACGACGACGGGCGGCACGCCGTCATGGTCCGGCGACGTGCGCTCGTCCGCGTCCTGCGGCGTGGACGCGATCGCCGCGAGCACCGCGGCGCGGGCACCGGCGGGCGGCTCGGCGTCGACGGCGGCACCCAGTCGTGCGGCGACGGCGCGCAGGTCCCCGAGCTCGCGTGCGGCGTCGGGATCAGCGGCCACGAGGGCCTCCACGGCGCGGCGCTCGTCGTCGTCGACGGCGTCGAGCGCGTACGCGCCGAGCAGGGCGCGGACGTCGTCGTGCTCGCTCACGCGGTCACCCCCAGGCAGTCCTTGAGGCGCAGCAGCCCGTCGCGGATGCGGGACTTCACGGTCGGCAGCGCCGCGTCGAGCTCGGCCGCCACCTCACGGTAGGTCCGGCCGCCGTAGTAGGCGAGGACCACCGCGGTGCGCTGCGTCTCGGTCAACGAGCCCAGGCAGTCGCGCACGGCGGACTGCTCGAGGCGGTGCTCGACGTCGTCCGCGACCACGTCGAACGGGCGCTCGGTGCTCTCGTCGAGCACCCGCTGGTCGCGGTCGCGCTGCGCCTGCACGGCCCGCACGCGGTCGACGGCCCGGCGGTGCGCGAGCGTCGTGACCCAGGTGCGCACCGACCCGCGCGCCGCCTCGTAGCGGGCGGCCGTGCGCCACACCTCGACCCACACCTCCTGCGCGACCTCGGCGGCGTGGTCCGGGTCCCGCAGGACGCCGAGGCACGAGCCGTGCACGGCGCGGGACAGCAGGTCGTAGAGGCTCGCGAAGGCGGCCTGGTCACCGGTCGCCACCGCCGCCATGAGGTCCTGCGCGGAGTCGGCCGCCGACTCGCGCGCGGGGTTGGTCACGCCGGTCAGTGTGCCCCACGGCTCGCGCGCGCGACGGACGCGCGCCGCGACCCACGGGAACGGGCACGGCTGCACGGGGGTCGCGCACACGACCAGGGTGGACATCGGGACGCTCGCAGTCGGCTCGTCGGAACGGGTCGACCGTGGTTCGGAGCCGGCGCCCCGCCGGACGGGTGGCGCGCGTCACGCACAGGTGCTACGCGCCCGGCTCCGCAGACCCGGACGTCAGGAGCGGCGCAGGACGCGTGACGGGAACTCAGTCGAGCAGACCGATCGCGTACCCCACGAAGAACAGGCCGATCAGGACGACGAACGCTCCGATCACCCCGTACGCGATCCAGTTGGAGCGCGTCGACCCGGTCCCCGGCTGCCGGTCCGACGCGCCGGACGTGGACGACTCCGCGGGCGGTGTGTCCCCGGGTGCGACGCCGCCACCGGGTTCGAGCCCCGGCGTCTCGTCGGGGTCGGGGTCCGGGTTGCGATACGGGTCGGTCGAGCTCATGCGTTCCCTCTCGTCGTCCTCCCAGCCTGCGGGGCGCACCGCCGACCGGCAACCGGCCGACGTCGGCATCGCGCGCGCCCGCCCCGGCCGGACCCGCTCGGCGGGGCGTCGCAGGATCAGGCCGGCGGGATGTTCTGGTTGAGCCGGAAGACGTTCTCGGGGTCCCAAGCCGCCTTGACCTGGCGCAGCCGTGCGTAGGTTCCGTCCCCGTACGCCCGCCGGACGCCCGCGGCGCCCTCGTCGGCGAGCGCGTTGACGTACACCCCGGTGCTCCACGGCTCGAGCCCCGACGCGAGGCGGCGGCACGACGCGACGACGGCCTCGTCGTCCGCCGGGTCCTCCCACCGCGCACCGACGTCGTACTCGAACTCGACGTCACGATGGACGAACGCCGTCGCGTCCGGGTCGACGTCCGCGATCGCGCCGCCGTACGCGACGAGGCTCGCCGCGCCGACGCGCGCGTCGACGTGCGCCAGGAACGCCTCGAGCGCCGCGTCGGTCAGACCCCGGACGTAGTGGCTCTTCGCGTAGCGCCGGAAGCCGTGCGCGGTCGGGACGTCCGACTGGCTCTGCAGCTCGAGGTACGAGCGGGGTTCGACGCGTCGGGCGAGCGGCGTCCCGAGCCGGTCGAGCTCCGCGACGAGCCCTTCCGCCCCGGCGGGATCCCCGACCCAGGAGAACCCGAGCGTGAGCGCGCCCCCGGCGACGAGGTCGGCGTAGAGCGTGGCGGGTCGCGGGGCGTCCGACGCCCGGGCGACCCAGGTCCGCAGCGCGTCGAGCGCGTGCTCGGGGTCGAGGTCCACCTCGGCCACGAGGGCCTGAGTCCCGACGTCGTGCAGCGTGAGGTCGAAGCGCGTGACGACGCCGAAGTTGCCGCCGCCGCCGCGCAGCCCCCAGAACAGGTCCGGGTTCTCGTCGGCGGTCGCTCGGACGACCTCCCCCTCGGCCGTGACGACCTCGAACCCGCAGACGTTGTCGCAGGTCAGACCGACCTGCCGCGCGAGCCACCCCATGCCGCCGCCGAGCGCCAGCCCGCCGATGCCCGTGTGCGACACGATGCCCGCCGTCGTCGCGAGCCCGAACGGCTGCGTGGCCGCGTCGAGCGAGCCGAGCAGCGCGCCGCCCTGCACCTGGGCCGTGCGCGCGGCCGGGTCGACCGCGACCTCGCGCATGCCCGACAGGTCGATCATCAGCCCGTCGTCGGGCACCGCCCACCCCGCGGCGCTGTGCCCGCCGCCGCGGACGCCGAGCGTCAGCCCGTGCTCGCGCGCGACGCGGACGGCGCGCTGCACGTCGTCCGCACCGGCGCACCGCACGACGTACCGCGGTCTGCGGTCGATCGCGCCGTTCCAGACGGCGCGCGCCTCGTCGTACCCCGGGTCGCCGGGGACCAGGACGTCACCGTCGAACGCGGGCAGCACGCGAGCCTGGGGCATGGCACGACTCTGTCGAGCCCGGCGCGCCCTGCCAAGGGTGCGACCGCCACGGACCGCTCAGCGACCGCCAGAAGTGCGCGGTGTCGGGTCAGCGCGGACCCGGGGCCGGCAGCGTCGGGGGTGTCCAGCGCCCGAAGCGGGCCATCGAGCTCAGCGCCACGCGGTCCGGGGTGAGCCGCATCGCCGTGTTGCGCACCGCCACCGCGACGGGGTGGCGCAGCTGCTGCCCGAAGCGGCTGATCGTCGTGGCGGCACGGCCGATCGACTGGCTCCGTGGGCGCCGCTGCCGGTCGTACGCGTCCAGCGCTGACGTCAGGTCGGGCGTCGACGCGAGCGCCGCCGCGAGCACGACGGCGTCCTCGATCGCCTGGGCACCGCCCTGGCCGAGGTTCGGGACCATCGCGTGCGCGGCGTCGCCCAGCAGGGCCACCCTGCCGCGGACGTACGTCGGGAGGTCGGGGAGCCGGTAGACGTCGTGCCGCAGCACCGCCGCCGGGTCGGTGGCCGCGAGCACGTCGGCGATGGGCGCGTGCCAGGTGCCGAAGCGCGCGCGCACCTCCGCGAGCTCGTCGGGGGCCCGCTCTCCCTCCGGCGTCGACGCGGCGGCGTACCAGTACACGCGCCCGTCGGCCAGGGGGATGCATCCGAACTCCTGCGCGGCACCCCACGTCTGGCTCATCTCGACGTCCGTCCCGACCGGGGCCGTCGTGATCGCGCGCCAGGCGGTGGACCCGTCGTGGACGGGTCCGGGCGCGTCCGGCCACCGCTGCGCGCGCACCCAGCTGCGCAGCCCGTCGGCGCCCACGACGAGGTCCGCACGGAGCGTGTCCTCGTGACCGTCGCGCACGTAGCGCACCGCGACGCCGTCCTCGTCGTCGACGATCGCCGACGGCGTCGCGCCGGTGATCACGGACTCGTCCGGCAGTGCGGCGAGGAGCAGCGCCAGGAGCTCGGGGCGTGGCAGGACGACGGCGTTGACGCCGAGCTCCTCCTCCACGGCCGCACCGTCGAGCCGGGAGAGCCAGGCGCCGGACGGCGTCCGCATCCCGCCGCCGAGCTGCGGGCGCGAGCCGTCGCGCACGGCCTCCCCGAGACCGAGCGCGTCGAGGCAGGCGAGCGCGTTGGACATGAGGCTGATGCCGGCGCCGACCTCCTCGAACGCGTCGGCGCGCTCCAGCACGGTCACGGACCAGCCGACCCGTCGCAACGCCACGGCCGCCGCGAGTCCGCCGATACCTCCGCCGACCACGACCGCACTCCGTGCTTCCCGCATGTCCGTCCCCATCCTCGACACTACACCTGTAGAATCGAGGCTACTACACATGTAGAAGTGGAGGGAGGGCGGAGATGCCGGGAGACGTCGTGAGTCAGCAACGGCCACCGCGCTTCGCGGTGCTCACGGACGCGGCGATCCAGGTCGTCGCCGGCGCCGGGATGCGGGGGCTGACCCACCGCGCGGTCGACGCGCAGGCCGGGGTCCCGACGGGCACCACCTCGGTGCACTTCCGCACCCGTCGGGCCCTCGTCGAGGCGGTCGTCCAACGGCTCGCCGACCTGGACCAGGCCGAGCTCGCGGACCAGGGACTGCGCTTCGTGGGCTCGGGGGGCGAGTCAGCCGACCTCGCGGGCGCACTGCAGCCCGACCACGTGGACGCGTTCGCCGCCCAGGTCGCCGTCGTCCTCGACGCCTGGCTCAGCACCGGGCGCACCCGCACGCTCGTGCGCTACGCCTGCCTGCTCGAGGCCACGCACCACCCCGAGCTGCGCACGGTCCTCGCCCACGGGGTCGGGTTCCGCGTGCAGGCCCGTGAGCTGCTGGCCCGTGCCGGCATGCCGGACGCGGAGCGACGCGGCGACGCGCTCGTGGCGTTCCTCGACGGGCTCGTCTTCGACCGCCTCATCGGGGCCGGGTCACTCAGCGGCCCGCCGCCGGGAACGCCGGAGAGCGTCGCCGACCTCCGGACCGCCGTCGGGCTTGCCGTGCGCGCGGTCACCGCGGAGCCCGGCGCGTCGTAGAGGGGTGTCGTCGGCCTGCCGCCGAGCGGGCGACGGCCGACGGGCCTGCCGGGCGCCGCGATCCAGCCGCCGCGGGCGAGCCGGACAGGTCGACGAGTGGTCAGCTCGCCTCGGAGCGCCCCTCGCGCCAGTAGCCCATGAACGCGACGGCCTTGCGGTCGACGCCGCACTCGGACACGAGGTGGCGGCGCAGCGTCTTGATGACCGCGGCCTCGCCGGCGAGCCACGCGTACAGGTGCGCCTCCTCGGCGAGCGGGGCGCCGGTCGACCAGTCGACCGGCACCTCCCACAGGATGCCCTCGTCGACGTCGACGTCCTCGAGGACGACGTCGGGCGCAGGCGCCTGGCCGGGCAGCATGCGGGCGCACGCGGCCTGGACGGCGGGCACGAGCAGCGAGCCGTGCGGCTCGTCGCCGCGGCCGTACCAGCGGACGGTCACACCCGCGGGGGCGACGAGGTCGAGGCGGTCCTCGGGGTGCGGCATCTCGATGATGGCCTCGCCCCGCGCGTCGGCGGGCAGACGCTCGAGGATGCCCGCGATGGCGGGCAGCGCCGTCTCGTCGCCCGCGATGAGCAGGCGGTCGGTGCGCGCCGGGGGCACGAAGTCGACGCCGCCGTGCGGGCCGACCGCGTCGGCGTTGGGGCCGAGGATGACGAGCTCGTCGCCGGGGGCGGCCGTGCCGGCCCAGCGGGACGCCGGTCCGAGGTCGCCGTGCAGCACGACGTCGACGTCGAGCTCGCGGCGGTGCTGGCGGACGGCGCGCGCGGTGTACGTGCGGACGGTGTGGCGGCGCTCGTCGGGCAGCGCGCGCCAGCGGCCGTACCAGTCGGCGCTGCCGTCGAGCGAGAGCAGCTCGTCGTAGCCGGCGTCGTGCAGCGGCAGGAAGAACTTGATGCGCTGATCGAACCCGTTGTCCGCGAAGCGGTCGAGGTCCTCGCCCGTGAAGGTGAGGCGCAGGACGCTGGGGCACAGGCGCTGCACGTCGGACACCTGCACCGCGAACATGCGGAACGGCAGGGCGTCGGTCGCGGCGGCGGTGGTGTCCGTCGTCGTGGTCGTCGTCACGCCCGCCACCCTACGCGAAGGTGAGGCTTGCCTAAACCCAGGTGTTCGTCACATGGACACTGCAGGTGCGTGTCGCCTGTCGGCCGCGCCGGAGGTCAGTGCGTGGCGACGATCTTCTGCACCAGGAGCCGGACGCGCGCGTCTGCTCCCCGCAGTGCAGCGTTCGGACGCCGCACAGCCCCGAACGACGTGTGGAGCACGTGGGCGGCGTCTCGCCCTTCGGTCCGCCCGGGCCAGTCGGCCGCGGTCCGACCCGCGACGTTCGCGGCCTCGAGCAGCCGGTGGATGTCCACGGCGTCGGACCCGGCGTACCGGCCGCGGTATGCGTACGCCTTGAGCACGAGGGCTGCGGCGACGTCCGGTAGCAGGAGGGTGGTGTGCAGCTCGGTCCGGTCGGTGAGCACGGCGGTGAGCTCGACGGCCGTCGCCGGCTCGCGGAGCGCGGTGTGCAGGCCGGGGATGGCGTCGACGACGAGCTGGCCGCGCTCCTGGTTCGATTCCATCCGGCCGGTGTACGACGTCGTGAGCACGTCGACCACCAGCTCGCGCCCGTCCGCGTCGACGCGCACGAACCGGTTGCCCTGCACCTGGCCATATCCCACGTCGAGAAGCGCCTGCCGAAGGCGATCGTCTGCGCACACGTCGAACGGCACACCGAGGTCGGCGTCGGCGGTCTCGCGGGCAGGAGCGAGCTCGTCCGCGCCGTGGACGTGGACCAGCAGCGTGACCGCCAGGCCGCCGACGAGCCGGTAGGGGACACCGACCGCGCCGGCGACCGAGGCGATGTCCGCCGCGGCGAGCCAACCCGCGTCGGTCGCCTTCGAGGTCGACGCGAGCACGAGCGAGCTCATGCCGCCTGTACCAGCTTCTCGCGCAGCCGGTCCGCCGCGGCGTCGTCGCCGTCCTGGGCCAGCGTCAGCCAGACCCGCCACGGATCAGCCAGGTGCAGTCCTCCACGCAACGTCGCGTCTTGCAGTGCGTACGGGTCGTCCGGCACCGCGATGGTGACGGTGGCGTCGGTCGCCCGTGCGGGTGTGCAGCCGACCGCGGACAGGTCGACGAGCTGGTCGGCCCAGATGGTCGTGCGCGTCGGCCGCGCCCATGGTGCGTAGGAGTCGGCGGCGACCTGCCCGGTGACCGCGTACCGGACACCGGCGTCCTCGAGTGCACCAGCGATCGCCCTCGTCGCCAGGACGGGGGCGTCGAGCGTGAGCCACGTCGCGCTGGTCCGGGGCTGCGGGTACCGGTCACGCAGCCAGCGCGCGAGCTGGTCCGAGTCCCGCACGGCCCAGCCGGCCGGCTCGCGCGCGACGAAGGCGTGCATGTCCCTGAGCGCCTGCGAGACCCGCGGCTGCGTGAGGGACACCTCGCACGCCAGCGCGGCCTGGCTGCGCGGGGTGGGGTCGTGCAGCAGGGAGATCGCGAGTGCGTAGGCGCCCCACGGCGTGCGGCCCGAACGCCGTGGTGCCTCGTCCGCTGCCTCGTGCGCGGTCGGCGCGTCAACGACGTGCGTGCGCCCGCTCGCGTCGATCAGCACACCGGTGACGGGGCCGCCGTCGGGGGCGACGAGCAGCGACACGCCGACCTCGAGCGCGGTGTCGCGAGCCGCGCGCGTCGCGGATGCGGCGATGACGAGCGGTCGAGGTCGCGCCGCAGCGAGCGCGTACCGGTCGACGCTGTACCGGCGCACGCGCGAGGGGTACAGCGCACCGGTCGTGTGCACGTCGTACGGGGTCGCGGGCATGTCCGGGCCGGTCAGCGTGAGCGGTGCGTGCACGCCCAGGGCCGGCGACGGCCGGAAAACGATGCCGTGCGCCTGCGCGAGGGCGACGAACACGTCGCTCATAAGCATTTTCAGCTCCCGACTGACGATGCTTATAGCGTAGCAGCACCCCTCCCGGGTGCGTCACGGCGCGGTCAGGCGCGGCGGCTGCGCCAGAGGAGCCAGACGAAGTACGGCGCTCCGATGAGTGCCGCCACCAGGCCCGCGGGGATCTGCGCCGGGGCGATGACGGTCCGCCCGACGGTGTCCGCCGCGCTGAGCACGACCGCGCCGAGCAGGGCCGCGACGGGGATGACGCGGGCGTGCGACGACCCGACGAGCGCACGGGCGAGGTGCGGCGCGACGAGGCCGATGAACCCGACGACGCCGACGGCCGACACGGCGACCGCCGTGAGCAGCGCGGTGACGACGAGCAGCCCGAGCCGGGTCCGCTCGAGCGGCACGCCGAGCACGCGCGGCACGTCGTCGTCGAGCGCGATGACGTCGAGGTCGCGCCGCCAGCGCACCAGCAGCGGGGTCAGCACGACGAGCGCGATCGCGACGGGCCACACCTGCGCGGCCGTCCGGCCGTACGTCGAGCCGGAGAGGAACGTGAGCGCCATCGTCGTGTTCCACGGGCTCGTGAGCACCACGAGCAGCGTGATGATCGAGCTCGCAGCCGCGGAGACGCCGATGCCGACGAGCACGAGCCGGTCGGAGCTGAGCCCGCGCCGCGAGGACAGCCCGTAGACGAGCGAGAACGTGAGCCCGGCGCCGAGCACCGCGCCGACGGACACGCCCCACACGGACGTCCCGGGCAGCAGGAAGGTCGCGAGCACCGCGCCGACACCCGCGCCGCCGGTGATGCCGAGCAGCCCCGGCTCGGCGAGCGGGTTGCGCGCGACGGCCTGCACCGACGTGCCGGCGAGGCCGAGCGCGGCACCGGCGAGCAGCGCCGCGAGGACGCGCGGCACGCGCTGGTCGAGCACGAACGACACCTGTCGCCCGCTGGTCCCGGCGAGCCAGTTGGCGACGTCACCGGTGAGCAGCAGCCGGTCGCCCAGCAGCAGTCCCGCGACGAGCAGCCCGACGACGAGGACCACGAGCAGCCCGACGACGACGCCGACGCGCGTCCGCGACGCCGCCCGCGCACCGACCGACGCCGTGGCGCGCACGGGCCCCGACGCGCGCAGCCGACGCGCGAGCCACACCATGAGGGACGCCCCGAGCAGCGTCGTGACGACGCCCGTCGGGATCATCACGCCCGCCCGCGCGGGCACCAGCGCCCGGATGAGCACGTCGGCGGCCAGCACGACCGCGCACCCGGCGAGCGCCGCGAACGGCAGCAGCAGCCGGTGCCGGAACAGGCCGGGTACACGTGACGCGACGAGCCGCGCGATGACCGGCGCAGAGAGGCCGACGAAGCCGACGGGACCGGCGACCGTCACGGCGAGCGCCGCCAGGAGCACCGCGAGCAGCACGGCGACGACGCGCGTCCGCCGGACGTCGAGCCCCAGCACCGACGCGGTGTCGTCGCCGAGCGCGAGGACGTCGAGACGGCGGGACCACACGACGAGCACCACGATCGCGACCAGCACGACGGGGGCCGCCTGCGCGACCTTCTGCGTGCCGGACTGGACGATCGTGCCCTCGCCCCACGCGAACATGCCCTGCGTCTCCTGCTCGAACAGCAGCATGAGCAGGTAGGTGATCGACGAGAGCGCGAGCATCGTCGCCGAGCCAGCGAGCACCAGGCGCGACGGACCGGCGGCACCGCCGCGCGCGATCGCGAGCACGAACGCCGCCGCGGCCAGGCCGCCGACGAACGTGAGCGCGCCGCTCAGCGCGAACGGCAGCGAGATCCCGAGCACGGCCGCCAGGACGACCGTGACGTACGCGCCCGCGTTGACCGCGAGCGTGTCGGGCGACGCCAGCGGGTTGCGCGCCACGGACTGCAGCGCACCGCCCGAGACGCCGAGCGCGGCCCCGACGAGCAGGCCGGCGAGCACCCGCGGGGCCCGCGACGCGATCAGGACCGCGAGGGTCTGGTCGTCGCTCGTGCCCCGCAGCAGGTGCCACAGGTCGAGGGCCCCCACGTCGGAGGTGCCCAGCGTGAGGTCGAGCACCGCGAGCGCCGCCACGAGGACGACGGCCGCGGTGAACACGCCCACCAGCGGCAGCGCTGCGGTGCGGGGCGGCGCGGCCGGGATGGCCGTCGCGCCGCCCCGGCCCGGGCGCGTGCCCGCCGGTGCGTCGACCTGCTCGTCGAGACCGAGGCTCACTTGGTCAGCGCGCCCACCGTCGCGTCGATCCACGCCTCACCGGAGGCGGGACCGCCGAACAGCCAGATGCCGTCGGGCAGGCGGTGCACGTCGCCGGCGACGACGAACGGGAGCTGCTGCCAGATCGGGTTGGTGCCGAGGCCCTCGGTGAACGCGTCGCCGCCCTCGGTGTCGTTGGCGATGTAGAGGAAGTGCACGCCCTCGCCGAGCGCCGTCAGGCCCTCGACGTCCGTGCCGCCGAGGCCGTAGTCGGGGTCGCCCTCGAGCGACCAGGCGTTCTCGAGGCCGAGCAGCTTGCCGATGCCACCGAGGTACGAGCCCTCGGTGTAGGCGCGGATCGAGACGGCTCCGTCGGACAGCCAGCCGTCGGCCATCGCGACCTTCGCGCCGGACAGGCCCGCGTCCTCGAGCTCGGCCTTCGCGTCGGCGACCGCGGCGTCGAACTCCTCGAGGGCCTTCGCCGCCTCGTCCTCGGTGCCCGTGGCCTGGCCGAGGACCTCGATCGTCCGCTCCATGTGGCCGATCGGGTCGGTCGCGTCCGAGCCGCGCAGCGCGATGACGGGGACGGTCTCCTCGATCTGCGCGATGACCTCCTCCGGGAGGTCGGTCGTGGTGACGACGAGGTCGGCGTCGAGCGCGGCGATCGCGTCGAGGCTCGGCTCGCCGCGCATGCCCACGTCGGCGACGGACGCGTCGAGCGGCACGACCGTGTCCCACACGTTGTAGCCCGTGACGTCGGCCTGGCCGACGGGCGTGACGCCGAGCGTCAGCAGGTTCTCCGTGAGGCCCCACTCGAGCGAGACGACGTCCGTCGCGGGGGCGTCGAGCGTGACCTCCTCGCCGCGGTCGTCGGTGAGGGTGACCGGGCCGCCGGTCGCCTCGGCCGCACCCGTCTCCGCCGCGGCGGCGGGCTCCTCGGTGGTGCCGCAGGCGGTCAGCAGCAGGGCGGCGACGGTGCCCGTCACGACGGCGGCGGGCAGGGCGCGCAGGGTTCGCATGAGGTTCCTCGGGTGGTGGTGGCGCGCCCCACGGGGGCGGGGCGCGGTGTCAGACGGGTCGTGCGGGTCAGGCAGGCGTGAGGGCGCGGTGCGTGTGCCGGCCGACGGGACGCGTGCGGACGCGGCCGTGGTCGTCGACGGTCACGTCGATGCGGATGCCGTAGGTCTCGGTGAGCGCGTCGGCGGTGAGCACCTCGTGCGGGAGGCCCGCGCCGACGACCTCGCCGCGGCGCAGCAGCACCACGTGGTCGGCGACGGCGGCGGCCTGGTCGAGGTCGTGCAGGACGACGCCGACGGCCACGCCGTGCTCGTCGGCCAGGTCGCGGACCAGGTCGAGGATCTCGACCTGGTAGCGCAGGTCGAGGTAGGTCGTGGGCTCGTCGAGCAGCAGCACGCGCGTGTCCTGCGCGAGGCAGGTCGCGAGCCAGACGCGCTGGAGCTCGCCGCCGGACAGCTCGTCGACGGGACGCGCGGCCATGTCGGTGGTGCCGGTGACGTCCATCGCCCACGCGATCGCGCGGGGGCCGTCGGGGTCGTCCTGGCGCCAGCGGCCGCGGTAGGGGTGGCGGCCGTAGCCGACGACGTCGCGGACGCAGACGCCCGAGGGCGTGGGCCGGGACTGCGACAGCAGCGTGACGCGGCGCGCGAAGTGCTGCGCCGACAGCGCGCGGGCGTCCTCGACGTCCGGCAGCGCGATCGTCCCGGCGTCGGGCCGGTGCAGCCGGGCGAGAGCCCGGAGCAGCGTGGACTTGCCGGAGCCGTTGGGGCCGATCAGCGCGGTGACCTCGCCGGGGAGCAGGCGGAGACCGGCGCGCTCGACGACGACCGTGCCGTGGTAGGCCAGGCGCAGGTCGTGACCGCGCAGCGCGGGGGCACCGGGAGCGCCGAGAACAGCGGCGGGTGCGTCGTCGGACGGGGGCGTCGTGGGCACACGCGCAGGTTAGCCTCAACTAAGTAAGGATTGCCAAACCTCGTCCACCCACCGGGCGACAGCCCGTCCCGTCCGCGTCCGTCGGGGCCGGGCGGTCGTCAGGCGACCGACGTGCCGAACGCCAGCCCCAGCAGGTACGTGACCGCGGCCGCCCCGAACCCGATCGCGAGCTGACGCAGCGCCCGACGCCCCGGCGACGCGCCCGACAGCACCCCGACGGTCGCGCCCGTGCCGAGCAGCGCGAGCCCGACCAGCGCCGCCGCCCACGCGACCGCGACCAGCCCGTCGGCGCCGAACAGGTACGGCAGCACCGGGATCGCGGCACCCGACGCGAAGAAGCAGAAGCTCGCGACCGCCGCGCCCATCGCGGTGCCGATCGTCTCGTGCTCGTCGACCTCGACCACGGCGTCCTCGTCGCCCTCGCCCGCCGCGACCGCGAGCGCGTCGCGCGCCACCGCCGGGAGGCCGGTCACGGCCTCGGTCCGCGAGCCGCCCGGGCCGAACGTCGCGAGGACCTGCGCCGCACGCTCCTGGGCCTCGTCGGCGTCCAGGCCCCGCGCCCGGTAGACGAGCGCGAGCTCGTTCGCGTCCACGTCGAGGTGCGGCAGCGCCTCGGCCGCGTGCCGACCGGGCCGCGACGCCTCCAGGAGCTCGCGCTGCGACCGCACCGACACGTACTCGCCCGCACCCATCGACAGCGCGCCCGCGAGCAGCCCGGCCAGGCCCGTCAGCAGCACCGTGGCCTGCGACGCGCCGCTCGCACCGATGCCGAGCACGAGCGCCAGGTTGCTCACCAGGCCGTCGTTCGCGCCGAACACCGCCGCCCGGAACGTGCCCGACATGCGGTTGCGACCGCGGGTCGCGAGCCCCCGCACGACCTCCTCGTGGATGCGCTCGTCCGCCGCCATGCGCGGGGTCGCGTCGGCCTCGTCCGCGTACTCCGACCGGGCCTCCGCACGCTGCGCGAGCGCCAGGACGAACACCGACCCGAACCGTCGGGCCAGCCACCCCAGCACACGCGTCCGCACGTCGCCCTGGAGCGGGCGGCCCACGTCGTCGCCCAGCAGGTCCAGCCAGTGCTGCTCGTGGCGGCGTTCCGCGTCCGCGAGCGCGAGCAGGATCGCCTTCTCCTCGCCCGTGCGGCGCGCCGCGAGGTCCCGGTAGACCGCCGCCTCGGCCCGCTCGTCGGCGAGATAGCGCCGCCACCTGCGCACCTGGCGCGGAGACGGTCGGTGCGGGGTGGACGGTGCGACGGGGGCCACGGCGACCATGCTCACACGCGTGCGGGTGGAGGTTCGTCCTGAGGGGCGAGTTCGAGTTGCCGAATCGCCGGATGTGCACAACCGTGGCGGAGTCCCCACCACGTCACCCCCGGACGAGGTCGAGCAGGAGGCCCCGCATGCGCGCCGAGACGTCCGTCGCACCCGCGCTGTCCGCGGTCGCGCCGGCGCGCCGGTGGGCACGCGAGCGACTCGTCGAGGCCGGCGTCGAGCCCGCGCGGCTGGAAGTGCTCGTGCTGCTCGTCAGCGAGCTGGTGACCAACGCCGTCGCGCACGCCGACCCGCCCGTGACGCTCCGCGTCGACGTCGACGACGTCCGCACGCGCGTCGAGGTCACCGACGGCGCCCGTGAGGACCCCGTCCTTCGCAACCCGCCGCCCAGCGCCCTCGGCGGTCGCGGCGTGATGTTCGTCGACCGGCTCTCGAGCAGCTGGGGCACGACGCCCGAGGAGGGCGGCGTCGCCGTCAAGGCCGTCTGGTTCGAGCTCCGGCACGACGACGTCCCCGCCGACCTGGCCCGGTTCGCGCCTCAGGCCTGACGCGTCCGCCGTGCGCCTCTGACGCGCGCCCACCGCGCACCCGACGCGCTCGCACCACCGGTCGGACGCGTCGGCACCGCTGACATGACGCGTTCGCACCGCGGACGCGTCCCGCGCAGGCGAGGATGGGCGGCATGCCGGAGACCACCACCGCCCGCGTCGCCGTGTACGTCGACTTCGACAACATCGTCATCTCGCGCTACGACCAGACGTTCCGCCGCGGCGACTGGTACCGCGACAGCGCCCGCGAGCACCGCATGGACGCACGCGCCGACGACCCCGTCGCCCAGCGGCTCGCGCAGGCGCGCGTCGACGTCGGCGCGATCCTCGACTACGCGTCCTCGTTCGGGTCCGTCGTCGTCAGCCGTGCGTACGCCGACTGGTCCGTGCCCGCCAACGCCGCCTACCAGCGCCAGCTCGTCGACCGCGCCGTCGACCTCACGCAGCTCTTCCCGGTGACCGCCGGGCTCAAGAACGGCGCCGACATCCGGCTCGCGGTCGACGTCGTCGAGGACCTGTTCCGGCTGCCCGACGTCACGCACGTCGTCGTCGTGGCCGGCGACTCCGACTACGTCGCGCTCGCGCAGCGCGCCAAGCGGCTCGGGCGGTACGTCGTCGGGATCGGCGTCGCCGGGGCCACGTCCCGCGCGCTCATGGCGGCGTGCGACGAGTTCGCCGACTACGACGACCTGCTCGAGACGTCCGCGGCCGACGAGCCCGAGGACGACGAGCCGGTGGAGGTCGTCGCCGCAGAGCGTCCCGCCTCGACCGGCGGGCGCGGGTCGGGCAAGAAGGCGCGCAACGGGTCCGAGGGCGGCGGTGCACCGGCCGTCGACGACGGCGTCTCCCCGGGGGCGGGTGCGGTGGCTGTACCCGACGCGCGCGCTGCGGCCGACGGCGCCGCCGCGGCCGACGGGACCGACGACGCGGACGCGGAGGCCGCCGACCGACCGCCCGCACGCACCGGCAAGGCCGCCCACCGGGCCGCGACCCAGCTGCTCATGCGCGCGATGCGCCTGGTCCGCACCAAGAAGCCCGACGACGAGTGGGTGTCGTTCGGCGAGCTCAAGAACCAGATGACGCGCATGGACCCGGCGTTCAGCGAGCGCTCGCTCGGGTACCGGTCGTTCGGGGACTTCGTCGCGGACCGCCCGAGCATCGTCGAGTCGGCGCGCTCGGCCGACAACCAGCCGCGCGTCAAGCTCCGCCCCGGCTACTGACCTCGGCACGTCCTGCCTGACCGGCGCACTCCCCACCCCGACGCGTCGATCAGGAACCGCCGACGGACGGCGTGGCCGTCGGTCAGTCGTCCCACGGTGGGGTCTCGTCGAGCTTCGCGTAGTACTTCGCCAGGTGGCTCTTCACGCGGTCGCGGTCCTTGTCGGGCAGGTCGACGCCGCCGCGCGAGCCCTGCATGACCGCGGCCGCCGCGAACACGCCGCGCGGCACCGCCCGCAGCCGGCCGTCGACCACGTCGGCGATCAGCAGCTTGTACGCGGTGAAGTTGTCCTTCGCGTCGGCGTCGTACCAGACGTGCGCGTCGCGGTACTTCTCGTTGGGCTCGTCCTGGGCGTCGGCCCATGCGCGGACGCGCTTCTCGGCGGCGGTGCCGTCCCACGCGCGGTCGCGGTCGGCGAGCGGGAGGTCCTGGAAGGCGGTCACGGCCACGGTCGGTGCTCCTCTCATCGGTGGTGCGCTTGGCAGATGGGCAGATGGGCAGACGGGCAGACGGGCGCGCAGGCCGTCCGCCGCGGTCAGGCCTTCGACGCGGCGCGCAGCTTCTCGAGCAGCGGCCCGGCGGCCTTCTCGAGGAACTCGGCCTGGTTCTCGTCGCCGATCTGCACGATCGCGACGTCGGTGAACCCGGCCTCCCAGTAGGCCCGGACGGACTCGACGAACGCGTCGAGGTCGGGACCGCACGCGATCTGCTCGGCGACGTCCTCGGGCCGCACGAACTGGCTCGCGGCCTCGAAGGCCTCGGTCGTCGGCAGGTCGGCGTTGACCTTCCACCCGCCCGCGAACCACCGGAACTGCTCGTGCGCACGCTCGACCGCGCGGTCCTTCGACGGGTCCCAGCTGATGGGCACCTGGCCGATCTTGCGGGACAGCGCCGCACCCGACGGGCGGGCCGCGTCCCAGGAGGCGACGAGGTCACCGTCGGGCTCGACGGCGACGAGGTGGTCGGCGAGCGGCGCGAAGCGCTGCACCGACTGGTCGCCCGACACGGCCACGCCGATCTCGACCACGCTGTCCGGGGTGTCCCACACGCGTGCGGAGTCGACGCGGAAGTACGCACCGTCGTACGTCGTGCGCTCGCCCGTGAGGAGCTCGCGGATGATCTCGACGGCCTCCTCGAGCATGTCGTGCCGCTCGCCGACCGCGGGCCAGCGCTCGCCGACGACGTGCTCGTTGAGGTTCTCCCCGGCGCCCAGGTTGAGCGTGAACCGGCCGTCGGACAGCACCCCGAGCGTCGCGGCCTTCTGCGCCACGACGGCCGGGTGGTACCGCAGGATCGGGCACGTCACGTACGTCATGAGCTCGACACGGCTGGTCGCCTGCGCGACCGCGCCGAGCGTCGACCACGCGTAGCCGGAGTGGCCCTGCGCGTCGAGCCACGGGAAGTAGTGGTCGCTCGACACCTCGAAGTCGAAGCCGACCTCCTCGGCCGCGGCGGCGTACCGCACGAGCTCCTTGGGGCCGGACTGCTCGGTCATGAGCGTGTAGCCGAATCGCGTCATCTCCCGACCGTCGCACCCGTCCCGGCGGCTCGCATCCGGGGCGCGGCCGCCGGGCGGCGCTCAGCGGGCGTCGGCGCGCTCGCGGTCGTCCGCGGGGTCGTCGGCGTCGTCGGCCGGTCGGCCGCGCGTCGAGAGCTCCGTCCAGACGGGTCCCGCGACGAACCAGACGACGAGCACGAGCGTCGCGCGCCCGAGCCACCCGAGCAGCACCTCGCGCTGGTCGGGCTCCTGCGCGATGAGCAGCAGCACCCCGAGGACGACCGCGGCGACGACCCACGCGACGACCACGCGGCCCCACATGCGCCACTCGTGCGCGCGTGCCGGCGCACCGGTCTTCGGCACGCGCGGGGGCCGGGGCCCGCCCGCGAAGCGCCACGCGACCCACGCGTCGACCTTGTGGATCGTGTACTTCCCGAACCCCGCGGTGAAGCCCAGGTAGAGGGCGGCAAGACCGTGCGTCCACGTCGGCTCGCTGCCACGCAGCAGGTCCCCGACGGTCGCGACGAGCAGCACGACCTCGAGCACCGGCTCGCACAGCAGCAGGACGGTCGACGTCCGCCGCCACCGCAACCAGTACCGCGCCACGACCGCGGCGACGAGGAACACCCAGAACGCCACCTCGCACGCCACGACCAGCGCGGCGACGGGGTTCTCACGGATCAGGTCCAGCAGCTCGGTCATGCCGTCACCCTCGCGGCGCGGGCCCGTGCGCCGCGTCGGGCGGAGGGCCGATCCTGCGCGGCGGCGTACATCCTTCGGACGACGGCCGTCGTCGGCCGCTGTGCTGGGATGGGTGGGTGACCGGGGCGACGGACGAGGTGCGGGACGCCGCGGGCCCGGCGACACCCGGCGGGCCGGGCGCCGAGCCGCGGGACGCCGTGCGACGCGTCCCGGGCGAGCCCGTCGGCGGCACGGCCGGCGGGGCGCCCCCGTCGAC
>NZ_BHYL01000122.1 GCF_003851725.1 Cellulomonas algicola | reverse complement strand
CGGCCGCCGGCACGCCCCCGCCCTCCGGCGGCGGCAGCACCCCCGCCCCGGCCCAGTCGTCCGCCCCCGCCGCGGCCCCCGCACCCCAGCCGGTCGACGCCGAGATCGTCGCGCTCGGCAACGAGGCCCGCCGCGCGCAGGGTGTCGCCGACCTCAGCGTCTCCGAGTGCGCGCAGCAGCAGGCGCTCGCACGCGCCCGGCTCCTCGTCGCCGAGGGACGGTTCGAGCACGACCCGCTGGAGCCGATCCTCGCGGCCTGCGGTGGCCGGACCGTCGGGGAGAACCTCGCGCTCGGCTACCCGACCGCCAAGGCCACCGTCGACGCGTGGCTCGCGTCGCCCGGGCACCGCGCCAACCTGCTCTCGAAGGACTTCACGGGCATCGGCGTGGCGTGCGTCGACAGCGCACGCGGCCTGCTGTGCGCGCAGGTGTTCCTGGGCTGACGCGTCCCTGTCGAATCGCACCTGCCTCGCGCGTCATGGACGTGACGGGCACGCTCGGTCCCGTCGCACAGGAACGGGAGGACGACGATGCCGCAGACCTGGGTCGTGCTGCTGCACGGCGACGAGAAGGCGTGGGAGACCGCCGACGAGGCCACCCGCGCGGCCGCGTACGCGGACCACGACGCGTTCAGCGCCGCGTGCGCCGAGCGCGGCCACACGATCGTCGGCGGGCACGAGCTCGCGTCGTCGAGCCGCGCGGTCGTCGTGCGGAACGACGCCGACGAGTTCACGGTGACGGACGGCCCGTACACCGAGACGGTCGAGCAGCTCGGCGGGTACTACGTCGTCGAGACCGACGACGTGCAGGACCTCGCGCGCCTGGTCCAGACGGTCCTGTGGCCGGGCGACGTCGCGGAGATCCGCCCGGTCGCCTGACGCCCTCGCCGCCGGTCCGCCTGGGCAGTCCTCCGTCGTCGCGCAGGCACCCCCGCCTCGGCGGCACCGGTGGCCGGCCGGCGACGGCCCGGGCACCACGAGGGCGCGATGAGCGTCGCACGGGGCGTCTGCGCGTCGTCCCGACCGGCGCGTGGGACGCTCGCCTCCGTCGGCTCGCCGGGAGCCGTGCGCACGGCGAGCAGCCGTCGCCGGGCGGACGGGAGCACTCGTGGGCAGGTCGTCCGGTCCGGCGGCGTCGGTCTCCGCCAGGATGTCGGCCCTCGCCACCTCGATCGCGGTGCTCGGCGTCCTGCTGGGGTTGGCGACCGTCTCCCTCGGTGCGAGCGGCGCGACGGACGCGTCCGGCGTCCTGCTCGGCGTCGGCGCGCTCGTCACGGTCCTGGCACACGTGCTCGGGCTGCGGCCCAGGGTCGCCGCCACGCAGGACGGGATCGTCGTGCGGAACCCGTGGCACACGATCAGGATCCCGTGGGCCGAGGTCGCGGGCTTCGAGGGCGGCGCTCGCATGTCCGTGCGGCTGCGGTCCGGTGACGACGTCGCCTGCTGGGCCGTGCAGAAGACGAACCTGTACCTGGTGCTCGATCGACCAGGGCGTCCCGAGCGCATGTCCCAGCGGTTCGCCACCGTGCGGCCGACGACACCACCGGGCCCCGCACGTGGCGCGACCGGACGAGGCGTTGCCGTCCCGTGGGTACCTGTGGCGACGGTCGTCGTCGTCGCGCTCGTGACCGTCCTGCTCGAGTGACCCGCACCTGGCTCGCGGCGCGCCGGTGCGTCGATTTCGCACCTGTGCCCTGGTCGGAGAGAATCGGCCTCATGTATGGGAGCGCTACCACGCCGCGCACGGCGGTCCTCGTCGTCGACCTCCAGGTCGGCGTCGTCGGGGACTGCGTCGACGTCGACGGGGTGCTGGCCCGCACCGTCACCCTCGTCGACCGGGCACGCGCCGAGGGCGTCCCCGTCATCTGGGTCCAGGACGAGCAGGACTTCCCGCGCGGCAGCGCCGGGTGGGAGCTGCACCCGGCGCTCGTGCCGGTCCCCGGCGAGGCCCGCGTGCACAAGGCGTACCGCGACGCGTTCGCCGGCACCGACCTGCAGTCCGTCCTGGCCCGCACCGCGACGACCCACCTCGTCCTCACGGGCGCCCAGTCCGACTACTGCGTGCGGACCCTCGGGCAGTCCGCCGCGAACGCCGGGTACGACGTCACGCTCGTCTCCGACTGCCACACGACCACCGGCGCGCACCTCGCCGGCGTCTGGGTGGGCGGCGAGCAGATCGTCGCGCACGTCAACGCGTACTTCGCGGGCCTGCGGTACCCCGGCCAGCGGTTCGCCGCCGTCCCGCACGACCAGGTCGTGCTCAGCGCGTCCGTCGTCGCCTGACCCGTGCGCCGCTCTTCACCCCCGCGTCGCGTCCGCATCGACGCGTCGCCGGCTCCTTCCTCGCGGGTGGTCGCGCCCACCGCGTGGCGTCCCGGCGATGTCGGTGGGCGGCGCGACGATGGTGGGCAGGAGGAGCCGACCATGACGGACACGGACGTACCGCGCACGGGCGCCGACGAGCGGCTGGTCACGGGCCTCGCGGAAGCCAGCTGGTTCCAGGTCGCCGCGGCCACCGCGCGTGCGCACCACGAGATCGAGCGCTGCCCGGCCGGTGCCGAGCGACGCGACGCGCAGGAACGCTACGAGGCGCTGCGGCGCGTGCTCGACGAGCGCACCGACGACCTCGCGTCGCACCCGGTCTTCGGCGGGACGCACCGCACGGGTCGCTGACCTGCGGCGGGACGCGTCGCACGGGCGGTTGACGTGCGGCGAGACGCGTCGCACGGCCGTCGACCACCGGCGAGAACGCACAGGCCGCCGCTCACGCCGCCCGAGGCGCGGTCAGCGGCGGCGCTGCAGCGCGTCGCGCCCCTTGTCGACGCCGGCCTTCGCGGCCGCCTTGCTGCGCTCGAGGACACGCCGGGCCCACACGAACTCCGTCGCGAGGATGGCGAGGCCCGCGAGGATCGCGAGGATCCCCGGACCGGGCAGGACGAGCATCGCGACGCCCGCGAGCAGGACGACACCACCCACCGACGTGACGGCGACCACCCGCACGGGCTTGGGCAGGCTGCGGATGGCCTCGGTGATGCGGCCCAGCCGCTCGGACCACGTGGGGCGGGCGGGGCGGGGCGTCGCCTCGTTCGTCATCGCGCCACGGTAAGCGACGGGTCGGCGCCCGCGCACCACCGTCCGTGCGACGCGCGCGGCAGCCGTCGGCTCACGACGACGCGGGCGCCTGCGAGATCGCGCCGAGGACCGGACCGGCGTTGTGGCGGACGGCCAGGTCGCCGAGGGACAGGACCCCGACGACCTCGCCCTCGCAGACCACGGGCAGCCGGCGCACGGCGTGCGTGGCCATGAGGCGCGCGGCGCCGACGAGGTCGTCGTCGGGGCCCACGACCACGGGCGAGCCGGTCGCGACCTGCCCGACGGGGTCGTTCGACCCCCCGCCGACGGCGAGGACGCGCACGACGAGGTCGCGGTCGGTGACGATGCCGACCAGGCGGCCCTGCTCGACGACGACGAGGTCGCCGACGTCGTGCTCGCGCATGAGCTCGGCGGCCTCGCGGACGGTCGCGGTGG
Source organism: Cellulomonas algicola (assembly GCF_003851725.1). Taxonomy (GTDB): domain Bacteria; phylum Actinomycetota; class Actinomycetes; order Actinomycetales; family Cellulomonadaceae; genus Cellulomonas; species Cellulomonas algicola. Next base: position 8,403 of record NZ_BHYL01000122.1, on the reverse strand, counting down.
TCTCGACGGTGATCGGGGACGGGGACAGGACGTCCGCGACGGTGGCCATGGGGGGTCTCCTCGGTGACGCGCGTCGTCGTCGACGCGGTCGGGGCGGGCGCCGGTCCGCACCCGCGGTCACGGCGCTGGGCCGCGTGACCACATCGTCGCCCCGCGCCACGTCGCGCGCACCCGCGCGCGCCTGCTGCCCGCGCGCCGGTCGGCACGACGCCTCGGACGTCCCTCCGGCTCGACGGCTCGGGCGTCCTGTCGGCACGGCTCGGGCGGACCGTCGGCACGGAGGTCGGGCGGGAGTGCTCGTCAGGCACCCTCGACGACGACGTCGGCCGGGGACTTGTCGGGGCGCAACCCACGCCAGGACGGGTGCCGCAGCCGGCCGTCGGACGTCCACTCGGTGAAGGCGACCTCGCCGACGAGCTCGGGCCGGACCCAGTGCACGTCGCGTGTGTCGGCGGCGGGCAGCCGCACGGTGAACGGCGACGACGACGTCGCCAGCGGGGTGAGCCGGCGCAGCAGGTCGTCGAGCGTGCGCCGCGTGAAGCCCGTGCCGACGGACCCCGCGGGACGCATGGCGCCGTCGTCGTCGGGGACGCCGAGCACGAGCGACCCGAGCGTCTCGGCGCGCGCACCCTTGCCGGGCTTCCACCCGACGAGCACGACCTCCTGCATGCGGACGTGCTTGACCTTGACCCAGTCCGGCGAGCGGCGGCCCGGGCGGTACGGGGAGCGCCGCTTCTTCGCGAGCACGCCCTCGAGGCCGTTCTCGCGGCTCGCCGCCAGGACGGCCGAGCCCGGGCCGTCGAACGACGGCGGCGTCTGCCACGAGCGGCCCGCGAGCCCGAGGCCGTCGAGGAGCGCGCGGCGGTCGTCGTAGGGCAGGTCGAGGGTGGCGCGGCCGTCGAGGTGCAGGACGTCGAAGACGAGGTAGGCGACGGGCACGGTCTGGGCGAGCCGGCGGGCGACCGCGGGGTCCGCGACGTGCATCCGCTGCTGGAGGCGCCCGAAGTCGGGGGCGCCGCGCGCGTCGAAGGTGACGAGCTCGCCGTCGAGGACCGCCTGGGTCGACCCCAGCTGCTCGCCGAGCCCGGCGATCTCGGGGTACGACCGCGTGACGTCCAGGTCGTTGCGCGACATCAGCCTCACGCGACCGCCGTCGACGTACGCGACGGCCCGCACGCCGTCCCACTTCATCTCGTACGCCCACGCGTCGTCGTCGGGCGGCAGCTCGCCCGCGACGGCCGCCATCGGACGGACCAGGTCGGGCAGCGGCGTCCAGTCGGGGCGCGTCGGCGGGTCCATGCGGTGCACCATCCAGCTGCGCTCGTCGTCGCCCCGCCCGCCGCCGTCGCCGGAGCCGCCGGAACGCCCGCGACCCCGCGTGCGGAACAGCACGTACCGTCCCTGCACGCGCTCGCCGTGCAGCACGACCTGCACCTCGCGGTCCGACCACTTCACGGTCTCGTACGTGCCGCGGTCCCAGACCGCCATGTGCCCGCCGCCGTACTCGCCCGCGGGGATGTCGCCCTCGAACGTCGCGTACTCCATCGGGTGGTCCTCGGTGTGCACCGCGAGGTGGTTCGTGCCCGGCTCCTGCGGCAGGCCCTTCGGCACGGCCCACGACACCAGCACGCCGTCGCGCTCGAGCCGCAGGTCCCAGTGCAGCGCGCGGGCGTGGTGCTCCTGGATGACGAACGTCCGCCCCTCGCCCTGCGGGAGCGGTGCGTCGGGCGGGGGGACTGGCTCACGCGTGCGCGCCGGGTCCCGCTTCGCGCGGTACTCGTCCAGCGGGCGTCGGGGCACGTCTCGAGTCTGCCGCCGCGGTCGGCACCCGGCACCCGCACCCGAGAGCGCCGTCGCCGACCTGCTCCCGCGCGGGCGACGCCGTGCTCCTCGCCGCCCGCACGGAGATGCCCCGCCGCCCCGGCGTCGGCACGGCGGGGCGGCGGGGCGGTCGGGGGCCGGTCAGGTCGTCGGGATCCAGACCCGCATGGTGCTCGGGCCGCGGTTGGCCCAGGCGTGGTACGGGACGAGCCGCAGGTCGAAGCCGTCGGCGTCGCGCTCGCGCGGCTCCGGGGCGTACGGCCAGTCGGCGTCGTCGTGCGCGACGGCCCGCCCGCGACCGCGCGCACCGGCACCGTCGGCGACCAGCGGTGCCGAGGGGTCCAGGCGGATCGCGTCGACGTGCAGCCCGCCGGGCAGGTCGGTCGACTCGGCGCACAGGACCAGCGGGCCGCGCTCGACCGCGACGCAGCCGCGCACGGCGTCGATGCGGTCGTCGGGCGTCGTCACGCGGGGCTGCACCGGGAGCGAGAGGCGCACCTCGTCGCCCACCGCGAACGTGCGGCGGGCCGTCGCGACGCCGCCCTCGACGGGCTCGCCGTCGAGCGTCGCCGCGCCCACCGCCCAGGCCGGCACGCGCAACGACAGGGTCACCTCGCCGGGCGGTGCCTGCGTCACGCGGACCACGACGTCGCCCTCGTGCGGGTAGCCGGTCTCGACCTCGAGGCCGATCGCGCGGCCGTCGCCGAGCGTCGTCGCGATGCGCGCCGGCGCGTACTGGTGCAGCTGCACGCCGTCGTCGGACACGGTCGCGAGGTACGCGCCGAGCGACGCGAACGTGCGGGCCACGTTGGTCGGGCAGCACGACACCTCGAACCACGGCGCACGCAGCCGCGACAGGGCCCGCGCGCTGACCTCGTCGGGGTCCGCCGCCGAGCCGGGGACCCGCTTGTGCAGGGGGTTCGTGTAGAAGAACGCCTGCCCGTCCTCCGCGGGCGACGTCGCGACGACGTTGAACAGCGTCCGCTCGACCACGTCGCCCCAGTGCGCGTCACCCGTCGCGAGCAGCAGCCGCCACGCGACCATGACCGACGCGACGCCCGCGCACGTCTCGCAGTACGCGCGGTCCGGCGGCAGCTCGTGGTCGTCGCCGAACGCCTCGTCCTGGTGGTGCGAGCCCATGCCGCCCGTGAGGTACGTCCGGCGCGCGAGCGTGCGCTCGTACTGGTCGCGCACGACGTCGAGCAGCGTCTCGTCGCCCGTCTCGACCGCGACGTCGACCGCGCCCGCCGCCAGGTAGAGCGCACGCACCGCGTGGCCGCGCAGCACCGTGGCGTCCCGGACGGGCACGTCGTCCTGGTAGTACTCGCGGCCGTACTCGATGTCCGGCAGCGTGCCGTGGCCGCGGCGCTCGACGAAGAGCGCGGCCTGGTCCAGGTAGCGCCGCTCCCCCGTCGCGCGGGCGAGCTCGACGAGCGCGACCTCGATCTCCGGGTGGCCGCACACGCCGTCGCGGCCGTCGGGCCCGAACTCGGCGCACACGTGGTCGGCGGCGCGGCGGGCGATCGCGACGAGCTCGTCGTCGTGCCCCGTGCGCAGCCGCGCGACCGCGGCCTGGATCAGGTGGCCGTAGCAGTAGAGCTCGTGGCCCCACGCGAGGTCGGAGTAGCGCGGCTCCTGGCCGGGCCGCCCGAACTTCGTGCTGAGGTAGCCGTCGGGCTCCTGCACGCGGCCGATCAGCGCGGACAGCTCGACGATGCGAGCCTCGAGCGCGGGGTCGCCGGTCCGGCCGACCTCCCACGCCATCGCCTCGATCATCTTGTAGACGTCCGAGTCGGAGAACTCGCGGCCCGTGCGCTGCTGCACGACCGTGCCGTCGAGCGCGTGGCGGAAGTTGTCGATCCAGCCGACGCGCGTCTCCCACGTGTCGCAGTGCCGGATCGACGCCTCGCCGTTGACGCGCTGGCGGTCGGCCCAGAAGCCCCCGGTGATCGCCACCTCGTCGAGGCCGAGCGGTCGCAGGGCCCCCGTCGACGGCAGCACGGGCGCAGGACGGATGGTGGTGGTGTTGTTCACGAGCGAGGTCATCCCTTCAGCGCGCCCGACATGAATCCGTTGACGTAGTGCCGCTGGAGCACGAGGAAGAGGACGATGCACGGGATCGTCAGCACGACGACGCCGGCCTGCGTGGCGCCGTAGTCGATGACGCCCATGACCTGCTGGCGCATGTTGACCAGCGCCAGCGGCAGCGGCTGGTTCTCGCCCCCCACGAGGTACAGCGGCACCATGAAGTCGTTCCACGCGGCGAGGAACGCGAACAGCCCGATGGTGATGAGGCCCGGCTTGACCGCCGGGAGCAGCACGCGCCGCAGCGCGCCGAACGAGCCGCAGCCGTCGACGAGGGCCGCCTCCTCCATCTCCTTGGGCACCGCCTCGAACGAGATGCGCATCATGAACATCGCGAACGGCAGCTGGAACACGGCGAGCACGAGGCCCACGCCGACGAGCGAGTTGTTGAGGCCGAGGTCCTTGAGCCAGATGACGAGCGGGACCAGCAGCGTCGCGTACGGGACCATGAGGATCGACAGGACGAGCAGGAACAGCGCGTCCTTGCCGGGGAAGGTGAACCGCGCGAACGCGTACCCGCCGAGGGTCGCCGCGACGAGCGTCGTCAGCACCGCGACGAGCGTGATGACGAGCGAGTTGCCCAGGTAGTGGCCGAGGCCCGCCTGGTAGTTGAGCAACGTCTCGTAGTTGCCGAGACCGTAGCCGTTCACCTGCGCCGAGCCGGGCTGCGGCGACACCGACGACACGGCGGTCCAGATCATCGGGTACAGGAACAGGATGGCCAGGCCACCGGTCAGCACCCAGTAGGGCGTGCGTCCGAGCACGCGGGGCAGCGTCTTCATCGTCGGGACTCCCTCACTCGTCCGGCGAGCGCCGCAGCGCCTTGAGCTGGACGACGTTGATGACGACGAGGGCGAGCAGCACGAGCACGGACAGCGCGGCCGCCATGCCGAGGTCGCGCTTGGACTCGAACGCGAGGTTGTAGACGAGCTGGACGACGGTCATGGTGGCGCCGTCCGGTCCGCCCTTCGTCAGGATGTAGAACTGGTCGAACGCGAGCAGCGAGCCGGTGACGCACAGGATCGTGGCGAGCGCGAGCGACGGCTTGAGCAGCGGCAGCGTGATCTTGCGGAACACCTGCCACGTGTTGGCGCCGTCCATGCGGGCGGACTCGTAGACCTCCTGGCCGATGCCCTGCAGCCCCACGAGCAGCAGCAGCATGTAGAACCCCGCGAACCGCCAGACGATGAGGATCACCGTCCCCCACAGCGCGCCGTCGGCGGTGCCGAGGACGTTCACCTGGCCGTTGCCGATCCCGAACCGCGCGAGGAAGTCCGACATGGGGCCGACCTGCGGTGAGTACAGCGCGTAGAACAGCAGCGACGCCGACGCGAGGCCGAGGGCCGTGGGCAGCAGGAACGACGTCCGCAGCACGCCGCTCCACCGGCTGCTCTCCTGCACCAGCAGCGCGAGCCCCAGGCCCAGGCCGATGAGCAGCACCGTCGCGATGACCGTGTACTTGAGCGTGAACACGACGGCCGGCCAGAACATCCGGTGGTCGAGGACCTCCGTGTAGTTCTCCGGGAAGTTGGTGCCGTCGTTGCCCGCGAGGAGCGACCAGTCCGACGCGGACATGATGAGGACGAGCACGAGCGGGACGACGAACAGGACCGCGACGAGCACCGCGGTGGGGCTCGCGTAGAGCCAGCCCATCAGGGGCCCGTGCGAGCGGTTGGCTCGCGGGCGGTGGCGGTGCGGGGGTGACGCGGACGGTCCCGCGTCGGGCGGACGGGTGGTGACGGTGGTCATGCGTGGCTCCGGGGTCGCGCCCGTCGTGGCGGGCTCGCGGGTGAGACGTGGTCGGGCGGCGGCGGGCTGACTGCCGAGCGGACGGGGCCGAGCCCGCCGCCGCCCTGGTCTCACTGGTCGAGGACCGCCGTGACGGCGTCGTTGTCCTCGTCGACCGTGCCGGTCTTGTCGAAGGTCGCGTTGCGGAACAGCGTGACCCACGGGCTGCCGGACGCGTTGAACGCCTCCGAGAAGTACTCGGCGACGGGCGTGCGGCCGTTCTCGGCGAGCTTGTTCATCGTGAGGGCCAGCGGGTCCTCCTGCGCGTACTGGTTGTCGAGCAGGCTGTTGCGGCCGGGGACCTCGCCGTTCTTCGCGACGACCTCGAGCTGGGTGTCGTCGGACATCATCCAGGCGAGGAAGTTCCAGGCCTGCGCGACGTGCTCGGAGTCCTTGGAGACGCCCATCGCGTCGCCGCCGAGGAACGTCGACTGGCCGCCGTCGATCCCGGGGATGCCGGTGACGCCGACGTCGATGCCGGCCTCCTGGGCCGCGTACACCGCGGTGTTCGGGTACTGCATGACGCCGACCTCGCCGTTCGAGAACGGTGCGGTCCACGTCGCGCCGGTCTCCTCCTTCGAGCCTGCGCCCACGGCGCCCGCGTCGTTCAGCCGCGCGTACGTGTCGTAGACCTCCTGGGCGGTGTCGGACGCGAGCAGCGACTCCTTGCCGTCGTCCGAGAGCACCTCGTCGCCCGACGCCCAGATGGTCGGGAACCACGTGAAGACGAGGCAGCCGCCGCAGTTGCCGCCGTAGTACGTGCCCGAGACGCCCGGCTTGTCGAGCGCCTGGACCGCCTTGGCCTGCTCCTCGAACTCGGCGAACGTGGTCGGGCCCTTCTCCGGGTCGAGGCCGGCCTCGGCGTACAGCGCCTTGTTCCAGACCATCACGGAGATGTCGGTGACGAACGGGACGGTGTGCTTGGCGCCGTCCGCGTCGGTGCCCGCGTCGACGTGGCCCTGCGTGATGTCGTCCGCGAAGTCGAGCCCGTCGATGTTCTCCGTCAGGTCCGTGAACAGGCCGTTCGACACCCAGTAGGGCAGGCGGACGACGTCGCCCGCGAGCAGGTCGGGCAGCTCGTCGTTCGTGGCGGCCGCGCCGACCTTCCCCTCCATGTCGTCGTTGGGGATGATCTCCAGCTTCACCTGGTTCTCGTGCGACGCGTTGTACGCCTCGACCAGGGCCTTGGCCTGCCGCTCGAGCGGCGCGCGCGTCCACATGGTGAGGCTGGTGCCGTCGTCGACGCCGTCGGGGCCGACGGACTCGGCCGGGGCGTCACCGCCCCCGTCGCCGTCACCGCTGCTGCAGGCTGCCAGGCTCGTCAGCGCCAGACCGGCGACGGCCAGCAGGGCAGCTCCTCGTGCTGTGCGCGATCGGGACAACCGCTTGCTCATCGTGCTCTCCTCGGACTTCATCGTCGAAGCGAACTGCGGGTGTCCCCCGTCGGGCACCCGTGGGCTGAGGGTCTGCCGAAACCCTTTTCGGAAACGTAGCGGTCACTGTCTCGGCACGTCAAGGGCTTCCCTCGGCGCGTTCTCCCGGTACGATCCCGAAAGACGACGGCGTCCAGCCCCGTCACTTTCGTTCTCGCAGGGGATGAACATGCAGACGACACCGGGAAACACGCGGAAGCCGCCGACCCTCGCGGACGTGGCCAAGCTCGCCGGGGTGTCGCTCGCGACGGCCTCCAAGTCGCTCAACGGGCGCCAGCAGGTCAAGGCCGAAACCCGTGAGCGAGTCCTTTCAGCCGCCGAGCAGCTGAACTTCTCCCCCAACGTCCTCGCCCGGCACCTGCTGTCCGGGCGGTCCGGCACGATCGGCCTCGTCACGCACGACCTCGAGGGCCGGTTCTCCATCCCGACGCTCATGGGCGCCGAGGACGCCGCCGGCACCGGCAAGACGTCCGTGCTCCTGTGCGACGCGCGCGGCGACGCCCTGCGCGAGCAGTACCACGTGCAGGCGCTGCTCGGCCGGCGCGTCGACGGGCTCATCGTCGTGGGCGCCCGCCCCGACCCGCGGCCGTCGCTCGGCCAGCTGCCCGTGCCCGTCGTCTACGCGTACGCGCCGTCGCAGGACCCCGCCGACATGTCCGTCGTCACCGACAACGTGCAGGGCGGGCGGCTCGTCGCCGAGCACCTCCTGGCGTGCGGGCGGTCGCGCGTCGCGATCGTCACCGGCGACGCCGGGTACGGGGCCGCGCACGACCGCGTCGACGGGGCGACCGCCGTGCTGTCCGGGGCGGGCGTCGAGGTGCTCGGCGGACCGCTCTACGGCGCGTGGTCCGAGGAGTGGGGCCGCACCGCCGCCGGGCTGATCCTCAACCGGTTCACCGACGTCGACGCGATCATCAGCGGGTCCGACCAGATCGCGCGCGGCGTGCTCGACGCCCTGCGCGAGGCGGGCCGCCGCGTCCCCGAGGACGTCGCCGTGACCGGCCACGACAACTGGGAGATCCTCGCGCTCAACGCGCGCCCGCAGCTCACGAGCATCGACATGAACCTCGAGGAGCTCGGCCGCCGCGCCGCGGCCCTCCTGTTCGACGCCATCGAGGGCAACCCCCACCACGGCACCGAGGTCATCCCGTCCCGCCTGGTCCCCCGCGGCTCGACAGGCCCCAAGCCGGCCTGACGCGCAGCTCGACCCCGCGGCGTCAGCGCGGTCCCGCGGCGGGGATCCGCAGCCGGGCGCTCGTGCCCTGGCCGAGCCTCG
>NZ_BHYL01000121.1 GCF_003851725.1 Cellulomonas algicola | reverse complement strand
GACCGCGCCCTGTGCCGGGCCGGCCGCGGCCCGCGCGGGCGACGTCGGGACCGCCGGCCGCGTGAGCCGGCTCGGCACCGCCGCGAGCAGCCGCTGCGTGTACGCGTGCTGCGGGTCGGCGAGCACGCGCGCGGTCGGCCCGGACTCGACGACCACCCCGTCGGACATCACGTGCACGTGCTCGGTGCGGTCGGCGACGACGCCGATGTCGTGGCTCACCAGGAGCACGCCGAGCCCGAGCCGCTCGCGCAGGTCGTCGACGAGGTCGAGCACCTGCGCCTGCACGGACACGTCGAGCGCGGTCGTCGGCTCGTCGGCGACGAGCAGACGGGGCGACCGGGCGAGCGCCGTCGCGATCACGACGCGCTGGTTGAGCCCGCCCGACAGCTCGTGCGGGAACGCGGCGAGCGTCTTGTCGACGTCGTCGATCCCGACGAGCCGGAGGAGCTCGGCGACCCGCGCGCGCCGCTCGTGGCGCGGCGTACCGGCGGGCAGCGCCTCGGCGAGCTGGGCGCGGATGCGCAGCCGCGGGTTGAGCGACGGTGTGGGGTTCTGGAACACCACGCCGACCTGGTCGCTCAGGTGGGCGCGGGCGTCACGCGGGGCAGCGCGAGCACGTCGCGTCCGCTCACGTCGACGGTGCCGCGCAGCACGTCGACGCCCCAGGGCAGCAGCCCGGCGACGGCGAGCGCGGTGAGCGTCTTGCCGGACCCCGACTCCCCCACGAGCCCGACGCTCTGGCCGGCGTGCACGGCGAGGTCGACGCCGCGGACCAGCGGCACGTCGTCCGGCCGGTGGCGACGGTCGGCGGGGAGGCCGACGACGAGGTCGCGCACCGCGAGCACGGGGTCGCCGACGGCGACGGGCGCGGTGGTGACGGCGGGTGCGAGGTCGAGGCTCATCGGGCGACTCCTTGTCCGGCGCGCCCGGTCCCGGTGCGCTCCGCGAGGGCGTCGCCGAGCAGCTGGAGGGCGACGATGGTGACGATCAGCGCGACGCCGGGGAACAGCGAGAGCCACGGGGCGGTCGCGAGGCGCGCCTGGCCGGCGGCGACCATCTGGCCCCAGTCGGCCTCGGGCGGCTGCACCCCGAGGCCGAGGAAGCCGAGGCTCGACTCGAGCAGCAGGACGGCGGACGCGCTGAGGGTGACGGCGACGAAGAACAGCGGCAGGACGCTCGGCAGCAGGTGCCGCCACGCGACGGCACCGCGACCGGCGCCGGCGACGCGCGCGGCCTCGACGAACGGCTGCCGGACGACGGCCCGGGCGTGACCGCGGATGACGCGGAAGGTCAGCACCCACGCCCCGAGGACCAGCACGGTGACGAGGGGGACGAACGCGTTGCCGACGAACGACAGGATGACGATCGCGAGCACGATGGTCGGCACCGCGAGCTGAACGTCCGCGAGGCGTGACGCGACCGCGTCGACCGCGCCGCCGAACAGCGCCCCGCCGACGGCGAGACCGAGCCCGAGCACCGCGGCGACGAGCGTCGCGACGGCTGTGACGGCGAGCGCGGTCCGACCGCCGAACACCGTCCGGGCCAGCAGGTCGCGGCCGAGCTCGTCAGTGCCGAAGGGGTGCGCGGCCGACGGCGGCTGCAGGATCGCGGTGAAGTCCTGCGCGAGCGGGTCGGTGACGAGCAGCGGCGCGGCGAGAGTCACGGCGACGACGAGCCCGAGCAGGGCGGCACCGACCCAGCCGGACGCCCCGAGCGTGCGGGACGCGCGGCGGGTGTCGTGGGTGGCCTGCTCCTCGACGAGGACGGTGGCGACGGCGGTCATGAGCGGAGCCTCGGTTCGACGACGGCGGCCAGGACGTCGACGAGCAGGTTCACGAGGACGAACCCGACGGCGATGACCAGGACGCACACGATGACGAGCGGGTAGTCGCGGTTCTGCACCGCGTTGACGGAGAGCTGGCCGATCCCGGGCCAGCCGAAGATCGACTCGGTGACCACGGCGCCGCCGAGCAGCACGCCGGCCTGGATGCCGACGACGTTGAGAGTCGTGCCGAGCGAGTTGCCGACGACGTGCCGGCGCACGAGCCGGCCGCGCGACAGGCCCTTGGCCCGGGCGGTCCGGACGTGGTCGGCCTGGAGCACGTCGACGAGCGCGGTCCGGAAGACGCGCGCCACGGCCGGCACGAACGCGACGCCGAGCGTGAGCCCCGGCAGCACGATCGCGGCGGGGCCGGTCGCCCCGGTCGCCGGCAGCCAGCCGAGCCAGACGGCGAGCACGAGTGTCGCGAGGATGCCGAAGAAGAACGTCGGGATGCCGTCGAGCGCGACCGCGACGCTCAGCGGCACGCGGCGCAGCCATGCCGAACGCGAGGTCGCGGACACGAAGCCGATGACGCCGCCGACGACGACCCCGATGGTCAGACCGACGAGCCCCAGCTCGATGCTCGCGGGGAGCCGGCCGAGGGCGATCGCGACGGGGTCGGAGCCGTACCGGATCGAGTCGGGGAAGTCGCCGCGCACGACCTGCCCGAGGAACGACACGTACTGCACGGGCACCGGGCGGTCGAACCCCATGAGCGCGGTCAGTCGCTCGACCTCGTCCGGGGGTGCGTCCGGCGGGACGAGCAGCAGCGCGGGGTTGCCCGTCGAGTAGAGCGCGAAGAAGACGAGCGTCGCGGCACCCCACACGGCGACGAGACCGGTGGCGACGCGGCCCGCGAGGTAGCGCGGGCTCACGGGTGGGCGCAGCGCGCGGACGCGGGTGAGCACGGTGGGGGTCACGGAGGGACCCGGTGGTGCGGCGAGGTCGACGGCGGCCATGGCGGCGGCTCCTGGGGCGGCGGGCGGTGGGCGGTGGACGACGCGCGCGCGGGCGCGCGGCGGTCGTGTGCGGGGACGAGCGGGGACGCGCCTCGCCGTCTCGGCGGGTGCGTGGGACGACGGCGGGCGTCGGCGGGTGGAGAGCGGGGCACGACGTCGCGTCGCAGGTCGCCTGGCGGCGGGTGCCGTCACCGGCGGGTGCCGTCAGCGGCGGGTGCCGTCAGCGGCGACAGGCGCGACAGACGCGCGGTGCCGGCGTCGGCGCGGTGGTCCAGCGGCTGGACGTCGTCATGGTGGGTCGCCTCCGTGGGCGGCGGGTGCCCCCAGGCGGGCGACGCCGGGGGCAGGTGCTCGGGTGCACCGCGGGGTGCCGCGTCGCCAGCCGAGCCTGACGGCGACGCGAGCCGCGAACGTAGGTGGCGGTCCCGGACGGGTCAACGGGTCCTGCCACGCGTCTCGCGATGCGGGATCGCGTTCCTCGAGCACCGGTGCGTGTGCGCCTGGCCGTCGGGCCGCCTCGGCCGGAGTCCCGCATGAACACGCCCCGAGGGCGAACCACTGCTCCCGGCCGAACGTCCGGATCGTGAGACGCGGGGGATCGACCATTGACCCCGGTGCGACCCCTTCCTACGTTTCCCGCCGGTCACGAGACCCGACGACAAGCCCTGGCTGGTCGGGCAGCAACCCTCCGGACGTGGCGGGGTGCTCCAGGTGATGACCCGGCACGGCACCCCCGTCGTGCAAGCACGGACGACCGACGCGCGCACCGTCCCGCGCACCGAAGGAGCACCCCATGACGCCCGCGCCGCACGCCCCGGCGGTGACGCCGTGACGCGGTACCTCGCCCGCCGGCTCGGCCTCGCCGTGCTCGTGCTGTGGGCGGCGTACACCGTGTCCTTCGTCGTGCTCTACGCGCTCCCCGGCGACCCCGTGTCGATCATGTACGGCGGCGACTCGACCGACGTGACCCCCGAGCAGCTCGACGCGCTGCGCGCCGAGTACGGGCTCGACCAGCCGCTGCCCGTGCAGTACCTGACGCAGCTGCTCGACGCGGTGCGCGGCGACCTCGGCACGTCCGTCGTGAGCAAGCAGCCGGTCACGACGCTCCTCGCCCAGGCGATCCCGCCCACCGCCGCGATCGCGGGGGCCGCGCTGCTGCTCGCGGTCGTCGGCGGCGGGACGCTCGCGGTCGTCGCGACCGCGACCCGCCACCGCGCGCTCGCGGGGTTCCTGCTGTCGCTGCCGCCGCTCGGCGTCGCGATCCCGTCGTTCTGGTTCGGCCTGACGCTCGTGCAGTGGTTCTCGTTCCAGCTGCCGATCTTCCCCGCGCTCGGCAACCAGGGGTTCGCGTCGATCGTGCTCCCGGCGGTCACGCTCGCGCTCCCGACGTCCGCGATCATCGCGCAGCTGCTGTCACGCAGCCTGCTGCACACCCTGCGCGAGCCGTACGTCGACACCGCACTCGCCAAGGGTGCGGGCCGGGTGCGCGTGCACCTGCGGCACGCGCTGCGCAACGCGGCCCTGCCCGCGCTCACCGCGACCGGCCTCGTCGTCGGCGGGCTGCTGTCCGGGGCCGTCGTCACCGAGACCGTGTTCTCCCGTGCCGGGCTCGGGCGCCTCACGGCGACGTCGGTGGCCGCGCAGGACATCCCCGTCGTCCAGGGCGTCGTCCTCGTCGCCGCGACGGTCTACGTGCTCACCAACCTGCTCGTCGACGTCGTCTACCCGCTGCTCGACCCGCGCATCGTCACGGGTGGGCGTGCGGCGGGCGTCACAGCCGAGCCCGACGACGCGGGCCGGCCGGCCGCCGACGAGCACGCCACGCGACCGCCGAGCACCGCGCCGGCGGAGCACGCCCACGCCGTCCCCGCCGGAGGTGCGCGGTGAGCACGATCGACAGCCTCACGGGCTCGAGCCCGTCGCGCCCCGACGGGTTCGTCCCCACCGCGCTCGACCCGGGCACGCGCGCCGACGACTTCACCGCGACGGCCGCCGACCGGTTCGCCGACGCCGTCCGCGAGCACGACGACGAGCTCACGCACCGCAACCCGTGGCGCTCCCGGCTCGAGGACCTGGTCCGTCGGCCCGGGCTCGTGCTCGCGCTGCTGTGGTCCGTGGCGGTGGTCGTGGCGGCGTTCGCGCCGTCGCTCCTCGCGCCGGGCGACCCGCTCGTCGGGGTGCCCGCGGACAAGCTGCAGCCGCCGTCGGCCGCGCACTGGTTCGGCACCGACCAGCTCGGTCGCGACCTGTACACGCGGGTCGTGCACGGCACGCCGCTGACCCTGCGGGCGGCTCTCGTCGCGGTGCTCGTCGGGCTCGTCGTGGGCGCGCTGGTCGGACTGGCCGCGGGGTTCGTCGGCGGTCTCGTCGACGACGTCGCGATGCGGGTCGTCGACGTCCTCCTCTCCATCCCGGCGCTGCTGCTGTCCCTCGCGCTCATCACGGTGCTCGGCTTCGGTTCGGTCAACGTCGCGATCGCCGTCGGCATCGCGAACGTCGCGGCGGTCTCGCGCATCATGCGGTCCGAGGTGCTGCGCGTGCGGACCTCCGGCTTCGTCGAGGCGTCGCAGGCGGGCGGCAGCCGCTGGTGGACCGTGCTGTTCGGGCACGTCCTGCCCAACTCCGTCGGACCCGTCGTCGTGCTGGCCGCCCTCGAGCTGGGCGGTGCGGTCCTCGCGGTCTCGTCCCTGTCGTTCCTCGGCTACGGCGAACCGCCGCCCGCACCCGAGTGGGGGGCGCTCGTCGCGGGCGGACGCGACTTCCTGCGCACCTCGTGGTGGCTGACGACGCTCCCCGGCCTCGTCATCGTCGCGACCGTGCTCGCCGCGGGACGCCTCTCCCGCGCGCTCGACGGCGACCCCGGGAGGGCCCGATGACCGCCACGACCCCCGTTTCGCGTGCCGCGGACGTGCCTGCTGCCGAGCGCCTGCTCACGGTCCGCGACCTCGCGGTCTCCTACCGCACCCGGCGCGGCGACGTGCACGCCGTGCGCGACGTCTCGCTGCACGTCGACGCGGGCGAGACCGTCGCCGTCGTCGGCGAGTCCGGCTCGGGCAAGTCGACGACCGCCGCGGCTGTCGTCCGCCTGCTCGCGCCCGCCGCACGCATCACGTCGGGCACGATCGACCTGCTCGGCCACGACCTCGCGACCGCGTCGCCGCGCGTGCTGCGCACCGTCCGCGGCGCGCTCGTCGGGCTCGTCCCGCAGGACCCGACCGTGTCGCTCAACCCCGTCACGCGGGTCGGCGACCAGGTCGCCGAGGCGCTCGTCGTGCACGGGCTGGCCGACCGCCGCGGAGCCGCCCGCCAGGCCGTCGAGGCGCTGCGCCGCACGGGCCTGCCCGAGCCCGAGCTGCGCGCCCGGCAGTACCCGCACGAGCTCTCGGGCGGCATGCGGCAGCGCGTGCTCATCGCGATCGCGCTCGTCGCCCAGCCGCGCCTGCTCGTCGCCGACGAGCCGACGAGCGCGCTCGACGTCACCGTCCAGCGCCGGATCCTCGACCACCTCGACGAGCTGACCGCGGCGACCGGCACCGGCGTCCTGCTCATCACGCACGACCTCGGCGTCGCCGCCGACCGGGCCGACCGCATCGTCGTGATGTCGCGCGGCCGCGTCGTCGAGACGGGCACGCCCGACGAGGTCCTCGGGTCGCCGCGCGAGGCGTACACGCGCGCGCTCCTCGCAGCGGCGCCGTCGCTGCGGGGAGCGCGCCGTGCGACGCCCGTCCCGTCGTCGCCCGCCCCTGGGGCACGCGCCACGACGACCGGCACGCCTCCCCGCACGCCCGGCCCGCCCGCGCTCGAGGTGCGCGGCCTGGTCAAGGACTTCCCGCTGCCCCGGACCAGCGGCGCGGGCACCGGCGTCCTGCGAGCCGTCGCCGACGTGTCCTTCGCGGTCCCGCGCGGTCGCACGCTCGCGCTCGTCGGCGAGTCGGGGTCCGGCAAGTCGACGACCGCCCGGCTCGCGCTGCGGCTCACCGAGCCGACGGCCGGCACGGTCCAGGTCGACGGCACCGACGTGACGCGTGCCCGCGGCACGCAGCTCCGTGCGCTGCGACGCCGGCTCCAGGTCGTGCAGCAGAACCCCTACGCGTCGCTCGACCCCCGCTGGACCGTCGAGCGGATCGTCACCGAGCCGCTGCGCGCGTTCCGGGTGGGCGACCGCCGGGAACGTGCCGCGCGCGCCGCCGAGCTGCTCGACCTCGTCGCACTCCCCGCCTCGGCGCTGCAGCGCCGCCCCGCCGAGCTGTCCGGCGGCCAGCGCCAGCGCGTCGCGATCGCTCGGGCGCTGTCCGTGCGGCCCGACATCGTCGTGCTCGACGAGCCGGTCTCCGCGCTCGACGTGTCGGTCCAGGCGCAGATCCTCGACCTGCTCGCCGACCTCCAGCGCGACCTGGCCGTCTCCTACCTGTTCATCTCGCACGA
Organism: Cellulomonas algicola; assembly: GCF_003851725.1. GTDB lineage: Bacteria > Actinomycetota > Actinomycetes > Actinomycetales > Cellulomonadaceae > Cellulomonas > Cellulomonas algicola. Next base: position 11,421 of record NZ_BHYL01000121.1, on the reverse strand, counting down.
CCTCGCGGTCGTGCGGCAGGTCGCGCACGACGTCGTCGTGCTGCGGCACGGGCGGGTCGTCGAGCAGGGCGACGTCGAGAAGGTGTTCGCGCGCCCCTCCCACCCGTACACGACCGAGCTGCTCGAGGCGATCCCCGGCACGTCCGTGCGGGCCGAGCTCCGAGGAGGTGAGCGATGACCGCCTGTTGTCCCGGCCGTCGCCGCCCCCGGCGCTGAGCGCGCCACCGCCCCCGCCCCATCCTGGAGAGACCCCATGTCGCAGTCCCCGTCCCCTGCTCGCACGCACGTCCTGCGCGTCGCAGCCTCCGCCCTCGCGCTCGGCCTCGCGCTGGCCGCGTGCAGCTCCGGCTCCCCCGAGGGCACTGAGCCGTCCGCATCCGGGTCGAGCGGTCCCGTCGACGGCGGCGACCTCGTGTTCGCGATCGGCAACGACCCGATCTCGCTCAACCCGTCCGGCACCGGCTCGGGCAACGACACGCTCTACGTGACGCGCCAGCTCGTCGACTCGCTGCTGTGGCAGGACCCGGCGGACGGCTCGCTCGAGCCGTGGCTCGCGACCGGGTGGTCGTCGAACGACGACGCCACCGAGCACACCTTCACGCTCCGCGACGACGTGACGTTCTCCGACGGCACGCCCCTCACCGCGGAGTCGGTCAAGGCGACGTTCGACGACATCGTCGCCGCGGGTGCCAAGAGCAGCGCGGCGCCGTCGTTCGTCGGCTACACGGGCACGACGGTCGTCGACGAGCACACCGTGACGGTCGCGTTCGGCACCCCGAACGCCGCGTTCCCGCAGGCCGTGAGCACGGTCGCGCTCGGTGTCGTGGCCGCGTCGACGATCGCCGTGCCGTTCGACGACCGCGCGGACGGCGCGGCCGTCGTCGGCACCGGACCGTTCGTGCTCGACCACTACACGAAGGACACCGAGACGGTCCTCGAGGCCCGCGACGACTACGCGTGGGCACCTGAGGCCCGCACCGACGCCGGTGCCCCGCACGTGGACTCCGTGACGTTCCAGGTCGCACCCGAGGCGAGCGTCCGCACGGGCTCGCTCACGTCGGGCCAGGTCCAGGTCATCGGCGGCGTCCAGCCGACCGACATCGCGACTCTCGAGCAGTCGGGCTTCCCGCTCGTCCACCGCGCCAACCCCGGCATCACGTTCGGCCTCACGTTCAACGGCGCGTCCACGCTGGGCAGCGACCCGGCCGTCCGGGAGGCGATCGGCCTCGCGATCGACCCGACCGAGGTGCGCGACACCGCGCTCACGGACGGGTTCGCCGTCGCCACCAGCGTGCTCGCGAGCACCACGCCGGGTGTCGCCGACGTGAGCGAGCACCTCGACTCCGACCCCGCGAAGGCCGCCGAGGTGCTCGAGGACGCGGGCTGGGAGAAGGGTGCCGACGGCATCTACGCGAAGGACGGCGTGCGCCTCGCGCCGACGCTCGTCTGGATCACGAACTTCTCGCCGAACCAGACGTCCGTCGAGCTGCTCCAGGCCGAGCTCAAGGCGGTCGGCATCGACGTCACCCTGTGGTCGGGCGCCGTCCCGGACTTCCAGGCGAAGCTCAAGTCCGGCGAGTTCGACCTCGTGTGGGGCAACCTGTCCCGCGCCGACGGCGACGTGCTGCGCACGCAGTACTCGACCGCGGCGACGAACTACTACCGGATCGACGACCCCGAGCTCGAGGGCCTGCTGCAGGAGCAGCTGGCGACCAGCGACCCGGCGGCGCGTGACGCGGTCCTCGCGGAGGCCCAGGAACGCCTCGTCTCGCAGCACTGGGTCCTGCCCGTGCACGAGCTGACGACGTACCTCGGCCTGTCGCCCGACGTGCACGGCGTCGAGCTCGGCGCGGACTCGCGGCTCGACCAGCTGACGACCGCCTGGCTCGACTGACCGGGCGACCGACCGCACGAGGGGCGGGAGCGGCCACGACGGCGCTCCCGCCCCGCGCGTCGTCACGAAAGGGCGTCGCGCGGGCGGTGCGCGGTGGTGCGCGGCGCGCTCAGCGCTCGGCCGCCACCCGCCGACGCCTGACCAGGACCAGGTCGTCGCGGTGCACGAGCTCGCGGTCGTAGCCCGGACCGAGGTCGTCCCGCAGGTCCGACGTCGTGCGGCCCAGCAGGTCGGGCACCTCGTCCGACGCGTACGCGACGAGCCCGCGCGCGACGACGGTCCCGTCGGGCCCGACGATCTCGACGGGGTCGCCCGCGTCGAACGTCCCCTCGACACCCGTGACGCCCGCGGGCAGGAGCGACGTCCGCCGTTCGACGACCGCCCGCACGGCGCCCTCGTCGAGCACGAGCCGCCCGCGCGTCCGCGCCGCGTGCGCGAGCCACAGCAACCGGATCGACGACCGCCGGCCCGTCGCGGCGAACCACGTCCCGACGTCGTCGCCCGTGAGCGCGGCACGCGCCTGGCCCGCCGACGTCAGCACCACCGGGATGCCCGACTGCGTCGCGATCGCGACCGACTCGAGCTTCGTCACCATGCCGCCCGTGCCCACGGCACTGCCGCGTGACGACACGTCGACGCCGTCCAGGTCCCGCGGTCCGGCGACGTGCGTGAGCCGACGCGACCCCGGCCGCGACGGCGGTCCCGTGTACAGCGCGTCGACGTCCGTGAGCAGCACGAGCGCGTCCGCGTGCACCAGGTGCGACACGAGCGCCGCGAGCCGGTCGTTGTCGCCGAACCGGATCTCGTCCGTCGCGACCGCGTCGTTCTCGTTGATGATCGGCACCACGCCGAGGTCGAGGAGCCGGGTCAGCGACCGGTGCGCGTTGCGGTAGTGCCCGCGCCGCACCGTGTCCTCCGCGGTCAGCAGCACCTGCCCGACACGGAGCCCGTGGTCCGCGAACGCCTTCGTGTAGTGCGCGACGAGCAGACCCTGCCCGACCGACGCGGCGGCCTGCTGCGTCGCGAGGTCCCGGGGCCGCGCCGACAGCCCGAGCGGACCGATGGCCGCCGCGATGGCCCCCGACGACACGAGCACGACCTGCCCGCCGGCGTTCCGCCGCTCGGCCAGCACGTCGACGAGCGCACGCAGCCGCTCGGGGTCGAGGCGCCCGTCCGGGCTCGTGAGCGACGACGACCCCACCTTGACGACCACCCGCGCGGCGGCGGGCAGCTGCTGGCGGTCGTGCAGGGGTGCGGCGCTCACGTCGGCATTCTGCCCCGGCGACCCCGCATCGCCGCGGACGCATCCGCGCGCCGGACGCCGCCCGCACCGTGGTGGGCGCGAACCCGCCCCGCGGGTCACGCGTCGTCCCGCGTCCGGGTCCGTCCGGACGCCGTGCTCGCGCTCGGCGTCAGTCCGCCTCCGGGTCGGTCCGGACGCCGTGCTCGCGCTCGGCGTCAGTCCGCGTCCGGGTCGGTCCGGACGCCGTGCTCGCGCTCGGCGTCAGTCCGCGTCCGGGTCCGTCCAGACGCCGTGCTCGCGCTCGGACCACAGCTCGTCCCGGGCCGCGGTCTTGGCGTCCATGCGCTCGCGGTACTCCTGCCGCTTCTCGCCACGGGTCGGGCGCGACCGGTCCTCGAGGCGGACGTCGGATCCGCGCGGGCCACCGAGCAGCTCGGCGCCCGTCATGAGCGTGGGCTCCCAGTCGAACACGACCGCGTTGGTGTCCGGACCGATCCGCACCTCGTCCCCCGCGACCGCGCCGGCCGAGTACAGCGCGTCCTCGACGCCGAGCCGCGCGAGCCGGTCGGCGAGGTAGCCGACGGCCTCGTCGTTGGAGAAGTCGGTCTGCCGGACCCAGCGCTCGGGCTTCTCGCCGCGCACGGCGAACCAGACGGCGCCGCCGCCCTCGCGTCGCGTGACGGTGAACCCGGAGTCGTCGACGGCCTTGGGCCGGAGCACCACGCGCGTGGCCTCGGGCACCGGAGCCTCGCGACGGGCCCGCTCGACGCGCTCGGCGAGCGCGAACGTGAGCGGGCGCAGGCCCTCGTGGCTGGCCGTCGAGATCTCGAACACGGGCAGGCCGCGCGCCTCGAGCTCGGGCTTGACCATGTCGGCGAGGTCGCGCGCCTCGGGCACGTCGATCTTGTTGAGCACGACGATGCGCGGGCGCTCGGCCAGCGGGACGCGCCCACCCTCGATCCCGAGGTCACCGGCGTAGGCCGCGAGCTCGGACTCGATGACGTCGAGGTCGGAGATCGGGTCACGGTCGGGCTCGAGCGTCGCGCAGTCGAGCACGTGCACGATCACCGCGCAGCGTTCGATATGGCGGAGGAACTCCAGCCCGAGCCCACGCCCCTGCGACGCGCCCGGGATGAGCCCCGGGACGTCGGCGACGGTGTAGCGGGACGACCCGGCCTGCACGACGCCGAGGTTCGGCACGAGCGTGGTGAACGGGTAGTCGGCGATCTTGGGCCGCGCGGCGGAGATCGCCGCGACCAGGCTCGACTTGCCCGCCGACGGGTACCCGACGAGCGCGACGTCGGCGATGGTCTTGAGCTCGAGGACGACGTCGAGCGCGTCACCCGGCTCGCCGAGCAGCGCGAAGCCCGGCGCCTTGCGCCGCTGCGACGCGAGGGCGGCGTTGCCCAGCCCGCCACGGCCGCCGGCCGCGACGACGAAGCGCGCACCGAGGCCGACGAGGTCCGCGAGGACCTCGCCGTCGGTGCCCTTGACGACGGTGCCGTCGGGCACGCCGAGCACGAGGTCCTGCCCGGTCGAGCCGGACCGGTGGTCGCCCATGCCCTGCGTGCCGGACGGCGCGTGCCGGTGCGGCAGGTGGTGGAACTCGAGCAGCGTCGTGACCTGGGGGTCGACCTCCAGGATCACCGAGCCGCCGTTGCCGCCGTTGCCCCCGTCGGGGCCGGCGAGCGGCTTGAACTTCTCACGGTGGATGGACGCACACCCGTGCCCACCGTCACCGCCGGTCGCGTGCAGCACGACCCGGTCGACGAACGTCGCCACGGCTGTCCTCCTGTCCGGCCCCGGCCCTCACCGGAGCGCTCTCGTGATCGTCACACGACGAAGGGGCGCACCGCACCGGTGCGCCCCTTCGTCGACTGCTGAGCGGTCGTCAGGCCTCGACGGCCACGATGTCGATGACCTTGCGGCCACGACGCGTGCCGAACGTGACGGCACCCGCGGCCAGCGCGAAGAGCGTGTCGTCGCCGCCACGGCCCACGTTGTTGCCGGGGTGGAAGTGCGTGCCGCGCTGGCGGACGATGATCTCGCCGGCCTTGACGACCTGACCGCCGAAGCGCTTGACGCCGAGGCGCTGCGCGTTGGAGTCGCGACCGTTGCGCGAGGAGCTCGCGCCCTTCTTGTGTGCCATGACGAACCTGCTCTCTAGCTGCTGCGAAAGTCGGGGGCCGCGGCGTCAGTGCGCCGCGGGGAAGCTCACTTGATGCCGGTGACCTTGATGCGGGTCAGCTGCTGGCGGTGACCCTGGCGCTTGCGGTAACCGGTCTTGTTCTTGTACTTGAGGATGTCGATCTTGGGACCCTTCTCGTCCCGCACGACCTCCGCCGTCACCTTCACCTTGGCCAGCGCCGCGGCGTCGGTGGTGACCTTCTCGCCGTCCACGAGGAGCAGAGCCGTCAGCTCGACGGTGGAGCCGGCCTGCGCGGCGAGGCGGTCGACGACGACGACGTCGCCCACGGCGACCTTCTCCTGGCGGCCGCCAGCCTTCACGATCGCGTACACCACGTTGCTGCTCATCTCTGCTCGTCGAACTGCTCGGTCAAAAGTCTGCCGGTGCCTGCCTGCGCCCGCGCACGTCCCGCAGCGTCCGGGGGCCCGGTCCGAGGGGAGTCGCGTCGACGCCGTTGCGGCGGCACACATGACCAGCGCGCACACGACGCGCCGACGTTCTAGGGTACGGACCGTGTGAGCCAGGGTCAAACCGCGGCGGGGGGCGACGCTGGTCACACCGCCGGGGCTGCGAGCCGCGACTCCAACCCGCGCACGACGAGGTCCACCCCGAACGCGAAGCGCGCGTCGGCGGCGTCGTCGCCGTCGGGCCGGCCCTGCTCCTCGACCACGAACCCGACGACGAACGCCAGCAGCGTCGACCACGCGCGGGTCGCGTCCTGCTCGCCGAACCCGGCGTCGACGAGGATCGACATCGGCAGCTCGACCCAGCCGCGCAGGCGCTCGTCGGTGACGTACGTGCCGCTGAAGACACGGGCTCCGTCGCGACGACCGAGGAGCGCGGCCCGGAAGCGGTCGGCGGAGACGCGCACGCAGTCCTGCCACGGCTCGCCGACGAGGTCGCGCATCTCCGGCCCGGCGGCGTCGATGAGGTCGCGCAGCATGGTCGTGGCCATCTCGTCGAGCAGCGCCGCCTTGCTGGGCACGTGCCAGTAGAGAGCCGCCACCTGGACACCGAGGTCCCCCGCGAGGCGGCGCAGGGTGAGGCCGTCGAGACCGACCTCGTCGAGGAGGTCGAGCGCGCGCCGGACGATCCGGTCGCGGTCGAGTCGCTGGACCAACGCACCTCCGCTGCCGTCCGCCCTGCCGCGGGACCGCCCCGCGCTGCACCACCTTGACAACTGAACGTCGTTCAACGCAACCTGAACATCGTTCAGTGAACAACGTTCAGGAGGTCTTCATGCGCACGACGGTCGTCGTCAACCACCCCTACGAGGGGAGCTTCTGCCACGCGCTCGCCCACGCCGCCGAGCGGGGTGCACGGCGGGCGGGCCACGAGGCCGAGGTCCTCGACCTCGACGCCCTCGGCTTCGACCCGGTCATGCGCCGCACCGACCTCGCCGCGTGGCGCGAGCACCGCACCGTCGACCCGCTGGTGCTCGACCTGCAGGCCCGCATCGACGCGACCGACCACCTCGTGCTCGTGCACCCCGTGTGGTGGGAGACCGCGCCGGCCGTGATGAAGGGGTTCTACGACAAGGTGCTCGTGCCCGGCTGGGCGTACGACGACGGCATCCTCGGGCTCCCGCGCGCGCGGTTCGGACGACTGCGCCGCGTCACCGTCGCCACGACCATGACCACGCCAGGCCCCGCCTACCGCTGGCTGTTCGGCAACACCGTCCAGAAGGCGTCGGTGCGCGGCGTCTGGCAGAAGATGGGCGTCCCCGCGCGCTGGCTCAGCCATCCGCGCGTGGCCGACGTCTCCCCCGCGCGTCGCGACCGGTGGTTGGTGCGCATCGAGGACCGGGTCGCCGGGGTGCGCCCGGAGCGGCGCGACGACCTCGCGGTCACCGCCTCCTGAGCACCGCGGTGACCGGTGCGCGCGATCGACGTGCAGGGCGTCCGCGTCCGGATGCGGCGGCAGGTGCGCCGACCTAGCCTCGCCAGGTCGGACCAGTCGGGCGAGAGGCGTCCCGCAGCCGCCGCGTCCCCCAGGAGGCGTCGTGTCCCAGGACCCGTCCCGCAGCCGCAGCACCACCGAGGCCGCACCTGAACCCGAAGACCCGCGCAAGCCCGACTCCGTCGGCGACATCCACAAGCCGTCGTGGAAGTACGTCGCGCGCAAGACGTTCCGCGAGTTCCTGGCCGACGAGTGCACGGACCAGGCCGCGGCGCTCACCTACTACGCGGTGCTGGCGATCGCGCCCGCGCTGCTGGCCGTCGTGTCGGTGCTCGGCCTCGTCGGCGACCCCGAGCAGACGCTCAACCGTGTCATGGACCTCGTGGGCGACCTCGGCGCGCCCGACCAGGCCGCCGAGACGGTGCAGCCGATCGTCGAGGCCGCGACGTCCAACACCAAGGCAGGGCTGGCTCTGATCCTCGGCGTGCTGCTCGCGCTGTGGTCCGCCTCGGGCTACGTCGCGGCGTTCGGGCGCGGCATGAACCGCGTGTACGAGGTCGAGGAGGGCCGGCCGATCTGGAAGCTGCGCCCGGTGATCCTCCTCATCACGCTCGTGCTCGTCGTGATCGCCGTGCTGATCGTCGCCGCGATGGTCCTGTCCGGACCGGTCGCGCGGACCATCGGCGACGCGGTCGGGCTCAGCGACACCGCCGTGACCGTCTGGAACGTGCTCAAGTGGCCCGTCGTGGTCGCGCTCGTCGTCATCGCGATCGCGCTGCTCTACCACGGCACGCCCAACGTGCGACAGCCGAAGTTCCGCTGGATCAGCGTCGGCGCGACCGTCGCGCTGATCGTGTGGGTCGTCGCGTCCGTCGCGTTCGGCTTCTACGTCACGACCTTCGCGTCCTACGACGCGACGTACGGCTCGCTCGCGGGCGTCGTCGTGTTCCTGCTGTGGCTGTGGATCAGCAACCTCGCGCTGCTGTTCGGCGCCGAGCTCGACGCCGAGCTCGAACGGGGCCGCGAGCTGCAGGGCGGCATCGAGGCCGAGGAGACGATCCAGCTCCCCGCGCGCGACACCAAGGCGAGCGACAAGAAGGCCGCGAAGGCCGCCGAGGACGTCCGCCGGGGCCGCGAGCTGCGCGAGCGCGCGAGCCGTGGCCGGGAGGACGACGACGCACGCGACGGCCGCACCCGGCGCTGACGGCGCAGCCGCAGCGACGACGACGCCCGCACCGGAGGTCGGTGCGGGCGTCGTCGTGAGCGGTGCCGGTGGTCCGGCGCCGGCGATCAGTCCTGCGTCGTCTCCGCGGGCTCCTCGTCGTCGCCGGCGTCCTCGAAGAGGTCGGGCGACACGGGGGTGAGCTCGAGCGGCTCGTCGGCGGCCTCGGCCTCCGGGGCCGCGGTCTCGTCGACCTCGGCGGTGCTCGGCGCACCCGCCGGGGCGACCCCGCTCGCGGCCAGCGCCGCGAGGACGTCGAGCACCGGCTGGTCGGCCGGGCCGCCCGTGGTGCCCGGCGCGGCCTCCGCCGCGGCGAGCTCCTCGACGGCGTCCTCGACGACCACGACGCTCTCGCGCACCTCGACCGTCTCGTCGACGACCACCGCGACGCCGTCACCGGCCACCGCGTCGTCGACGACCGGCGCGTCCGCGTGGTGCCCCTCGGCGTGACCGTCGGCCTCGTGGTGGTGCTCGTGCGCGTGCGCAGCGGCAGCCGCGATCGTCGCGAGCGTCGCCTTCACGGCCTCGCGTGCCTCGGGCAGCACCGGCACGCCGGGGTGCGGCGTCACGGGGGCGGGCTCCTTGGCACCGCGCTTGCGGCGCGACCGCTTCGACTCGCCGGCCTCGACGGGCGCGGCGGCCTGCTGGGCGCCGGCGTCCGGGCGGCCGTTCTTCTCGACCGGCTCCTCGTGGACGATGAAGCCGCGGCCGTGGCAGTGCTCGCACGTCTCGGAGAAGGCCTCGACGAGGCCCTGGCCGACCCGCTTGCGGGTCATCTGGACGAGGCCCAGCGACGTCACCTCGGCGACCTGGTGCTTCGTGCGGTCGCGACCCAGGCACTCGACGAGCCGGCGCAGCACGAGGTCACGGTTGGACTCGAGGACCATGTCGATGAAGTCGATGACGATGATGCCGCCGATGTCCCGCAGCCGGAGCTGGCGGACGATCTCCTCCGCCGCTTCCAGGTTGTTGCGCGTCACGGTCTCCTCGAGCGTGCCGCCCGAGCCCGTGAACTTGCCGGTGTTGACGTCGACGACCGTCATCGCCTCGGTGCGGTCGATGACGAGCGAGCCGCCCGACGGCAGCCAGACCTTGCGGTCCATGCCCTTCGCGAGCTGCTCGTCGACCCGGTGCACGGTGAAGACGTCCTGCGTGCCGGTCCACTTGGAGACCTTCTGCGCCAGGTCAGGCGCGAGCTCGTCGATGTACGACGAGATCGTCGACCACGCGTCGTCGCCCTGGACGACCAGCGACGAGAAGTCGTCGTTGAAGATGTCGCGGACCACGCGGATCGCCATGTCTGGCTCGCCCTGGAGCAGTGCGGGGGCCGACGCGGTCTTCGCCTTCTTCTCGATGGCCTCCCACTGCCCCTGCAGGCGGGCGACGTCGGCGCGCAGCTCCTCCTCCGAGGCACCCTCGGCCGCGGTGCGCACGATGACGCCCGCCGAGTCCGGGACGACCTCGCGCAGGATCTTCTTGAGGCGGTTGCGCTCGGTGTCGGGCAGCTTGCGGCTGATCCCGGTCATGCCGCCGCCGGGGACGAACACGAGGTAGCGGCCCGCGAGCGTGACCTGCGACGTCAGACGTGCACCCTTGTGGCCGATCGGGTCCTTGGTGACCTGGACGAGCACCGAGTCGCCGGACTTCAACGCCTGCTCGATACGGCGCGGCTGCCCCTCGAGACCCGCGGCGTCCCAGTTGACCTCACCCGCGTACAGCACGGCGTTGCGGCCCTTGCCGACGTCGACGAACGCGGCCTCCATGCTCGGCAGCACGTTCTGCACGCGGCCGAGGTACACGTTGCCGACCATCGACGTCTGCGCCTGGTTCGACACGTAGTGCTCGACGAGCACGCCGTCCTCGAGCACCGCGATCTGCGTGCGGTTCGCACGCTCGCGCACGACCATGGTCCGCTCGACCGACTCACGACGGGCCAGGAACTCGGCCTCGGTGATGATCTGCCGGCGCCGGCCCGCGTCGCGGCCCTCACGACGACGCTGGCGCTTCGCCTCCAGGCGCGTCGACCCGCGCAGCGCGGTGACCTCGTCGCTCGCGGAGCGGCGCGACGGACGCTCGGGCTCGCCCGCGTCGCCGCGGCCGCCCCGCCGACGGCGGCGACGCCGACGGCTCGACCCGCCCTGGTCACCCTCGGCGTCCGTGTCGTCCGCGTCGGCGTCCTGCGACTCGGCGTCCTCGTCCTCGGCGTCGGCGTCGGCGTCGGCCGGGGCGTCCTGGTCCTGCTCGCCCGCGTCGCCGCGGTTGCGGCGCCCGCGACCGCCGCGACGGCGGCGACGGCGCTGGCCGGCCCCCTCGCCCTGGTCGTCGCCCTGCTCGTCGGTGGCCTCGTCGGTCTGGTCGTCGACGGCCTGGTCGTCCGCGTGGTCCTCGACGTCGCCCGCGTCGGACGGCACGACGGTGTCGCCCTCCTCCTCGAGGGCCTCGGCCACCTCGACGGGTGTCGGCGCGGCACCACGGCCGCGGCGACCCCGGCGGCGGGACGGGCGCTCGGCCCGCTCGCTCTCCGCGGCCTCGACCGTCACGGCGTCGGTCGTCACGGTCTCGGCGTCGATGCTCTCCGGCGACGCGTCGACGGCGGCTGCGACCTCGGCCGCCTCCGCAGCCTCACGCTCGGCGCGGCGCGCGGCCTCGGAGATCTCCTCCGGGGAGCCGGCGCTGGCCTGCGCGCGGCGGCGGCGCGGACGTGCGGCGGCCGGGTCGGGCGCCTGGAACAGCAGCGCGGTCGTCGCGAGCCGAGGGCTCGTGGGGGCCTGCGGCTCGGCCGGACGGACGTCGGCGAGCGCCGCGAGCACGTCGAGCGCCGGTGCGGCAGCGGTGTCCTGCGCGGTCTCGCCACCCTCGGCGGTCGCGGCGTCGGCGCCCTCGGCGGTCTCGTCGACCTCGTCCTCGGCGTCGGTCGCCTCGTCCGCGACGGGCGGCGCGACCTCGGCGGCCGGCTCGGGGGCGGCGGTCGGGCG
>NZ_BHYL01000120.1 GCF_003851725.1 Cellulomonas algicola | reverse complement strand
GCCGTGCGCGGTGCCGGCGCCACGCGCGGGGTCCTCGGCCTCGAGCTCACCGAGCGCCAGCTGCGGTCCGCGGTCCAGGCGCACGGCGCCGCGCTCGCGGTCGCCGGCGGGCTGCTCGCGATCGGGAAGGCGCCGCGCACCGCGGCGCTCGCCCTCGCGGCGCTCACCGCGCCGCTCGTCGTCGTCAACCTCCCCGACAAGGGCCTCGACCGGGACCCCGTGGTCAAGGCCGAGCGACGCACGCGGCTCGTGCGTGCCGTGTCCGCCCTCGGGGGCGCGCTGCTCGCCGCGGCCGACTACGAGGGCCGTCCGGGCCTGTCGTGGCGCGTCCAGCAGCACCGCGCGCACCACGCGTCCGACGACTGACCCGGCCGGACGCCGTCACGCGGTGCCCGTCGGGTGGTCGCTCCGATCGGCGCGCGGGCCGTCCTCGGTAGCCTGGCGCCATGACCGCCCTCGACTCCCACCCGCAGCCGACCGCCGCGCTCTGGACCGCCCCGCAGGCCGCCGGACCGCTCGACGCGCTCGTCGAGGTGCCCGGGTCGAAGTCGCTCAGCAACCGCTACCTCGTGCTCGCCGCGATCGCCGACGGTCCGAGCCGGCTGCGCGCGGTCCTGTCCTCGCGCGACACGCGGTTGATGGGCCAGGCGCTCGAGACCCTCGGCGTGGGCGTCGAGACGGGGACGGACTGGCTCGTCTCGCCCGCACCCCTGCGCGGGCACGTGACGATCGACTGCGGGCTCGCCGGGACGGTCATGCGGTTCCTGCCCGCCGTCGCTGCCCTGGCCGACGGCCCGGTCCACTTCAAGGGCGACCCCGAGGCGCTCGTGCGCCCGATGGGTCCGGTGATCCAGGCGCTGCGCGCACTGGGCGTGCGCGTCGACGAGGACGGCGAGCCCGGCCACCTGCCGATCACGGTGCACGGCCGCAGCGCGGTGCGCGGCGGTCACGTCGACGTCGACGCGTCCGGGTCCAGCCAGTTCGTGTCGGGCCTCCTGCTCGCGGGCGCCCGGTTCGACCAGGGCCTGACGGTCCGGCACACGGGCCGCACGCTGCCGAGCCTGCCCCACATCGAGATGACCGTCGACGTCCTGCGCGCGGCGGGTGTCGAGGTCGACGACTCCCGGCCGGACATCTGGCACGTCGCCCCCGGGCGGGTCGCCGGGCGGGACGTGCGCGTCGAGCCCGACCTGTCGAACGCCGGCGCGTTCCTGGTCGCCGCGCTCGCCGTCGGGGGGACGGTGCGCGTGCCCGGCTGGCCGTCGGCGACGACGCAGCCCGGTGGCCTGCTGCCCGGCATCCTCGAGCGCATGGGCGCGACGACGCGGCTCGACGGCGACGTGCTCTCGGTGACGGGCACCGGGACGGTGCGCGGCGTCGACCTCGACCTCAAGCCCGCGGGCGAGCTCGCGCCGACGATCGCGGCGCTCGCGGTGTTCGGCGACTCCCCCACCCGGCTGCGCGGCATCGCGCACCTGCGCGGGCACGAGACCGACCGGCTCGCGGCGCTCGCGAACGAGATCACGCGGCTCGGCGGGCAGGCCGAGCAGACCGCCGACGGCCTCGTCATCACGCCGCGCCCGCTGACCGGCGGGGTGTGGCGGACGTACGCGGACCACCGCATGGCGACCGCGGGCGCGCTCGTCGGGCTGCGCGTGCCCGGGGTGCAGGTCGAGGACGTCGCGACGACCGGCAAGACGCTCCCCGACTTCGTCGGCATGTGGCAGCGGATGCTCGGACCCGCCGACGCGGGGACCCAGGCGTCCTGATGCCGACCCGCCGCTACGACGAACGGGACGTGCGCATCCGTCCCGGACGAGGGACGCGGCCCCGCACCAAGATCCGGCCCGAGCACGCGGACGCCGAGACCGCGCTCGTCACGGGCGTCGACCGCGGACGCTACGCGGTCCTCGTCGACCCGGACGGCCCCGGCGAGCGACGCGCGACCGCGATGAAGGCGCGCGAGCTCGGACGCGAGCGGGTCGTGCCGGGCGACCGGGTCGACGTCGTCGGCGACACCTCGGGCGACGAGGGCTCGCTCTCGCGCATCGTGCGGATCACCGAGCGCCGCACGGTCCTGCGGCGCACGGCCGACGACACCGACCCCGTCGAGCGGGTCATCGTCGCGAACGCCGACCAGCTCGTCGTCGTCACGGCGCTCGCCGACCCCGAGCCGCGCACGCGCATGATCGACCGGTGCGTCGCCGCGGCGTACGACGCGCGCATGGACGTGCTGCTCGCGCTCACGAAGGCCGACCTCGCGGACCCGTCGGAGCTCGTCGCGATGTACGCGCCCATCGGCGTCCGCGTCGTGGTGACCCGCACGGAGGGCCCGCGCGACGAGCGCGTCATCCACGGCTTCGACGACCTGCGCGCGGCGCTCGACGGCCGCACGTCGGTCCTCGTCGGGCACTCCGGGGTGGGCAAGTCGACCCTCGTGAACGCGCTCGTCCCCGACGCCTACCGCGCCACCGGTGCGGTCAACGACGTCACGGGCCGGGGGCGGCACACGTCGACGTCAGCGGTCGCGCTGCGGGTGCCCGGCACGGACGCGCCCACGTGGGTCATCGACACGCCCGGCGTCCGGTCCTTCGGGCTCGCGCACGTGGACCCGACGCACCTGCTCCGTGCCTTCGCCGACCTCTCGGAGGTCGCCGAGGAGTGCCCGCGCGGCTGCACGCACGCCGCCGACGCCCCGGACTGCGCGCTGGACGACTGGGTCACGGACGCGCCCGACGACGAGACCCGCGACGCACGGGCGGCCCGCGTCGAGTCGTTCCGCCGCCTCCTGGCCAGCCGGCTCGGCTCCGGGGACAACGACCCGCGCGAGTCGCGCGAGACCGCGCGGCCCTGACCTGGGGGGCGGCGCTACGGTGTCCGCCATGAGCCTGCGCCCCGGGTACGACGACGACCTGCGCCTCGCCCACGTGATGGCCAACCAGGTCGACTCCCTCACGATGTCGCGGTTCAAGGCGCAGGACCTGCGCGTCGAGACCAAGCCGGACCTGACGCCCGTGTCCGACGCGGACCGTGCGGCGGAGGAGCTCATCCGCGGCCAGCTCGCCCGGGCGCGCTCGCGCGACGCGGTGCAGGGCGAGGAGATGCCCGACACCGGGCACGGCCCGCGCCGGTGGGTCGTCGACCCGATCGACGGCACCAAGAACTTCGTGCGCGGTGTGCCCGTGTGGGCGACGCTCATCGCGCTCCTCGACGGCGACGAGGTCGTCGTCGGCCTCGTGAGCGCCCCCGCGCTCGGCCGGCGCTGGTGGGCCGCGCAGGGCTCGGGCGCGTGGACGGGCCGGTCGCTCGCGTCGGCGTCGCGCATGCAGGTCTCGGCCGTCGACCGCCTGGAGGACGCGTCCCTGTCGTACTCGAGCCTGAGCGGCTGGGAGGAGGAGGGCCGGCTCGACGCCTTCCTCGACCTCACCCGGCGGGTGTGGCGCACGCGCGCGTACGGGGACTTCTGGAGCCACGTGCTGGTCGCCGAAGGGGCCGTCGACCTGTCGACCGAGCCCGAGCTCGCGCTGCACGACATGGCCGCGCTCGTCCCGATCGTCACCGAGGCGGGCGGCCGGTTCACGTCGGTGCGGGGGGTCCCGGGCCCGTTCGGCGGCTCCGCGCTCGTGTCCAACGGGCTCCTGCACGACCAGGCCCTGGAGCTGCTCGACCCCATGCCCTGAGCGAGGTGGTGAGCCCGGCGACGACCGCCGTCGAGCAGGCTCGCGGCCAGCCCCTCCCCCGAGGTCGCCCGGACAGGTGAGGCGCGTCGGCGCGTCGTACCGTCGGTCCCAGGGGCGAGAGGGGTGCCGGATGGACCAGCGGGCGGTGCGGGCGGCGTCGTTCGAGCACGGCGTCGCGGCGTACCAGGCGGCGCGACCGACCTATCCCGACGAGGTCGTGCGCTGGTGCGTCCCGCACGACGCGCGCGACGTGCTGGACCTCGCGGCGGGGACGGGCAAGCTCACGAGCAGGCTCGTCGCGTTCGGCTACGACGTCGTCGCCGTCGAGCCGTCGGACGCGATGCGTGCCGAGCTCGAGCGCACGGTCCCGGACGCCGACGCCCGCCCCGGCACGGCGGAGGCGACCGGCCTGCCCGACGCGTGCGTCGACGCCGTGACGGTCGCGCAGGCCTGGCACTGGTTCGACGCACGCGCGGCGTCCGCCGAGGTCGCACGCGTGCTGCGGCCTGGCGGACGGGTCGCCGTCGTGTGGAACGTGCGCGACGCGCGCACCGACTGGGTCGCGCGGTGGACGGAGATCGTGCACACGGGCGACCCGCTCGACACGAGCGCGCACGAGCCCGACCTGGGACCCGCGTTCACGCCGTCCGAGCACCGCGAGACGTCCTGGTCCTCACGCATGCGCACGGGCGACCTGCGGGTCCTCGCCGCCAGCCGCAGCCACCTGCTGACGCTGCCGGACGACGAGCGCGACGCGCTGCTGGACCGCGTCGACGACCTCGTCGCGCACCACCCGGACCTGCGCGGGCGGGACGAGGTCGACGTGCCCTACGTGACGCGCGCCTGGCGAGCGACGCTGCGCTGACCGGCCGGGCGGGTCGTCAGCCGACCAGGCCGAGCGCCGCCATCGCCTCGGCGAACGCCCCGGTGACGAGCACCGCGACCCCACCGTCCTCCGCCGGACCGGTGACCTGCTGGAGCGTCCCGTCGGGTGACCGGTAGAACACCTCCGGGCTGACCGGGCCCGGTCCGTCGAACTCGCCGCGTGCGAGCGAGATCAGGGTCGACATCGCGTGCGTCACCTCCGGCCCGGCCAGCACGTGCAGAGCCAGCAGGTGGCGGTTCGGGACGGCGACGAGGACGCCGTGGGCGGGCCGCTCCAGGTGCAGGTGCGACGCCAGC
This sequence comes from Cellulomonas algicola, assembly GCF_003851725.1. Lineage (GTDB taxonomy): Bacteria > Actinomycetota > Actinomycetes > Actinomycetales > Cellulomonadaceae > Cellulomonas > Cellulomonas algicola. Next base: position 10,641 of record NZ_BHYL01000120.1, on the reverse strand, counting down.
AGGTCGTCGAGGAGCAGCAGCCGGCTGGCGCCGAACAGGTCGTCGGACGCGAAGACGTGCACCTCAGCCCCGCGTGCGGGCCGGAGCACCTGGTGGTCGGGCGCCGGGAGGGCCCGCAGGTTCGCGGTGGCGTACGGCTCGACGGCCGCCCAGCCGCCGAACTTCGCGAGGTCGGTCACCGTCGAGACGTGCGTCGGGAAGTCGAGGCACGCACGCACCACGAGACCAGGGCCGAGGTCCGGCCCCGCGTCCCCGTCGGGGTCGCGCGGCGCGTGCGCCGGGTCGTCGGGCAGCACCCGGGCGACGACGATCCCGGTGATCTCCTCGAGCGTCTCGGGCTCGCGGAAGTCGCGCATCGTCAGGAGGCCGCCCACGTGCGTCGCGACCACCGCGTCGCGCTCGCGGCGCGGCGCCGTCGCGACCATCGCCGCGAGGTTGCCGAGCCCGTACACCTGCCCGTCGGCGGCGACCAGGTGGTCCCCCCGCGCCTCGACGCCCACACCGGCGACGCCGAGCTCGGCGACGACCCGCGCGCGGAGCCAGTCCGCCTGCTCGGCGCTCAGCGACGGCAGGTCGGGGTCGGGACGGTCGGCGGCACGGTCACGCCCACGGGAGAAGAGGCCCATGCCGCGCGAGTGTAGAGACGTCGCCGGGACGGCCGGGCCGGCGACGTCGCGGCAGCCGGGTGATCCTGCCGGCGCCGCTCAGACCCCGAGCAGCGCGGGCAGCTCGGCGAGCGTGCGGATCGTGCGGACGTCGGCCGCGGTGATCTGCTCGTCCGAGATCGGGTGCCGACGGCCGTCGGGCCGGTCGAGCCACACGCCCACGAGGCCGGCCTCCCGGGCGGCGGCCGCGTCGACGTCGAGCTCGTCGCCCACGTACGCGGTGCGCGCGGGGTCGGTGCCGAGCAGCCGGCACGCCTCGGCGAACACGCGCGGGTCGGGCTTGCCGAAGCCGAGCGTGTCGACGCCGACGAGCATCGGCACGCGGTCGACGAGCCCGACGCGCTCGAGCTTGGCCGTCTGGTACGCGACGGAGGCGTTCGACAGCGCGCCGACCGCGATCCCCGCCGCGAGCAGCGCGTCGACGACCGCCTCGGCGTCGTCGTGCGCCGTCCACGCGCCGCTGAAGCCGTCCTGGAACACCTCGTCCCAGCGCGCGAAGCCGTCCTCGTCGAGCGTCCGCCCGCCGAACCGGGCGTGCAGCTCGTTGGCGCGCGCCATCCTCTGCTCCTCGTACCCGGCCTCGCCGCGCGTGTACCGGGAGTAGTGCCCGTTGACGTCGGCACGCCACACCGTGAGGAGCTCGTGGTCGCGCTCGGGCGGCACGTCCGGCAGGTAGCGCCGGGCGATCGCCGCGAGCGCCGACCCGAACGCGCCGCGGGTGTCGACGAGCGTGTCGTCGATGTCGAAGAGCACGCCGTCGACGAGCGCCCCGGGAGCGCCCGTCACAGCGTCGCGCGGAGCCGGTCGATCCGGGCCAGCGTGGCGTCGCGGCCCAGGATCTCCATCGACTCGAACAGCGGCGGCGACACGCGACGGCCCGACAGCGCGACGCGCAGCGGCGTGAACGCGAACCGCGGCTTGATGCCGAGGCCGCCCTCGTCGACCAGCGCGGCCTGCAGGACCTCCTGCGTCGCGGCCGTCGTGAAGCCGTCCGCGGGGAGGGCCGCGAGGGCCGCACGCGACGCGTCGAGCACGGTCGCGGCGTCGTCGCGCAGGGCCGCGCGCGCGTCGTCCGCGACCTCGAGCGCGTCGTCGGCGACGAACAGGAAGCCGAGCATCCCGACGGCCTCACCGAGCAGCGTGACGCGCGTCTGGATCAGCGGGGCGCCCGCGTCGAGCAGCGCGCGGTGCGCGGCCGACAGGTCGGCGTACGAGTCGGCCGGGACGAGCCCGCCCGCGTGCAGGTACGGCACGAGCCGGTCGCGGAAGTCGTCGGGCGCGAGCAGGCGCACGTGCTCGGCGTTGATCGCCTCGGCCTTCTTGAGGTCGAAGCGCGCCGGGTTCGGGTTGACGTCGGCGACGTCGAACGCGTGCGCGAGCTCGTCGAGCGTGAAGACGTCCCGGTCGGGCGCGATGCCCCAGCCGAGCAGCGCGAGGTAGTTGAGCAGGCCCTCGGGCGTGAAGCCGCGCTCGCGGTGCAGGAAGAGGTTGGACTCCGGGTCGCGCTTCGAGAGCTTCCGGTTGCCCTCTCCCATGACGTAGGGGAGGTGGCCGAACTGCGGCACGACGGACGCGACGCCGAGCTCGACGAGCGCGCGGTACAGCACGACCTGGCGCGGCGTCGACGACAGCAGGTCCTCGCCGCGCAGCACGTGCGTGATGCCCATGAACGCGTCGTCGACGGGGTTGACCAGCGTGTACAGCGGGTGCCCGTTCGCGCGCACGATCACGTAGTCCGGCACCGAGCCGGCCTTGAACGTGATCTCCCCGCGGACCAGGTCCGTGAACGTGACGTCCTCGTCGGGCATCCGCACGCGCAGCACGGGCGAGCGACCCTCGGCGCGGTACGCCGCCTTCTGCTCGTCGGTGAGCTCGCGGTCGAACCCGTCGTACCCGAGCTTCGGGTCGCGGCCCGCGGCGCGGTGCCGGGCCTCGATCTCCTCGGGCGTCGAGAACGACTCGTACGCGTACCCGCCCTCGACGAGCCGGCGCACGACGTCCGTGTAGAGGTCGTACCGCTGCGACTGCCGGTACGGCGCGTGCGGGCCGCCGACCTCGACGCCCTCGTCCCAGTCCAGCCCGAGCCAGCGCAGCGCGTCGAGCAGCTGCAGGTAGCTCTCCTCCGAGTCCCGCTCCGCGTCCGTGTCCTCGATCCGGAACACGAACGTCCCGCCCGTCCTCCGGGCGTACGCCCAGTTGAACAGCGCGGTGCGGATGAGACCGACGTGCGGGGTGCCGGTCGGCGACGGGCAGAAGCGGACGCGCACGGCGGAGCCGGCGGGAGCGGGGGTGGTCACGGGTACAGGTTAGTTGCGGCTGTGGCCACGGTCAGTCCGCTGCCGGTGCAGTCGTCGAGCCGCGCCACTCGAACGCTCCTCTGTCCCATGTCGCGCCGTCTCCGACGTCGCCCGTGTAGACCGGGTCGATGAATGCGACGACGAGCGCGACCTGGTCGTCGAGCTGGACCTCGGTGCGGTCCTCCAGCTGCCACGTGCGCCGCCACGCCGCCCACTTCGCCTGACCGACGTCGCCGTACCCGACCACGTGCGTCGCTAGAGGTCCCGGCTCGACTCCGCGATGCTGCGCGGTCGCCGCGCCGGCGTCGGCGAGCTCACTTGCGTCGAACCCGTGGGTGCGAGCGAGCGAGACGACGTCCATGAGGTCGCGCCAGCGGGTGCTGGTGACACCCCTCTGGAGGATCGTCACGGTCTTCTCGGCGACGACCGTGGGCAGCGGGTGCGCACGCAGCGTGACGGGTTCGTCTCCGAGGATCGAGGGAAGTGCGACGGTGTCGACGCGCGGTCTGATGGGGTCACCGGTGGAGACGTCGATGGTGAACGTCCTGACGTCGAACGTGTGCACGTGCGCGGGCACGTGAAGCCGCAGGCCGGCGTAGTCGTCCTCATCGCGGATCTGCTCGACCCACGCATCCTCGACGTGCAGCACGAGCGCGTCGTCGACCGGCAGCTCGGCGACTGCTCGGACGACGGCACGCAGGTGCACCTCGTCGAGCGTCTGGTCGACGAGCTGGGCGTCGATGTCGCGAGTCGGCCAGCGCAGTCCGTGGGCAGCGAGAAGGACGCCACCCTTGAGGACGAAGTCGTCGCGGTACGGCGTCTGCGTCAGACGCGCGAGGAACCGTTCGAGCGCGTAGAGCGTGACGATCTCGCCGAACGCCCGACCTCGTGCCGTGGCCTCGCGCTTCAGAGCGGCGTACGTCTGTCCTGGTCTCACGTGAGGTAGTTCAGCGCCTCTCGAAGCGGTCCCTGCGCGCGTGGAAGCGTCCTAGCGACGCTCAACAGGGCAGCCGGCGTGTTGCCGCGCCGACGCAGCCATGTTCGGAGAGCCTCGATGCCGGTCTCGTAGCCGATCTCGTGGCGCAGTCGGAACGCGTCGACGATGGACCGCTCGGCCGTGTACAGCCCGACGGTCGAGCCCGTGCCCTCGATGTGGGTCGTCGTGCGCCCGACCGAGAAGGTCTCGGCGTCGAACAGGTGCCACCGGACCGTGCTCGCCGAAGCGGGGCGACGAGAGCCGCGGGGCAGCGCGAGGTCGGTCCACGCGGGGATCGCGTCGATCAGCTCGTGGTGCACGAGTGCGGATGTGAGGCAGAGGGTAGCCTCGGGCGCCCGGGACACCGCCGCGTAGAGGTCGACGTCGTACGTGGCGGAGTCGGGACGTTGGTACAGCCCCTGCGCGACGCGCTCGAGGAGACCGTCAGCGGCGAGGCGCTGGATGGTCCGCGCGCTGAGACCTGCTGCTGCGGCGTCGTCCAGCGTGAAGGCGGTCCGCGGGAGGGCGTCGATGCGGTCCATGAGCCCCCTGACCTGTCGCTATCCGTGCACACGTATTCTTATGTGTTATCAGATTGCGACACAAGAGGGGGTTTCTCGTCCACCGAGGGGCCGTGGGCGCCGAACCGGCGGTCACCGCCGGGTGCGAGACGGGCCCTAGCCGCGGCGCAGGACCGGGTTGCGCAGGACGCCGATGGACTCGACCTCGACCTCGACGACGTCGCGGTCGACGATCGGGCTGACGCCCGCAGGCGTGCCGGTGAGGATGACGTCGCCGGGCAGCAGCGTGAACACCTCGGAGACGTACGACACCAGGTACGCGGTGTCGAAGACCATCTGCGACGTGCGCCCGTCCTGCTTCGTGACGCCGTTGACGCGCGCGGTGACCGCGAGGTCCTCGACGTCGAGGCCGGGGACGATCCACGGGCCGATGGGGCACGAGCCGTCGAAGCCCTTGGCGCGGGTCCACTGCAGGTCGCTGCGCTGGATGTCGCGCGCCGTCACGTCGTTGGCGACGGTGTAGCCGAACACGTGGTCGAGCGCGCGCTCCGGGCTGACGTCCTTGGTGACCTTGCCGATCACGACGGCGAGCTCGGCCTCGTGCTCGACGTGCTCGGTCCAGTCGGGCAGGACGATCGGGTCGTCGGGGCCGATCACGGACGTGTTCGGCTTGAGGAAGAGCAGGGGCCAGGTCGGGACCTCGTTGCCGTGCTCGGCCGCGTGGTCGGCGTAGTTGCGACCGACGCCGATGATCTTGGACCGCGGGATCACGGGCGCGAGCAGGCGGACGCCGTCGTCGTCGAGGCGGCGCCGCTCCCCCGTCGGCTGGATCGGCGTGTAGATCGGGTCGCCGGTGAGGACGACCAGCTCCTCCGCGCCGGGGTCGCCCTCGACGACGGCGTAGCGCGGGTCCTGACCTGTGGTGAAGCGGGCGATGCGCACGTGACCAGCCTACGGGTCAGGCGCGCGCGACGACCTCGCCGTGCAGCACGGCGAACCAGCCGTCGGGCTGGGCACCCCACTCGTGCCACGCGTCGGCGAGCAGCTCGAGGCCGACCTCGTCGGCGAGGTGGTGGTCGATGGCCTGCGCGGCGAAGTTCGACTTCGTGCAGCGGTCGGCCCACAGGTCGGCCCACCAGGTGCGGTCCTCGGGGGTCGCGTAGCACCAGACGCCCGCGGAGGGCGCGATGCCGGCGGGGTCGAAGCCGGCGGCGCGCACCCACGACAGGAGGCGGCGGCCGGCGTCGGCCTCGGCGCGGTTGGCCTCCGTGACCTCCTGGTACAGCGCCTGCCACTCGTCGAGCCCGGGCGACGGCGGGTACCACGTCATGCCGGAGTAGTCGGCGTCGCGGACGGCGACGACGCCACCGGGCTTCGCGACGCGGCGCATCTCGCGCAGGGCGGCGACGGGGTCGGACAGGTGCTGGAGGACCTGGTGGGCGTGCACGACGTCGAACGAGTCGTCGGGGAACGGGAGCTCGTACGCGTCGGCGACGTCGAACGTGACGTCGGTCCCGGCGTCGGCCGCGGCGGTGCGCGCGACGTCGACGACCGTGGCGGAGACGTCGACACCGACGACCCGGCCGGGCGCGACGCGGGCCGCGAGGTCGATGGTCACGGAGCCCGGTCCGCAGCCGACGTCGAGCAGGCTCTGCCCCGGCGTCAGGTGCGGCAGCAGGTAGGCCGCGGAGTTCTGGGCGGTACGCCAGCGGTGCGACCGGAGCACCGACTCGTGGTGCCCGTGCGTGTAGACGTCGGCGTGGACGGGGGTGTTCACACCAGACTCTAATCACCTGAGCGGAGTCGGTTTCAAGGCACGGGACGAATCGTTCCGAGCCTTGAGACCCCGACGGTCCGCAGCGCGAGCGCGCGGCGCAGGCGGCACGCACACGGCGCGCACGGTCCGCCGCACCCGACGGACCGGCATGATCGACCCATGCGCCGCATCGCCGGAGTCGACGTCGCGCGCGGCCTCGCCGTGCTCGGCATGATGACCGCCCACGTCGGGCCGGACGACCCGGGCTCGCGCGTCGTCCCGGGCGGGTTCGCGCAGCTCGCCGACGGCCGGCCGTCCGCGCTGTTCGTCGTCCTGGCCGGCATCGGCCTCGCGCTGCTGTCCGGCGGCGCGTCCCCCGTCGCCGGCACGCGGCTGGTCCAGGCACGGCTGCGCGTGCTCGTGCGTGCGGTGCTGCTGTTCATGCTGGGCGAGCTGCTCGTCATGCTCGGCACGCCCGTCGCGGTGATCCTGCCGACGTACGCGGTGCTGTTCGCCGTCGGCTGCCTCGCGCTGCGGTGGTCCGTGCGGACCCTGCTGGTCGTCGCGGCCGCGGTCGCGGTCGCCGGGCCGGTGGTGCGCACGCTGCTCGAGGCCGGGCAGGAGGCGTGGCAACCGCGGCCGACGCTCCTCGCCGAGATCGCCGTCGGCCACTTCTACCCGGCCGTCGTGTGGCTCGCCTACCTGCTCGCCGGCCTCGCGGTGGGCCGGTGCGACCTGCGCTCCCCACGCGTGCGGCTCGTCGCCGCCGCGACCGGCGCGGGGCTCGTCGTGCTCGGCCACGTGGGCGCGTGGGTCGCGCGCGACGCGCTGGGCTGGCCGGTGTCCGTCGCGACGACCGAGCCGCACTCCTCGACGACGTTCGAGGTGCTCGGCAACACGGGCGTCGCGCTGCTCGTGCTCGTCGCGTGCCTCGTCGTCGCCGAGGCCGCGCCGCACGTCGTCAGCCCCGTCGCCGCCGTCGGCGAGCTCGCGCTGTCGGCCTACACCGTGCACGTCGTGGTGATCGCCCTGCTCGGCGACGGCGTCGTCTACGCCCCGGCCGTCGCGTCGTGGCTCGCGTTCCTCGTGACGACGACGGTGCTGTGCTGGTCGTGGCGGGCCGCCCTCGGGCGCGGGCCGTTCGAGCGGGTCCTGCACGGCGTCTCGACGCGCGCCGCCGACGTCCGGCCCGACCCGCTGCCCGACCCGCCCGCGCGGACCGGGGCGGGAGTGCCGGTCGGCTCCCCGTCAGGCCAGGAACGCCCGTAGCAGCAGGATGACGACCGTGAGCGCGCCCGCGACCAGCGCGATCGGCACGAGCCGCCGCTCGGCCCGCAGGTTGACGCGGATCTCGTCCTCGAGCGCGTCCGGCGCGAGCGTCGCCCACCAGGCTGCGCGCTCCTCCTCGGTGCGTGACGTCGGGGTGCTCATGCCGCCACCGTGCCCTTCTTCTCGGTCTTGTCCCACACCTGCGCCGCGCCCTGCCACTCCTTGAGGTAGGCGTCCGCGGACACCGCGCACAGCACCGGCCCGTACCCCACGAGGTAGATGAGGAAGCGCACCGCCCGACGGCCGCCCGGTGCGCGCTCGAGCTGCTTGAGGCCCCACGCGCACACCATCGACAGCACGGGCCACGCGTACAGCAGCAGCGTCCAGGCGGTGACCGCGACGGGCCCCAGCTGCAGGTCCAGCGCCGCGGGGATGCGCTCGTCCCAGAGCCCGGGCACGAACACCGCGGCCATGATGATCAGGAAGCCCAGCCCCGGGAACATCAGCGCCTCGAGCCACGACCGCCGTGCCGTCTCCCGGTCGAGCATGAGCGTCGTCGCCGTGATGAAGACGTACGCGGTGATCGCCGCCCACCACAGCGCCTGGAACATCCAGGTCGCGAGCAGCTCGTCGAGCAGGAAGAGACCGATGAGGCCCACGCTCGCCGCGGTCATGAAGAACGGCAGCAGGTAGATCGCGAACCACATGAAGCCGAAGAGGAACGAGCCGAGCCGGTGCTGCCGAGTCGGTCGGAACCACATCCGCCGGAACCGGCTGGAGATCTGCACGTTGCCGCGCCCCCACCGCAGCCGCTGCTTCCACAGGCCCGTGACCGAGTCCGGCTCCTCCGCGAGCACGACCGCCGACGGATCGAACACGACCAGCCGCCCGTCGAGCTGCGTCATGAACGTCGTCATCGTGTCCTCGGCCAGCGTCGAGGTGTCGACCTGCCCGCCGATCGCCTCGATGTTGACGCGCGAGTGCAGCTGCGCACCGCCCGCGAGGCAGTCCATCGCCCCCACGACGTTCTCCGCGCGACGCGCGGCCGCCTGTCCCGTCACGTACTCGTAGCCGATGAACCGCGTGACCGCGCTCGGCCGCCGCGAGCCCTCGCGGATGTACGCCGACACCGCCCCCACGCGCGGGTCCGCGAGGTGCCGCGTCATGCGGCGCAGCGAGTCGGGCCGGTAGACGACGTCGGCGTCCATGATGAGGAGCGCCTCCATCCAGTCGTCCGCGAGCGCCCGCCGGATCCCGTGGTTGAGCGTGTGCGCCTTGCCCTGGCCGCCCTGCTCGCGCCGCAGGTGGACGATCTGCCCGGGGAACCGCTCGGCGACCGCGCCGACGACCGCGGGCGTGTCGTCGGTGCTCGCGTCGTCGATGACGAAGACGCGCAACCGGTCGGGCGGGTACTCGAGGGCCATGAGCCGCTCGAGCGACGCCGTGAGCACGGGCGCCTCGTTCCAGGCCGGGATCAGCACCACGACGCGCGGCAGGTAGGCACCCGCCCGGCGCAGGTGCGACCGCACCGCGTGGAACGGCACGATGCCGTACAGCACGATGCCCCCGACCACGGGGATGAGCGCCATGGCGACGCACGCCACGAGCAGCGCGACGAGCACGTCGCGCAGGATGTCGACCATCGGTCCTCCGGTCCGTCACGGGGCGGCCCGCCGCGTGCCGGACGTCTCTGCTGCCGATCGCGACGCCCCCTGCTGCACGCCCCTGCGGCCACGCTATCCAGGCCTGCGCCACCTCGCGTGCGCAGCGACGGCGCGTCGTCCGGACGGTGCGAGACCCCCGTAGCCTCGCGTCGTGCCCGATGCCGCGTTCACCGACCCCCGTCTCGCCGCGCTCTACGACCCGCTCGACCCCGACCGGTCCGACCTCGACGTGTACGCCGCGCTGGTCGACGAGCTCGGCGCCCGGACGGTGCTCGACGTGGGCTGCGGCACCGGCACGTTCGCGGTCCTGCTGGCCCGCCGGGGTGTGGACGTCGTGGGTGTCGACCCCGCGGTCGCGTCCCTGCACGTCGCGCGCGCGAAGCCGGACGCGGACCGCGTGCGCTGGGTGCACGGGGACGCGACGACGCTGCCGCCGCTCGCCGTGGACCTCGCGGTCATGACGGGGAACGTCGCGCAGGTCTTCGTCGCCGACGACGACTGGGCCGCGACGTTGTGCGGCCTGCACGCCGCGGTCCGCCCGGGCGGGCACCTGGTCCTGGAGACCCGGGTGCCGGCGCGCGAGGCGTGGCGCGACTGGGTGCGGGAGCGGACGTGGTCGCGCGACGACGTGCCCGGCGTGGGGGTCGTCGAGACGTGGACCGACCTGCTCGACGTCTCCCCCGGCCTCGTGACGTTCCGGTCCACGTACGCGTTCGCCGACGGGGCGGTGCTGGCGTCGGACTCGACGCTGCGCTTCCGCGAGCACGACGAGGTGGTGGCCTCGCTCGCGGACGCGGGCTTCACGGTCCTCGAGGTGCGCGACGCGCCCGACCGCCCGGGACGCGAGTGGGTGTTCGTCGCGCGTCGCGACTGACCCGGTCGGGACGCGGCGGCTCAGGCCGCGAGCGCGACGACGGCCGCCACGACGGCGAGCAGCGGGATCGTGCCCTGGGACGCGGCCGCGCGCACCATCCGGCGGTCGGTGGCGACGAGGACCAGCGCCGCCGCGAGCATCGAGCCGCACGCGAGGAGCACGAGCGCGAGGCCCACGTCGTCCGGTCCGGTGGCCGCGACCAGGACGCCCGCGAAGGCCCCGACGGCGAGGAACAGGTTGTAGAAGCCCTGGTTGTACGCCCACGCGCGCACCGCGGGCACGTCCTCGGTCCGGGTGCGGAACCGCTGGTGGACCTCGGGACGGTCGAACCGCAGCGACTCGAGCACGAAGATGTAGACGTGCAGGAGGCCCGCGAGGGCGGCGAGGACCAGGGCGACGGTGAGCACGACGACAGTCTGTCGGTCCGGTCGCGCCGTGCGCCAGGCGGGCCCCGACGGGCGCGCGCCGGCTCCCGCTCGGTCGGCGTCGAGAGCCTCCGCGGGTCGACCTACCCTGGGGACGTGACCACGACCGCCGACGCGCCGCCGCGCGCGCTGCCCGCCGCCCGGTGGCAGGCGCTCGCGGCCGCGCACGCCGAGCGGGCCGACGCGTTCACGGC
>NZ_BHYL01000119.1 GCF_003851725.1 Cellulomonas algicola | reverse complement strand
GCGCAGGCGGTCGAGCGCCGCGAGCAGCCCGACGGCGAGCAGACCGCCGCCCACGAGCAGCGCGGTGCTCGCCGGGGACTCGTGCACGGCGTCCGCGGCGGGCGCGGCCTGGGCGGCGTCGGCCGCGGGTGCCTGCTCGGGGACCGGCGCCACGGGAGCGGGCGACTCCGGTGCGGGCGCGACCGGTGTGACGACGGCGGTGACGCGCTCGACACCGGCCGCGTCCTCGGGCATCACCAGCAGCCAGTTCGGGTAGATGAGCCGCTCGAGCGTGAGCTCGTGCCCGTCGGGCTGGTCGCGCCCCTTGTTGAGCTCGAACACCTCGCTGTACCGGCGGCCGTCGCCCAGCGTCCGCTCGGCGATGTCCCAGAGGTTGTCGTGGTAGCGCCCGTCGGGCACCTTGACGACGTACACGCGCTTGCCGAGGAGCTCGGCGCCCTCCTCGGGACTGAGCTGGACGTCGCCGAGCCAGTACGTCGTCTCACCCTGCGCGGCCTGCGCCTCGGCGGGTGCCGCCACGGTCGCCGCCACCTCGCCCGCGACGGCGGGCGCGGAGATCGCGACACCGACCTCGCTGTGCACGGGTGCCGACGGCGCCACCGCGGCGGACGCCTGACCGGCTGCGCTCGCGAGGAGCAGCACCGACACGACGAGCGTGCGGGCCAGCCGCTGGCTCGGCCCGGCGAGCGGGACGCGTGCGGGCAGCCCGACGCCCGAGAGCGCGGACCGCAGCTCGACCACGGTGCAGATCGTGAACTGGAGCCAGGCGAGCCAGACGATCCACACGAGCACCGCGAGCAGCTGCTCGACGCCGATCGTGCCGGTGAGCGCGTCCAGCGACGGCAGCGAGCGCGGGATCGCCGGGGCGGCGTCGAGCGCGAGCAGCCCGGCGGGCACCCCGACCACGAGCAGGAGCAGCAGGGCGGCGGACAGGACCGACGACGCGACGCGGCGTGGCCGCTGCACGACGTCCTCCTGCAGGAACCTGCCCGGCCCGGTCTCGCGGTCCGACCGCAGCTCGGCCTCGTTCACGGTGCTCCCCCGATCTCGGTGACGATCCCGACCGCCGCGCGCGCGGTCGCGCTGCCCTCGACGGTGAACGTGTCGACGCCCGCCAGCTGCAGCAGGACCGTGGGCACGACGTCCTCGACCTCGACGGTGACCTGGTCGTCGGCGGCGGTCACCGTCATGCGCCCGGGTGCGTACCCGCGCACGGACAGGAAGTCGACGGCCGCGTCGCGGGCGGCGCCGGGGTCGATCCGCGCCTCGCCCGTCGCGCGCAGGTGGGCGACGTCGAGCTGGTTGGCCGCGGCGCGTGCCGCCTGCTCGGCGTCGTCGACGATCGCGACGCGCGCGTTGACCGCCCGGCCGCCGTCCGCGACGAGGCCGACGACGGCGAACAGGACGAGCACGATCCCGATCACGAAGACGGACGCGGACCCCTCGTCGGACCGGAGGCGCAGCGGATGGCGGTCGCGCACGGTCACGCCCCCGTCCTGCGGTACCGGTCCAGGGGTGCCGCCGACGACGCCTCGACCTCGACCGTCCCGGGGAGCCCCAGCACGCCGAGGTCCGACCAGGACACCGTGCAGGCGACGTCGACGCGGACCACCTCGCCGGCCGCGAACGTGCCGCCGAGGTCGACGGGGTCGCACGTGAGCGACGCCGGGGTGCCCGCGGCCGCCGTCGCCCGCGCGGCGGCGAGCGCGCTCGCGCCGTCGCGCTCGAGCGTCGCGGCGCGCAC
>NZ_BHYL01000118.1 GCF_003851725.1 Cellulomonas algicola | reverse complement strand
GGGGTGGCACGAGCCCTCTCAATCTCAACCAAGACCCACCACACGAAACCGTGCGATGAACCATCTTGGCATCGACTACTTGGCACACTGTTGAGTTCTCAAGGAACAGACGCGCATCTGCTCGAGCCTTTCGGCTCTTCGTCAGAGGCTTTGTCGTTCTCCATCTTAGCGGACCTTCCGGCCGTTCCCGTCCGCCCCGTGGGGCTCGCGGTTGCGGGCTCAGGCCCTCCCGAACGTGCTGCAGGCGCACTGAGCTCCTGCGGTTCTGTTCGGGGGCGGCCACCCTCGGGACCAGCCACCGGGATCGTTCCTCGGTGTCCGTTCCTCCCTGCCGGGCGACATCGAGAACATTACGCGGGCCCGGGCGGCGGAGGCAAATCCGGTTGCGGTGACCCCCGTCACCAGGCATACGGATGACGCCGTCTGAGGCCGCGAAGGGCGCCCTGACCTGGGCCGACGCCCCGCGGGGCTGCCGGCGGACCTTCCCTGGGGTCCGGTGCTCCCCCGGTCCTGCATGCCTCGCGCGTCCGGCATGTCCGGTCCGACCGCCCGGGCGACTCGCGCGCCCGGGCCGACCCCTGCGTGTGCCGATGCCCCCCGCGCTCACTGACGCGCTCCGGGGCGCACCCCCGTGCGACTGACGGTCGGTCGACGTGCGCGGCGCGGGCCCGGCTTTCGGGCGCAAGCCGGGCCGGTGGACGACCGTCCCGTCGACCGCGAGCGTGGGGGGCTGCCCGACGGCGGAGGTGCGGTCACGGGGTGCGCGTCGACCACGGATGCGCGGGCCCACGCGTGCGCCTCGACGACGACGGATGCCCGGCCCCACGAGGGGACCGGGCATCCGGGAGGGGTCGAGCGGTGCGGCTGGAGCTGGCGTGGTTCAGGCGTGCGCGTCGACCACCGCGAGGGTGCGCTTGCCGCGGCGGAGGATCGCCCACCTCCCGTGGAGGAGGTCCTCGGTGCGCAGGACCGCGTCCTCCGCCTCGACCCGGACGTTGTTGACCGACGCGCCGCCCTCGCCGATCGCCCGGCGAGCCGCCGCCTTCGAGGCGACGATGCCCGACGCGGCGAGCACGTCGACCACCGGGTCGCCCGCACGGCCGGGAGCGGTCGGGAGCTCGGCGACGGCGGCGGCGAGCGTCGACTCGTCGAGGTCGCCGAGCGACCCCCGGCCGAAGAGCGCCTGGCTCGCCGCGACCACCTTGTCGGCCGCGGCGGTGCCGTGCACGAGCGACGTGACGTCGTGCGCCAGGGCGCGCTGCGCCTCGCGGGCGGCCGGTCGCTGCACCACCGCGTCGGCGAGCTCCTCGATCTGCTCGTGCGAGCGGAACGTGAAGATCTTCAGGTACTTCACGACGTCGGCGTCGTCGGCGTTGAGCCAGAACTGGTAGAAGGCGTACGGCGTCGTGAGCTCGGCGTCGAGCCACACGGTGCCGGCCTCCGTCTTGCCGAACTTGGTGCCGTCGGCCTTCGTCACGAGCGGCGTGGTCAGCGCGTGGACGGCGGTGCCCTCGACCTTGCGGATGAGCTCGACGCCCGAGAGGAGGTTGCCCCACTGGTCGCTCCCGCCGGTCTGGAGCGTCACGCCGTGCCGACGGTGCAGCTCCAGGAAGTCCATGCCCTGCAGGATCTGGTAGCTGAACTCGGTGAAGCTGATGCCCTGCTCGCTGCTGAGTCGACGCGCGACGGTGTCCTTCGCCAGCATGGTGCCGAGGCGGAAGTGCTTGCCGACGTCGCGCAGGAAGTCGATCGCCGACAGCGGTGCCGTCCAGTCGAGGTTGTTCACCATGGTCGCGGCGGCCGGGCCGTCGAAGCGCAGCAGCGGCTCGATCTGGCGGCGGATGCGCTCGACCCAGCGGGCGACGATCTCCGGCGAGTTGAGGGTGCGCTCGCCCGTCATCTTCGGGTCGCCGATGAGCCCGGTCGCGCCGCCGACGAGCGCGAGCGGGCGGTGACCGGCGTCCTGGAGGCGCCGCACGGTGAGGATCTGGACCAGGTTGCCGATGTGCAGGCTCGGCGCGGTCGGGTCGAAGCCGCAGTACAGCGTCACCTGGCCGTCCGAGAGGGCGGCGCGCAGCGCGTCGGCGTCGGTGGTCTGGGCGACGAGACCGCGCCACGCGAGCTCGTCGAGGATGTGGGTCACGAGGGTTCTCCTGCGAAGGTCGGGGCGGCCGTGGTCACGGCGCCCTCGAGAGGCGGGGTGCTCCGGGGGGGACCGCGCGTCCCGGGCGGGCCGCGAGTCCCGGGCGTGCGTCGCGTCCGAGGTCGCCGGCACGCCGTGGACGGGCCGGCTGCCCCGCGCGAGCACGCGACCCGCGGAGCGCGGTGGGCACAGGGCCGACGTCGTCGTCCTCACGGGACGTCTACCGACGCCGGCCGCCGATACGCGGGCCGGTACGCCGACACGGTGCGCTCCCCCGTCAGCCAGTAGCGCCAGGGGAAGTGCGCCTCGCCGCCGGCGCCGGACACGCCGACGCGCGGGCCAGACGCGTGCGCGGACAGCGACGACCCCGCGTGCCGGTGCAGCACGGTCGCGCCGCCGGCCTCCGTGAGGTCCGCACCGTTGGCGCGCAGGTCCAGGCCGAGGCACACCGCCAGCCGGGCGGGGCCACGTGCCAGCTGCCGCTGGGAGTCGACGACGCCGACGCGCTCGCGACGCTCCCACGCGAGGTCCTCGCCCTCGACGACCTCGCCCGCGCGGAGCAGGACCGCGGCCGGGCTGCCCGTCGGCTGGGCGACGACGTTGAGGCAGTGGTGCAGGCCCAGGTGGCGGTAGATGTACAGGCGTCCGGGCTCCGCGAACATCACCGCGTTGCGCGACGTGCGGCCGCGGTAGGCGTGCGAGCCCGGGTCGTCGGCGCCGCCGTAGGCCTCGACCTCGGTGAGGCGCACCGTCACGTCGCCCTCGGGCGACCGCGACGTCAGGTAGGAGCCCAGCAGGTCCCGGGCGACGACGTGCACGTCGCGGCTGTACCAGACGCGGGCGGGCACCGCGACGACCGCGCGCGGGTCGGCCGCGTCCGGTGTCGTCGGTACCTCGCTGGGCTGGGTCACGCGCTCATCCTGCCGCACCGGCCGCGCGACCGGCTCGCCGATCCGGGTCGCGGACGCCGAGCGTCGGCGTGCGGACCGCGCGAGCGTCGCCGTGCCGACCACGCACCCCACGCCGCCCGGACCGCCCGATCTTCGCGGTGAAGCCGCGCGACCATCGGCGGACGGGCCGTGCGATCAGCGCTCGACGAGGCGGCCGACGGCGTCGACGTGCACGTCCGCGCGCTCGCGCGTGCGCTCCCGGGCGAAGTGCTCCTGCTCGGCGACCATCCACGCGAGCCAGTGCTCGCGGGCGTCGGCGCCGTCGCGCTCGAGCCCGCGCGACAGGCGCAGGTCGCGGGGTGCTTCGACCCAGACCTTCACCGCCGCGACCGGGTCCGCCGCGGTCCGCGCCGACCCGCAGCCGTCGAGGACCAGGACGTCAGGCACCGGGACGTCGTGCCACTCGGCGAACGCGCCCGCCGTCCAGTCGTACCGGCGGTAACGGCCCGGCCGACCGGCCGCGAGAGGCCCGAGCACCTGCGCGTCGAGCCGCTCCCACACGCCCTCGAGGTCGGACCACCCGTCGAGCAGGTCGTCGACGTGGAGCACGGTCGCGCCCAGTGCCGCGCCGACCCGGCGCGCGAGCGTCGACTTGCCGGAGCCGGCCGGGCCGTCGACGCAGACGAGCCGCACACCACCGAGGCGGGGCCGGGCGGCACGCGCCCGCGCGACGACCGCGTCGACGGCGTCGGTCCCGGACGTCGGAACGGTCACGCGGCCTCCTCTCGACGGAGAGGACATCATGCCGGTCAGAGGCGGAACGCGGCCGTCGAGGACGCCAGGCGCTCCGACACCTCCGCGATCGACCCGACGGTGACGCTCTCGCGCGCGAGGGCGTCGCTGGTCCGCCCCGCACCGCCCGCGACCGACGACACGGACGTCGCGATCTCCCCGATGCCCGTCGCCGCCTCGCCGACGCCGCGCGACATCGCGGCGGTCGTCGCGGACTGCTCCTCGACCGCCGCGGCGATCGTGGACTGGTACTCGTTGATCGCCGCGATGACCTGGGTGATGCGTCCGATGGCGTCCACCGCGGCCGTGGTGTCGACCTGGATCGCCGCGATCCGGCGCGCGATCTCGTCCGTCGCGCGCGCGGTCTCGCCCGCGAGCTCCTTGACCTCGTTCGCGACGACGACGAAGCCCTTGCCCGCGTCGCCCGCCCGGGCCGCCTCGATGGTCGCGTTGAGCGCCAGCAGGTTCGTCTGCTCCGCGATCGACGTGATGAGCCGCACGACGGCGCCGATCTGCTCCGAGGAGTCGCCGAGGCGTCCGACGGTGCGGACCGCCTCGTCCACGGCGGTCGTCGCCTCGGTCGCGACGTGCAGCGCCTCGCCCGCGTTGCTCGCGATCTGCCGGATCGAGGCGCCCATCTGGTCGGCACCGGCCGCGACGGACCGGACGGTCTGCGCGACCTGCTCGGCCGCCGAGGCGGCGGCGTCGGCGTCGGAGCTCGCACGCTCGGCCGTGGCCGACAGCGTCCGGTTGCCGTCGTCGAGCTGCTGCGCCGCGTCGTGGAGGACGACCACCTCGTCGGCGACGCCCCGGAGCGAGCCGTGCAGCGCGTCGAGGCCGGTGTCGAGCGCACGGCCCGCGCGGCCGATCTGGTCGCGGTTGTCGAGCCGCGTGCGCTGGGTGAGGTCGCCGGCCTCCACCGCGGCGGACACCCGGAACAGCCGGCTCAGCTCGCGGTCGATCGCGTGGGCGCCCCACGTGGTGAGACCGCCCGCGAGCACCGTCGCGCCGACGCCGAGGCCGAGGAGCGTGCGGCGCGTCGCGCCGACGTGCTCCGCGACCGCCGGGTCGCCGCCCGCGAGCGCGACGACCTCGGTGCCGTCCACCCAGGCGACGACGACGACGGCCAGGGCCATCGTGAGCATGACGAGCGCGAGCGTGAGGACCTTCGCGCGGATCGACATGTTCGCGAACCACCGCTGGAAGCCCGTGAGGGTGCTCAGGTACGGCCGGTCCAGCGCGGCCGCCCGCCGCGCCGACCGGGCGGCCCCCTTCGCGGGGTGGACGTCAGGACTCACGGCCGTGCCGGTGGTGCTCACTCGGGTGTCGCTCCTCGTCGTGCCGACCACGCCGAGGGCTGACGCGAGCCGACGTGGGGTCGCCGGACCCATCGGTCGACGACCCCTCGCGATGAGGTTTCTGCCCGCGTCAGTCCGGGGCGAAGCGCGCACGCAGGGCCGTCGCCGCCTCGCGCGCGGCCGCGAGCTGCTCGGCGACCCGCACGGGGGCGGTGCCGCCGGCGGCGTCGCGCGAGGCGAGCGAGCCCTCGACGGACAGGACCGACCGGACCCCGCTCGTGAGGTGCGGGGAGATCGCGAGGAGGTCGTCGTCGCTGAGCTCCCACAGCTCGATCGCGGGCTTCCGCTCCTCGCACGCGCGGACGCACGCCCCGGCGATCTCGTGCGCGACCCGGAACGCCACGCCCTCGCGGACGAGCCACTCGGCGACGTCCGTGGCCAGCGAGAAGCCCTGCGGCGCGAGCTCGGCCATGCGGTCGGTGTCGAACGTGAGGGTCGCGACCATCCCCGCGAACGCGGGCAGGAGGACCGTCAGCTGGTCGACCTGGTCGAACACCGGCTCCTTGTCCTCCTGCAGGTCGCGGTTGTACGCGAGCGGGAGGCCCTTGAGCGTCGTGAGCAGGCCGGTGAGGTCGCCGACGAGGCGCCCCGCCTTGCCGCGCGCGAGCTCGGCGACGTCCGGGTTCTTCTTCTGCGGCATGATGCTCGACCCCGTGGAGTAGGCGTCGTGCAGCCGCACGAAGCCGAACTCCTTGGTCGACCAGAGCACGACCTCCTCCGCGAGCCGGGAGACGTCGACCGCGAGCATCGCGGCGACGAACGCGAACTCCGCGACGACGTCGCGCGACGCGGTGCCGTCGATCGAGTTCTCGACGGGACCGTCGAACCCGAGCTCCGCCGCGACCGCGGCCGGGTCGAGCCCGAGCGACGAACCGGCGAGCGCACCCGAGCCGTAGGGCGAGCGCGCGGCGCGCGCGTCCCAGTCGACCCAGCGGCCGACGTCGCGCAGCAGCGGCCACGCGTGCGCCAGCAGGTGGTGCGCGAGGAGGACCGGCTGCGCGTGCTGCAGGTGCGTGCGGCCCGGCATCGGGGCGTCGCCCGCGGCCGACGCCTGCGCGACGAGCGCGTCGACGACGTCGAGCACGAGACCCGACAGGACGCGCGCCTGCTCGCGCAGGTACATCCGCACGAGCGTCGCGATCTGGTCGTTGCGCGAGCGCCCCGCGCGCAGCTTGCCGCCGAGGTCGGCGCCGGCGCGCTCGATCAGGCCGCGCTCGAGGGCCGTGTGCACGTCCTCGTCGTCGGGCGCCGGGCCGAACGCGCCCGACGCGACGTCGGCGCGCAGCCGCTCGAGCGCGTCGACCATGCCGTCGAGCTCGTCGGCGGTGAGCAGCCCGGCCCGGTGCAGGACGCGCGCGTGCGCGACCGACCCCGAGATGTCGTGGTCCGCGAGCCGCCAGTCGAAGTGCGTCGACCGGGACAGGTCGGCGAGCGCGGCGGCCGGTCCGGACGCGAACCGGCCGCCCCACAGTGCCAGGGGTGCCTGCTCGTCAGACACTGCCGATCCCGCCCTGCGAGCCGAGGTCCTCGGCGTTGCCGAAACGCACGTCGCGCGCCGCGGCGAGCTTGGACGACAGGCCGTAGATCTCGATGAACCCGCGGGCGGCGGACTGGTCGAACGTGTCGCCCGTGTCGTACGTCGCGAGGTTGAAGTCGTAGAGCGACGCGTCGGAGCGGCGGCCCGACACGGTCGCGCGACCGCCGTGCAGAACGAGGCGCACGTCGCCCGAGACGTACTTCTGGGTGTCGTCGATGAACACGTCGAGCGACTTCTTGAGGGGCGAGAACCACTGGCCGTCGTAGACGAGCTCGGTCCAGCGCTGCTCGACGCCGCGCTTGAACCGGGCCTGCTCGCGCTCGACGGTGACGTTCTCGAGCTCCTGGTGCGCGGCGATGAGCGCGATCGCGCCCGGCGCCTCGTAGACCTCGCGGGACTTGATGCCGACGAGGCGGTCCTCGACGATGTCGATCCGGCCGACGCCCTGGGCGCCCGCACGGCGGTTCATCTCCTGGATGGCCTGGAGCGGCGTGACCGGCACGCCGTCGAGCGCGACCGGGACACCGGCCTCGAACGTGACGACGACCTCGTCGGCGACCGGGGGGAAAGTCGGGTCGTCGGTGTAGGTGTAGACGTCCTTCGTCGGGGCGTTCCAGATGTCCTCGAGGAACCCCGTCTCGACGGCGCGGCCCCACACGTTCTGGTCGATCGAGAACGGGTTGTGCTTGGTCGTCGCGATCGGCAGGTCGTGCTTCTCGGCGAAGTCGATCGCCTTGTCGCGCGTGAGCGCGAGGTCGCGGACGGGTGCGAGGCAGGTCAGGTCGGGCGCGAGCGAGGTGATGCCGACCTCGAAGCGGACCTGGTCGTTGCCCTTGCCGGTGCAGCCGTGCGCGACGGTCGTCGCGCCGAACTGGCGGGCGGCGCGCACGAGGTGCTTGACGATCACCGGACGCGAGAGCGCCGAGACCAGCGGGTAGCGGTCGAGGTACAGGCCGTTCGCCTTGAGGGCGGGCATGCAGTACTCGGCGGCGAACTCGTCGCGCGCGTCGGCGACGTACGCCTCGACCGCGCCGCAGTCGAGCGCACGCCGACGGATGACCTCGAGGTCCTCGCCGCCCTGGCCGACGTCGACCGCCACGGCGATGACCTCGGCACCGGTGGCCTCCGCGATCCAGCCGATGCCGACGGACGTGTCCAGGCCGCCGGAGTACGCGAGGACGACACGCTCAGTCATGGAACTTCTCTCTTCTCAGGGGGTGTGCGGGTCTGGGGGTGCTCAGTCGAGGGTGCGCTGACGCGACTCGGGTCGCGCGTCGGTCGCGAGCGCGAGGAAGCGGGCCGCGAGCGCGGTGCCCGCGGCCGCCGGCCCGGCGGTGTCGTCGCCCTCGCGGGCGATGACGAGGACGGTGTCGTCGCCCGCGATCGTGCCGAGCACGGCGGGCAGCACCGAGTGGTCGATCGCCGAGGCGAGGAACTGCGCCGCGCCCGGCGGGGTGCGCAGGACGACGAGGTTGCCCGACGCCTCCGCGGTGACCAGGAGCTCCGCGCACAGGCGCGCGAGCCGCGCGGCGAGCATCTCCTCGTCGACGCCCGTCGTCGCGGTGCGGTGCCCGCCCTCGGCCGGGACCGCGTAGGCGAGCCCACCCGACGGGGTGCGCACCTTCACGGCACGCAGCTCGACGAGGTCGCGCGAGAGCGTCGCCTGGGTGACGGACACGCCCTCGGCGGCGAGGAGCTCCGCGAGCTGCTGCTGCGAGTGCACCGTGCCGCGGGTCAGCAGCGACTGGACGAGCGCCTGGCGCGCCGCCTTGGTCGACGGGACCGGCCCGGACGCGACGGTCACGACTGCTCCAGCAGCCAGGTCAGGAGCGCCTTCTGCGCGTGCAGACGGAACTCGGCCTCGTCCCAGACGACCGACCGCGGGCCGTCGAGCACGTCGGCGGTGATCTCCTTGCCGCGGTAGGCGGGCAGGCAGTGCAGGACGATCGCGTCGGGCGCGGCGATCGCCAGGGCGGCCGCGTCGACCCGGAACGGCACGAACGGCGTCTCGCGCGCGGCGGCCTCGCCCTCCTGGCCCATCGAGACCCACGTGTCGGTCGCGACGACGTCGGCACCCGTCACGGCCTCGGCGAGCGAGCCGACGACCGCGACCGAGCCGCCCGTGCGCTCGGCGATCGCCGCCGCGTCGGCGAGGACGCCCGCGTCGGGCGGGTACCCGTCGGGCGTGCCGATCCGCACGTGCAGCCCGGCCGTCGCGCCGCCCAGGAGGTAGGAGTGCGCCATGTTGTTCGCGCCGTCGCCCACGTACGCGAGCGTCTGGCCCGCGAGCCGCCCGACGCCGCCGCGGTGCAGCGCGACCGTCGCGAGGTCCGCGAGCACCTGGCACGGGTGGAACAGGTCCGTCAGCGCGTTCACGACGGGGACGCCCGCGTGCTGCGCCATCTCGTCGAGCCGCGACTGCTCGAACGTCCGCCAGACGACCGCCGCGACCTGCCGGCCGAGCACGCGCGCCGTGTCGGCGACCGACTCACGCACGCCGATCTGCGCGAGCTTGCCCTCGACGAGCAGCGGGTAGCCGCCGAGCTCGGCGACGCCCGTCGTGAACGACACCTGCGTGCGCAGCGTGGGCTTGTCGAAGATCACCGCGACCGCCCGCGGGCCGACCAGCGGGCGGCGCACGTACCGGTCGTCGCGGAACGCGAGCGCGAGCTCGAGGACCTCGCGCTGCTCCGCGGGCGTCAGGTCGTCGTCGCGCAGGAAGTGCCGCGTCATGCGTCGGCCCCCAGGTCCGCCGGGACCGCGGCGAGGAAGTCGACGAACGTGCCCGCCTGCTCCTCGGTGAGGACGAACGGCGGGGCGAGCCGGATCGTGGTCGGCGTGCACGGGTTGACGACGAAGCCCGCCTCGAGCGCCGCTGCGGCGACCTGCGGCGCGACGGGCCGGGCCAGCTCGATCGCGATCAGGAGACCCGCACCGCGCACGTCGGTCACCAGCGGGTGGCCGAGACCGGAGATCCGCGCGCGCAGCGTGGCGCCGAGCGTCCGGACGTGGTCGAGCAGGCCGTCGCGCTCGATCACCGCGATCGTCGCCAGGCCCGCCGCCGCGGCGACCGGGTTGCCGCCGAACGTCGTGCCGTGCTGGCCGCGGCCCAGCAGCGTGGCCGTCCGCTCGCCGTACGCGACGAGCGCGCCGACGGGGAACCCGCCGCCGAGGCCCTTCGCGAGCGTGACCGCGTCCGGCACGATGCCGCCGCCGATCTCCGGCTGCTGGTACGCGAGCCACGAGCCCGTCCGGCCCATCCCCGTCTGCACCTCGTCGAGGATGAGCAGCGCGCCGTGCTCGGCCGTGAGACGCCGCGCGAGCGCGAGGTAGCCCGGCGGCAGCGGGCGCACACCCGCTTCGCCCTGGATCGGCTCCACGACCAGCGCGGCGACCTGGGTGCCCGCACCGTCGGCGAACGCGGCCTCGAGCGCGGCGGCGTCGCCGAACGGCAGGAACTCGACACCGCCGGGCAGCGGCTCGAACGGCTCGCGGTAGGCCGCCTTGTGGGTGAGCGCGAGCGCGCCCATGGACCGGCCGTGGAACGCGCCCTCGAGCGCGAGGACCCGCGGGCGGTCCGGGCCGCCGTTGCGCCGGGCGAGCTTGAACGCCGCCTCGTTCGCCTCCGTGCCGGAGTTGGTGAGGAAGACGCGCGACCCCTCCGGTGCCTGCGCGAGCGACAGGAGCCGCTCCGCGAACGCGATCTGCGTCGGGCTCGCGAAGAAGTTCGACACGTGCCCGAGGGTGCCGAGCTGCGCGCTGATCGCCGCGGTCAGCGTCGGGTGCGCGTGGCCGAGCGAGTTGACCGCGATCCCGCCGAGCAGGTCGAGGTAGCGGCGGCCGTCGGCGTCCCACACGTACGGGCCCTCGCCACGCACGAGGACGCGCTGCGGGGCGCCGAACGTGTCCATGAGCGCGTGCGTGTAGCGCTCGGTCCACTGCGCGACCGAGCCGTCGACGGCCTGGACGGGCAGCGAGGCGTCGGGTGCCGCCGAGGCCCGGTGCCGGGCGCCCGAGGGCGTGACGTCGGTGCTCATGCGGGGACCTCCGGGGTGGGCCGGACGGCCGGCACGGGGGCGGTGAACGGGGCGTCGGCGGGCTCCTCGTCCGGCAGCACCATCGTGCCGATGCCGTCGGACGTGAAGACCTCGACGAGGATCGAGTGCGGGGCGCGGCCGTCGATCACGTGGGCACGGCCGACGCCGCCCTCGACGGCGCGCCAGCACGCCTCCATCTTCGGGCGCATGCCCGCGTCGAGGGACGGCAGCAGCTCGGCGAGCTCGCGGGAGCGCAGGCGGCGCACGAGCGACGTGCGGTCGGGCCAGCTCGTGTAGAGGCCTTCGACGTCCGTGAGGACGATGAGCTTGCGCGCGCCGAGCGCGACCGCGAGCGCCGCGGCTGCGGTGTCGGCGTTGACGTTGAGCACCTGCGTCGGGTCGTCGACGTCCGGGGCGACCGTCGACACCACCGGGATGCGACCCGCGTCGAGCAGGTCCTGCACGGCGCCCGGGTTGACGTGCACGACGTCGCCCACGAGGCCGACGTCCACGTGCTCGCCGTCGACGACCGCGGTGCGGCGGCGCGCCTGGAACAGGCCGCCGTCCTCGCCCGAGAGGCCGACCGCGTGCGGGCCGTACGCGTTGAGGAGCCCGACGAGCTCGCGCGACACCTGGCCGGTCAGCACCATGCGGACGACGTCCATGGCCTCGGGCGTCGTGACGCGCAGGCCGCCCCGGAACTCCGACTCGATGCCGAGCCGGTCGAGCATCGCGTTGATCTGGGGGCCGCCGCCGTGCACGACGACCGGCCGCAGGCCGACCTGGTGCAGGAACACCATGTCCTCGGCGAACGCGCGCTTGAGCGTGTCGTCGATCATCGCGTTGCCGCCGTACTTCACGACGACCAGCGCGCCGCTGAACTTCTGCAGCCAGGGCAGCGCCTGGATCAGCACCTCCGCCTTCTGGTCCGGGCGCAGGTCCGTCCGGGTGTCGAAGACGAAGTCGTCGGGGATGCCGCTCATGTGGAGTACGCGCTGTTCTCGTGGACGTAGTCGTGCGTGAGGTCGTTGGTCCAGATCGTCGCGAGCTCGGTGCCCGCGTGGAGGTCGATGAGGACGTGCACCTCGCGGTTCGCGGCGAGGTCGACCTCGGTGCGGGGCGCGTGCGCTCCCCCGGCCCGGCAGACCTGCACGCCGTTGATCGTGACGTCGAGGAGCTCGGGGTCGAACGCGGCGACCGACTCGGGCACCGTCCCGACCTGCGCGAGCACGCGGCCCCAGTTCGGGTCGTTGCCGAAGATCGCGGCCTTGAAGAGGTTGGAGCGGGCCACGGCGCGGCCGACGGCGACCGCCGCGTCCTCGGTCTCGGCGCCGACCACGGTGATCGCGACGTCGTGCGTCGCACCCTCCGCG
>NZ_BHYL01000117.1 GCF_003851725.1 Cellulomonas algicola | reverse complement strand
GCCGAGCGCCCGCTGGAGCTTCGACGCCGCACGCGGAGCACCGCCCGCCTCCGCCAGTGCCGTCCCGGCCGCCGCGAGCAGCGCGTCGTCGCCCGCGGCGAGCTCGACCTCCCACTCGCGCCACCGCGTGAGCCCGCCGGCGTCGGCGGCGGCGCTCGTGCCGCTGTCGCCCGGTGCGCCCGCGTCCGGTGCGTGCGGTGCGCGCGCCTCGACGACGTCGTCCGCGACCTCCGCGAGCACCGTGCCGTCCTCGCCGAGCAGCAGCGAGGTCGTGCGCGTCGTGACAAGCTCGACGACCGGGACGGGGTCGGTGTCGCGCAGCCGTGACCGGACCAGCGCGACGAGCTCGTCGGGCGGGGTGGCGGGCGCGACGTCCGCGCGGTGCTCCGCGCGGCGGCGCCCGTCCGGACCGTCGCCGGCGAGCGGCACCTTGAGGTGCCAGCCCTCGTCGTGCCCGCCGGTGCGGCGCCGCAGCGACACGCCGGCCCGTGCGAGGTCGAGGCGCGGGGAGTCCCAGTAGGTCGCGACGAGGCGCTGCGGCTCCCGACGGTCGACGCGCGCGACGCCCGGCAGCCCGCCCAGCCCGGGCAGCGGGGTGTCGGGAGCGACCTCGAACGCGGTCTCGACCTCGTCGTGCGCCATGCGTCGAGCCTCGCACCCGCCTCCCGGCACCGCCCGGCGAGCCCGGGGTGGGCGGACCGGCGCGCCGACGGACCGCGGCAGCCCCCGCGTCAGCCGACCGTCGACCACGTCCGCAGCACGCCGGACCGCCACGACGCGAGGAGGACCACGCCGACCGCCCCCAGGACCACCACGGCGAGCACGAGGTCGCGCCGGTCGAGCGGCACCGGACGCGCCACGGTCCGCGGCCCGGCACCGAGGCCGCGCTGCTCGAGGGCGATCGCGAGCCGCTCGCCCTGCCGGAGCGACACGACGAGGACCGTGAACGCGGCGCGCGCCAGCGAGGCGGGGTCCGACGGCAGCCGTGCCCCGGGCCGCCGTGCGGGCTCGCGCACGGCCTGCGCGCGGCGCACCGTCTCCCACCGCTCGGGCAGCTGCTCGAGGACGCGGTAGCCCGCGAGCACCGCGAACGTCGCCCGCGGCCCGAGCCGTGCGTGCTGGTGCAGGCTCGTCATGAGGCGCCCCGCGTCGGTCGTGAGCGTGAAGGCCACGGACAGCAGCCCGACGAGCAGCGTGCGCAGCGCGAGCGCGCCGCCGACCGTCAGACCGGTCGTCGTCACCTCGAGCCCCCCGACGTGCGCGAGCACGGCGCCCGGCCGCGTGACCGCGTTGACGGCGAGCAGCGACAGCGCGAACGGCGTGAAGAGCGCGAGCGCGCGCAGCACGGTCCGCGCGCCGAGTCGGCCCGCGAGCGTCGCCGCGGGGAGCGCGAGGACGAGCAGGACCGCCGGGGTCCAGGGGTCGACCGGCACGAGCAGCACCAGTGCGACGGCGAACGACACCGCGAGCTTGACGGTCGGGTTCCGCCGGTGCAGCACCGAGTCGTGCGGGAGCGCGCGGCCGAGCCCGGGCCCGTTCACGGCGCACCGGCCGGGTGTCGCGACGGCGTGCCCCCCACGGCCCCGGCGAGGACGGCCCGCCGCCCCTCCGGGCGTCGGGACGCCTCCGCACCCGTCGCTGTCCTGACGGCCGACCGCAGCGCGCCGAGCACGGCCCGGACCGGCCGACCCGTGGCGACGGCTGCGGCGACGACGGGCGGCAGGACGAGCCCGGTCGCGCCGAGCAGGCGGACGTCGGCGAGCACGTCGTCCGTCGCGCCGCGACCGGCGACGTGACCCGCACGCAGGACGACGACGTCGTCGGCGAGCTCGGCGACGAGGCGCAGGTCGTGCGTCACCACGACGACGCCACGTCCCTCGTCGGCGAGCGCGCGCAGGGCGTCGCCGCAGGCCAGCGACGTGCGCCGGTCCTGGCCGAAGGTCGGCTCGTCCGCGAGCAGCACGTCGTGCCCGCACACCGCCGAGGCGGCGAGCGACAGTCGCCGCTGCTGGCCCCCCGACAGCCGGAACGGGTCGTGGTCGGCGAGGCCGTCGAGCGCGTACCGGCCGAGCGCGGCCGCGACGAGCGCGTCGACGTCGGTGCGCCGTGCGCGACGGGGTCCCCACGCGACCTCGTCGCGCACCGTGCGCGCGAGCAGCTGGTGCTCGGGCCGCTGGAAGACCGACCCGACGGTCCCGCCGCGCACGCCGCCCGCCGCCGGGAGCAGCCCGGCGAGGGCGAGCAGCAGCGTGCTCTTGCCCGACCCGTTGGGGCCGACGACCGCGGTGACACGGCCCGCCCGCACGTCGAGGTCGACGCCGTGCAGGACGTCGCGCCCGTCACGGCGCACGCGCAGGTCGCGCGCCCGCAGCACGACGTGCGCCGCCGGTGCCCCCAGAGGTGCGGCGACGGCCGTCCGCCGGACGTCGCGCCCGGCGAGCTCGTCGAGCGACCCGACCCCCGCCGCACGCAGCTCGGCACGCAGCGGGAGCGCGAGCCCGAGGCCGGCGAGGTGGGACGCCTGCTCGACGAGGACGCCCGCGGTCGGGCCGTCCGCCGCCACGCGCCCGCCCGCGTCGAGGACCACGGTCCGCCCCGGCAGGACGCCCAGCTCGTCGAGGCGGTGCTCGACGAGCACGCTCGCGCGGTACGGCGTCCGGGCCGCCGCGACCGCCGCCGCGACACCGCGGGCCGCCGCCGGGTCGAGCAGCGCGGTCGGCTCGTCGAGCAGCAGCACGTCCGGCGCGGTGACGAGCGTCGCGGCGAGCCCGACGCGCTGCCCCTCGCCGCCCGACAGCTCCGCGGTGCGCCGGTCGACGAGGTGCGCGGCACCGACCGCACGGAGCGCGGCCTCGACCCGGGGCGGGATCTGCGCGGCCGGGACCGCACGGTTCTCGAGCCCGAACGCGACCTCGTCGCGGACGGTCGGCAGCACCAGCTGGTCGGCCGGGTCCTGCGTGAGGTAGCCGGTCGACGGCGGGACCTGCTCCGCGGGCAGGTGGACGCCCGCGACCTCGACCGCGCCGGACACGTCGGCGTCGACCACGCGCGGCACGACACCGGCGAGCACGCGCAGCAGCGTGCTCTTGCCGCCGCCCGAGCCGCCGAGCAGCAGCACGTGCTCGCCCGGGCGGACCTCGAGGTCGACACCGTCGAGGACCGCGCGCGGTGCGCCGGGATAGCGGACGGTGAGCCCGCGCGCCCGGATCACCGCGCGCCGGTCCGCTCGTCGACCTGGACCTCCACGTCGTCGGGTCCGGCCGGCTCGACCGACGCCTCCGACGGGCCCGTCGCGGTCCGGCCGCGTCGTGCGCGGCCGAGCGCCGTGTTGTCGAGCACCCCGGTCCGCGCGAGCGCGTCGCCGATCACACGCGCGAGCAGCCCGCACAGCACGAGCCCGCTCACGACCTGCAGCCCGAGCCGCCACGCGAACCAGTCCTGCCCGAGCCACCCGAACCGCACGACGCCGAGCGCGGTGCTCGCGAGCCCCGCGAGGACCCCGGACAGCGCGAAGACGCCCCACCCGTAGCGGCGGTACCGGGTGAGCGCGAAGGCCGCCTCGGCACCCGCGCCCTGCACGAGCCCGACGACGAGCAGCGTCGGTCCGACGGGCGACGCGAGGAACGCCACCTCGACGAACGCGGCGACCAGCTCGACGACGATCCCGACCCCGGGCTTGCGCACGACGTAGACCGCGAGCGGGGCCGCGACCATCCACCCGCCGATGAGCACGTGCTGGGCGAGGTCGCCGAAGGGTCCCATCGCGAGCTGGAGCGCGCCCCACGCCTGCACCAGCGCCCAGTAGAGGAACCCGAAGACGACGGCGAGGACGGCCAGCAGGACGAGCTCGGCGAGCGTGACGCGCGCGCGGGCGGCGCTCATCGGTCGACCCCGGCCGCGTCGCCCGCCGCCTCGCCCGCCCACGACGGCGAGTGCAGCGTGATCGTGACGTGCGCGACGACGTGCCGCACGTGCCGGGCGGCGGCGAGCCACGCGTCGGCGACGGCCCCGAGGACGTCGGCGAGGTCCCCGTCGAGCCGGGTGACGAAGTGCGACGCGGACACGGCGGCACGGGCACGTGCGACCGCGATCGCCTGCTCGATCGCCCGCATGTGGTCGCCGGGGTGCCCGGGCGTGCCGTCGTCGAGCGGGTAGAGCGCCCAGTGCGCCGCGGCTCGCAGGCCCGTGGGCGGCAGGTCGGGCGGTGCGACGGCCGACAGCACGACGTCGTCGGGCAGCGCGCACGCGACCTCGCCCGGGCAGCCGCGGGACAGCTGGACGTGCGCGGCGACGTGCGTGCCGTCCCGGCCCGCGGCGGCGAGCACGTCGTGGACGTAGCGGACGACGTCGTGCTCGGTGCCGCGCACGAGCGTCGACACGTCGTCGGTGGTCACGGTGACGCGGTCGCGGTCGGCGTGCGCGAGCGCGTCGAGGATCACGCGCACGGCGTCGTCGGACGCGGGGTGCAGGGAGAAGCGGGCGCCGACGCCGAGCTCGGCGGCGGTCGCGGCCGCGCGTCGGTCGGGTGCGGTGACGGGGGTGCTCATGGTGGTCCTCCGGTGCGGTGGCGGACCCCCGGCGAGCAGCACGAGGCCGCGCGACGGCGCACGACCGACGACCGTCCGGGTGGCGCGACGAGGCGTCGCGTCGAGCCCGACGGACGCCGGTCGCCGACGCGGCCGTCGGCGACGAGTGCCCTGCTCCCTACGCTGGTGCGAACCAGGTCAGGTTCCACGGGTCTGCGGGTGGGACGTGGTGTCCGGCCGCACTCTCAGCGCTCCTGCGCTCCCCGGGGGCTTCTGTCGCCGCCGACCGTAGCGCTCCCCCCGGGCCGGCCGGAAGCCCGGTCCGCCCGCTGGTCGCCGCGCGGTCGGGCGGTCCGCCGACGGCCGCGTCGGCCCCTCCACCACCGCTCCCCGAGCACGCCCCCGAGGGGCGGGCGCACGAGCCGCCCCCGTACAGTGGGGCGCCGACCGTCGAGGGAGGACCGTGCCGATCCGACAGCCGCGCCAGCCGTTCCGCCGGCAGACCCGTCAGCCCGTCCGCCACCGGACCGCCGCGCTCGTCGCCGCTGCCGCGTGCCTCGGGCTCGGTGCCTGCACGGCCGACGACGGCCGACCCGACCCCACGACGAGCGCGAGCGTCAGCCCGTCGCCGTCGGCGTCCCCGGTCGCCGCGGAGGCGCTCCAGCCGACGGCGCCCGCGACGGTGCTGCCCGCGGCGTCGGCGGAGACGGCCGCGCTCGAGGTGGTCCGGACGCTCGTCGCGAGCGCCCCCGTCGTCGTCCTGGCGGACGCCGCCGACCCGACCGCGCAGGGGGCCGCGATCCAGCAGGGTGCGCGGCTCGGGGTGCCGGTCCTGCTCGGCGGTCCCGGCGTGCCGCCCGACGTCCTGGCGGCCGAGCTCGAGCGGCTCGGCACGCGCTGGGCCGTGACGGTCGGGGCGACCGCACCCGTCCCCGACGACGTCACGGTCGTCGTCGCGGACGCGTCACCCACGCCCACGCCCGCGACGACGCCCTCGTCCGACTCGGCCCCGACGACCGCCGCGAGCCCGTCGGCGTCGCACGGCACACGCGCGAGCGCGTCGCCGAGCGGGACGGGCGCGGGGGCGTTGCCGCGGACCGCGCCGCCGGCTCCCGTGGAGTCGACGGTCCTGCTCACGGGCGTGACAGGCGCGCTGCCGGTCGCGGTCGCGAACGCCGCGGTCATGGGCGTCGAGGCCGTCGACGTGCCCGGCGGCGACCCGCGCGCGCTCGCGGGCACGGTCCAGGCGTTCGCGCAGCGCCGGCCGGCGCACGTCGTCGCGCTGGGCGACGGGTTCGGTGCACCGGACCGCCTCGCGGCACGCGTCGCGACGGCCTCGACGGGCGTCGAGCTGCCGGGCGGCGGCCAGCTCGTGTTCCCGGCGGTGCCGGGGCAGCCCGGCAAGCGGTACGTCGCGCTGTACGGGACGCCCGGGACGGCCGCGCTCGGGGTGCTCGGCGAGCAGGACGTGCCCGCGACGGTCGCGCGTGCGCAGGGCCAGGCGGACGCGTACCGCCCGCTGACGGGCGACACGGTGGTGCCGGCGGTCGAGGTCATCGCGACGATCGCGTCGGCGGGGCCCGGTCCGGACGGCAACTACTCGCAGGAACGGTCGGTCGACGAGCTGCGCCCGCTGGTCGAGGCCGCGGGTGCGGCGGGTCAGCTCGTGATCCTCGACCTGCAGCCGGGGCGGACGGACTTCGTCACGCAGGCGCAGCGCTACACCGACCTGCTCGCGCTGCCGTACGTGGGACTCGCGCTCGACCCGGAGTGGCGGCTCGCGCCCGACCAGGTGCACCTGCGCCAGATCGGGTCGGTCGGGATCGACGAGGTCAACGCGGTCAGCGCGTGGCTCGCGGGCCTGACCCGGGAGCGCGCGCTCCCGCAGAAGATGCTCGTGCTGCACCAGTTCTCCCTGCTCATGATCAGCGGCCGTGAGGGGCTGGACACGACGCACGACGAGCTCGCCACGGTCATCCACGTCGACGGGCAGGGCTCGCAGCCCGCGAAGGCCGGCACGTGGGCGACGCTCCGTGCCGGTGCGCCCACGGTGCACTGGGGCTGGAAGAACTTCGTCGACGAGGACAAGCCGATGCTCGACCCGGCGCAGACCTACGGCGTGCAGCCGGTGCCGGACCTCGTCACGTACCAGTGACGTCGCGCGCCGGGTCGGCGACCGGCGCGGTCGCGGCGAGGTGGCGGTCGAGGCCGCGCTCGCCGAGGCGCATGACGCGGGCGTGCGACGCCGTGAAGACGCGCCCCAGCAGGGGAGCGGTCGCGTTCATCCACGCGCGCGTCGTGCGCACGTCCCACACGACGCCGATCCGCGTGCGGTCGGGTGCGAGCGCCTCGAGCACGACGTCGCCGTGCCCCTCGAGGTCGCCCGACGCGCGTACGAGCACGCGGCGCTGCGGCTGCGCGGACTCGACGACCAGCCCGACCCGCAGCGCGTAGCCGAGCGGCGTCCGGAACAGCAGCGTCGCGGAGCTCCCGACGAGCCCGTCGACGGGCCGCACGTCGCGCGTGCGCAGGTGCGGCCACCACACGGGCCACGTGAGGGCGGGGTCGGCGAGCACGTCCCAGCACCGCGCGAGCGGGGCGCCCACGCGCCAGTCGGACGTCAGGACGTAGCCGCGACGACGCACCCGGCCGAGTCTAGGCTCGGACGCGATGAGCACCGCACCCGACGAGACGCCGGACGGCACGGGTGCGCGCAGCTCGTGGTGGCGTGGCCTGCGCCGCCCGTCCCCGCGCACGTGGCGGCGGGTCGCGGTCGCCGCGGCCGGGGCGCTCGTCGCGCTCGTGGTGGGGGTCACGACCGCGTCCGTCGAGCTGAGCCTCGGCCCGCACGAGGCGCGCTACGAGGTGACGACCGACGACACGGTGACGATCGACCTGGGACCCGTCGGGACTCTGCAGATCGACTCGCCGCTGCCCCTCACGCTGGGCGTGCGCGTCACGGTGCAGGAGATCCCGGCGGCGGTCACCGAGCTCGACCAGGCGACGACGCTGCAGGCGCTCAACGGCGACCTGCGCAGCTACCTCGCGTTCTTCTCGGCCCCGCAGGCGGCGCTCGAGGACGTCGCGCGGGCGCTCGTCGCGGACGCGCTCGGTCGGGCGGCGCTCACGTTCGCGCTGCTCACAGCCCTGTGGTGGCTCGGTCGATGGATGCTCGGACCTGCGCGTCGAGGTGAGCTCGTCGCCGCGCTGCGCCCGCACCGGCGCGCGATCGCGGGCGGTGCGGTGGCCGTCGTGGTGGCGGGCACGGTCCTCACGGCGAGCGTCGGCGAGCGGGACCAGCCCGACGCGTCGCGACCCGCGTCGGCGGTCTTCGACGACACCCCGCTGGAGGGCGCGCGCGTGACGGGCCGCCTGGGCGGTGTCATCGACACCTACGGCGGGTACGTCGTCGACGCCTACCGCGAGAACCAGGCGTTCTACGCGCGCGCCGGCACGGCCCTCGACGCGGCGTGGGACGCGACGCAGCCGGTGATCGACGCCCAGGAGGCGCGCGACCCGCTCACCGCGAGCCCGACGTCCTCCGCGGACACGGACGACGACGAGCCCGAACCCGTCGTCCTCGTCGTCGTCTCGGACCTGCACTGCAACGTCGGGATGGCGCCCCTCATCGCGACCGTCGTCGAGCGGTCCGGTGCGGACGTCCTGCTCGACGCGGGCGACACCACGATGAACGGGACCGGCGTCGAGCAGTACTGCGTGACGACGTTCGCGCGCGCCGTCCCGGACGGCGTCGAGCTCGTCACGTCGCCCGGCAACCACGACTCGGCGGAGACGTCGGCGGTGTACGCGCGCAGCGGTGCGCGCGTGCTCGACGGGTCGGTCGTCGAGGTCGACGGCGTGCGCATCCTCGGCGACCACGACCCCGCGCAGACGCGCATCGGCTCGGGCACGTCCGCGACCGACGAGTCGCCGCAGGACATGGCGGAACGGCTCGCGCAGACCGCGTGCGACGACGAGGACGGCGTGGACCTGCTGCTCATCCACACGCCGCGCGTCGGCACGCCGGCGCTGACCGACGGGTGCGTCCCGGCGCAGGTCTCGGGGCACCTGCACAAGCGTGTCGGCCCGGCCGTGGTGGGGGAGGGCGTGCAGTACGTGAGCTCGAGCACCGCGGGCGCGACGCTCGGGCAGCCGACGGTCGGACCGCTCAACGGGACGGCCGAGATGACCGTGCTGCGCTGGGACCCGGACCGGCGCCGGATCGTCGACTACCGGCTCGTGCAGGTGCGCCCCGACGCGTCGGCGTCCGTCAGCCCGTGGCTGCAGTGGCCCGTCCCGGCGCCGACGCCGTCGCCCCGCGGAGGGACGAATCACCCTTCTCCGATGTGACCGGCGTCACTTAGGGTGGGGGCACGCGAGTGGGGCCATGGTCGTGGCACACCGCCTCCCCTCGCACCAGCCCAACGTGCGCTGAGGGGGGAAGGCGTGGGAGGACAGGTTGACCGTGCGCCGGCGCGGACCCGGGGCCGTCGGGCGGCGGCCGTCGTCGCGGTCGTGCTCGCGGTCGTCGCGTCGGTGCTGGTGGGCGCGGTGCCCGCCGGTGCCGCGTCGGGTCAGGACCGGTTGCTCGCGGGGGAGGCCCTCGACCCGGGGCAGGGGCTCGTGTCGGCCGACGGGACGCAGACGCTCGTCGTCCAGCCCGACGGCGACCTGGGCCTCTACGACGCCGAGGGCGTACCCCGCTGGACGGCCGGCACCGCGACACCCGGGGCGCGCCTCACCGTGACCCCCGAGGGCGACGTCGTGCTGGTCGGGCCCGACGGCTCGACGGTGTGGAGCACCGGCACGGCGGGGACCGCCGGGTCCGCGTTCGTCGTGCGGGACGACGGCGACGTCGTCGTCGAGGCGCCCGACGGCTCGGTCGCGTGGGAGTCCGGCACGGCCGTGCTGCCGTCGATCCTGCCGCCCGGTGGCGAGCTCCACCCGGGGGACGCCCTGACGTCGCCCGACGGCCGGCACACGCTCCAGGTGCTCGACGACGGCGACGTCGTGCTGCTCGGACCGGACGCGTCGACCCGGTGGTCCGCCGGCACGCACGAGCCGGGCTCGTCGCTCGTCCTGCGCGAGGACGGCAACCTCGTCGTGACCGACACCGACGGCCGGCGTCCGTGGCGGACCCGGACCGCCGGGCACCCGGGCGCGACGCTCGTCGTCCAGGACGACGGCGACGTCGTGCTCTGGGACCCGGACGGCACGCCGCTGTGGTCGTCGCAGACCGCGATCGGGCCGTCGCAGCTCGCCGCGGGCGCCCCCCTGGCCACCGGGCAGGAGCTCGGGTCGTCGGACGGGCGGCTGCGGCTGCGGCTCGACGAGGCCACGCTCGCGCTCAGCTACGACGGCCGCCCGGTATGGTCCGCGCCCGCGGCGACCGACCCGGGGGCGAGGCTCGTCGTCCAGGACGACGGGAACCTCGTGCTGTCCGCCGCGGACGGCACCCTGCTGTGGTCGACGGGCACGAGCGGCGGCCCGGGGTCGTCGGTGCGGCTCGAGGACGGCGCGGTGCTGCTGCTCGCGGCGACGGGTCAGGAGCTGTGGCGCGTCGACGTGCCCGCCGAGCTGCTCGTCCGGCGCGCCGAGCTCGCGACCGACTGCACCGCCGTCGACGCACCCGTCCCGCAGTCGGACACGGTCGTGACGTCCACCGGCGTCCGGGTGCACCCGTGCCTCGCCGCCGCGGTCGACGAGCTCATGCTCGCCGCGCGCGCCGAGGGGATCGACCTGCACGCGTGGGGCTGGCGCAGCGGCGAGCAGCAGATCGCGCTGCGTGCGCAGAACTGCAGCGCCTCGGGCGTCTGCTACCCGCCGACCGCGCCGCCCGGGACGTCACGGCACGAGCGCGGGCTCGCGCTCGACTTCACGGTGGGCGGGGGCGTCGTCCAGCACGGCACGGACGCGTACCGGTGGCTCGTCGACCACGCGCCCGCGTACGGGCTGAAGAACCTGCCGAGCGAGGCGTGGCACTGGAGCGTCGACGGGTGGTGACGGCACGGGCGCGCCCGGCGCGCGCCCTACGCTGGTCGCCGTGAGCAGCCAGCCGACGCCCCCGTTGACCGCGGTGACGCAGGACTACCTCAAGGTGGTGTGGTCGGCGCAGGAGTGGTCGACGCAGCCCGTCACGACCAAGATGCTCGCCGCGCGCCTCGGCGTGGGCGCCTCGACGGTGTCGGAGACGGTGCGCCGCCTCGCCGACGCGGGCTACCTCACGCACCAGCCCTACGGGGCCGTCGAGCTCACCGCCGAGGGCCGCCGGCACGCGCTCGCGATGGTGCGCCGCCACCGCCTGGTCGAGACGTTCCTGGTCGAGGTGCTCGGCTACGGCTGGGACGAGGTGCACGACGAGGCCGAGGTGCTCGAGCACGCGGTCTCGGACCTGTTCGTCGAGCGGATCGACGCGCAGCTGGGCCACCCCCGGCGCGACCCGCACGGCGACCCGATCCCGGGCCCCGACGGCTCGCTCGAGACGCTCGAGGCGCGCGTGCTGTGGGAGGCGGAGCCCGGCCGGTGGGCCGTCGCGCGCATCTCCGACGCCGACCCCGAGCTGCTGCGCTACGTCGAGTCGGTCGGGCTCGTGCTCGACGCGCCGGTCGAGGTCGTCGAGCGGCGCACGGTCGCCGGGGTCGTGTCGGTGCGCGCGGGCGAGGGGCCCGACGCGGGCGGCGTCGACCTGGGCGAGGTCGCGGCACGCGCGATCTGGCTGGTGCCGCAGGGCTGACGAGCGCCGGCAGGTGCGCAGCCACCGAGGACGGGCGCTGCGCGGGGGCCGCCGGCGCGACGCACCCGACGTGCGCCGCAGCCCTGCGGAGCGGCCGGTGACGTAGGCTCGTGCCACATCCCGGAGCTGACGACGGTGTGACTCCGCCCCTGTGTCGAATCGATTCGTTCGGAGGACCGCCGTGGTTCTGACCCCTGCGCGCACCCGTCTCGCGCTGCTCGCGCTCGCGCTCGGGGGCTTCGGCATCGGCACGACCGAGTTCGCGACGATGGGCCTGCTCCCCGAGATCGCCGCCGACCTGGGCGTCTCGATCCCGACCGCGGGCCACGCGATCACCGCGTACGCGCTCGGCGTCGTCGTCGGCGCGCCCGTCCTCGCGGCCCTCGGCGCCCGCGCGGACCGGCGCCGCCTCCTCCTGGTCCTCATGGTCGCGTTCACCGTCGGCAACGTGCTGTCGGCGTTCGCGCCGACGGCCGAGACGCTCGTCCTCGCCCGGTTCGTCGCCGGCCTCCCGCACGGCGCGTTCTTCGGCGTCGGTGCCGTGATGGGCACCGCGGTCGTCGGCCCGGAGCGCCGCGGACGCGCGGTCGCCGCGATGATGACCGGGCTCACCGTCGCGTGCGCCGTCGGCGTCCCGCTCAGCGCCGTCGTCGGCACAGCGGTCGGCTGGCGCTGGGCGTTCGTCGGCGTCGGCGTCATCGGGCTGGCCACCCTGGCCGCGCTCCGGGCGTGGACGCCCACACTGCCGCCGCTGCCGGGCGCGACCGTCCGCACCGAGCTCGCGGCGCTGCGCAACTCCCGGCTCTGGGTCGCGTTCGGCGCGGGCGCGATCGGGTTCGGCGGCATGTTCGCCGTCTACTCCTACGTCAAGCCGCTGCTCACCGAGGTGACCGGCCTCGACGTCGCCGTCGTGCCCCTCGTGCTCGCGCTCTACGGCGTCGGCATGACCGCCGGGACGCTCGTCGGCGGCCGGCTCGCCGACCGGTCCGTGCTCGGGACCGTCGTGGGCGGCATGGTCGCGACCATCGTCGTGCTCGTCGCGATCGCACTCGTCGGCCCGTACCCCGTGCCCGCCGTCGCCGCGATCGTCCTGCTCGGCGTGACGTCGCAGGTGCTGGGGCTGTCCCTGCAGACGCGGCTCATGGACGTGTCGCCCGCGGCGCCGTCGCTCGGCGCGGCCCTCTGCCACTCCGCGCTCAACCTCGGCAACGCGGCGGGGGCCTTCTTCGGCGGTCTCGTCATCGCGGCCGGTCTCGGCTACCTTGCGCCCGCCTGGGTCGGCGCCGGGCTCACCGCGCTCGGCCTCCTCGTCGTCCTGACGGTCGGGCGGTCCGCGCCGCCGGCCGCCGTCGGTGCAGTCCCGGGCGGCTCAGCGACGGCGACGACGGGTGCCGAAGAGCGTGCGCGTGATCTCACGCCCGAGCTGAGTGCCCGCTGACCGCAGGAACGAGTCCAGCGGGTCCGACGACGACCGCGAGGACCGGCGGGCCGCCGGACGCTCCCGGGCGGCCTCCCGCTCGCGTCGCGCCAACTCCTTCTCCGCGGCGGCCCGCTCCTTCTCCGCGGCGGCCTGCTCCTTCTCCGCCTCGGCCCGGTCGCGAGCCGCCTCCCGGTCCGCCTCGGCGCGTTCGAGCCGGGCCGTGAGCAGCTCAGCGGCCGACTCGCGGTCGACCGTCGCGCCGTAGCGCGCCGTGGCCGGGGACGCGGCGACCAGCTGTGCCACCGTCGCCTCGGGAGCCGCGTCCATCGACGCGCGCGGCGCGAGCAGCCGCGTCCACGCGACCGGCGTCGGGGCGCCGCGCTCGCCGAGCACCGTGACCACCGCCTCGCCCGTCGCGAGGTCCTGCAGGACGCGCTCGAGGTCGTAGGTCGAGGTCGGGTAGGTGCGCGCCGCCGCGCGCAGCGCCTTCGCGTCGTCCGGGGTGAACGCCCGCAGCGCGTGCTGCACGCGGCTGCCGAGCTGCCCCAGCACGTCGGGCGGCACGTCCTTGGGGCTCTGCGTGACGAAGACGATGCCCACGCCCTTCGACCGGATCAGCCGGACCGTCCGCACGACCTGCGCGAGGAAGTCGTCGGAGGCGTCGGCGAAGAGCAGGTGGGCCTCGTCGAAGAAGAACACCAGCCGCGGCTTCTCGGGGTCGCCGACCTCGGGCAGCACCTCGAACAGCTCGGCCAGCAGCCACATGAGGAACGTCGAGAACAGCGCCGGCCGGTCCTGCACGCCGGGCAGCTCGAGCGCCGACACCACGCCGCGCCCGTCCGCGGCCGTCCGCAGCAGGTCCTCCACCTCGAACGCCGGCTCGCCGAAGAACGCGTCGGCGCCCTGACCCTGCAGCGCCACGATCTCGCGGAGGATCACGCCTGCCGTCGCCTTCGACAGCCCGCCGATCCCCGCGAGCTCCGCCTTCCCGTCGTCGGACGTCAGCCACTGCAGGGCTGCCCGCAGGTCCGCCAGGTCGAGCAGCGCGAGACCCTGCTGGTCCGCCCAGTGGAAGACGAGCCCCAGGCTCGACTCCTGCGTCGCGTTGAGGCCGAGCACCTTGGCCAGCAGCAGCGGCCCGAAGTCCGTGACCGTCGTGCGGACCGGGACGCCCTGACCCACGCCGCCGAGCGCGTAGAGCTCGACGGGGAACGACGCGGGCGACCAGTCCTGCCCCAGCGCGCGCGTCCGCTCCGTCAGCCGGTTCGACGCCGCACCCGCGACCACGAGGCCCGTCAGGTCGCCCTTCACGTCCGCGACGAACGTCGGCACGCCTGCCGACGACAGCTGCTCCGCCATCAGCTGGAGCGTGCGCGTCTTGCCCGTGCCCGTCGCGCCCGCGACGAGCGCGTGCCGGTTGAGCAGCCCGAGCGGCACCCCCACCCGCGCCGACGGCACCGGGGTGCCGTCCTCGACGAGCACGCCGAGGTCGAGCGTCGGGCCCGCGAACGTGTACCCCTCGCGCACGGTCCGGACGCGTTCCGGCTCGGTCGCCTCCTCGCCGCCGGCCTCCACCCCGCCCGTGTCCGGGCCGGTCCCGTCCGACGCCGGTCGCGCCGACGCGCGCGCGTCCGCAGCGGCGGCAGCGGCGGGCGTCGCAGCGTCGGCCGGGGGAGTGACGGCTGGGGGAGCGTCGGTCGCAGGAGCGACGCTCGCGGCAGCGTCGGGTGGCACGGCAGTCGTCGGCGCTCCGCCCGATCCGGCCGCTGCGCGCAACGCCGCGACCTCGGCCGCCCGCGCCTCCGCCTCCGCGCGTGCCGCGGCGGCCTCGAGCCGCACCGCCTCCGCGGCGGCTCTCGCCGCCTCCGCCTC
>NZ_BHYL01000116.1 GCF_003851725.1 Cellulomonas algicola | reverse complement strand
GCCCGCGACGCCGCACGCGAGGCCGGCCGGGCCCTGCGTGAGGCCGAGAAGGCCGCGCGCGACGCCGCCCTCGCACAGCAGCGCGCCGCTCGCGAGGCCGAGAAGGCGCGTCGCGAGGCCGCCCGCGCCGAGGCCGCGCCCACGACCACGGTCGACGCGTCCGCGCTCCCGCCCGACCTCGCCGTCCTGTGGCGCACTCCCGAGCCACCCCGGCGAGGTCCGCGCCCGAGCCTCACGCTCGACCAGATCGCCGACGCCGCCATCGCGCTCGCGGACGCGGAGGGCCTCGGTGCGGTGTCGATGGCACGGCTCGCGGAGTCGCTCGGGTTCACGACCATGTCGCTCTACCGCTACGTGGCGTCGAAGGACGAGGTCGTCAGCCTCATGTCCGACCGCGCGAGCGGCCGGCCGCCCGCCGTCGGGCGCGAGGTCGGCGACTGGCGCGCGCGCATCGAGCTGCTGGTGTCGATCCAGCAGCCGGTCCTGTTCTCGCACCCGTGGCTCGCGCAGACGGGCACCGTCCTGCACGCGGTCGGGCCCAACCGGCTCGCCTGGATGGAGGCGATGGTCGCGGCCCTCGAGGACACGCCGCTCGACGAGGCGACCAAGGTGACGGCCGTCGGCACGATCGCGAGCCACCAGCTGGACGAGCTGCGGCTGTTCGCCTCGTGGACCGACCGGGAGCGGGCCGTGCAGGAGGCGACGTCCCGGTCCTACGACATGGACGGGATGCTGCTGGCCGTCGCGACGCCCGACGAGCACCCCGCGCTCGTCCGGGCCGCGAGCGCGGGAGCCTTCGGGGCCGCGATGGAGGACGGCCCGGTCTCGTTCGGCACGACCCTGCTGCTCGACGGCATCGCGGCGCTCATCGCACGGGCGGAGGGTCGCACGGGATCGTGAGCGGCACGACCCCACGCGAGCCGTCCACAGCCCGCGTCGGTGCACCGGCATCCCCAGCCGTCGACGTCCGCCCGCGCGGTGTCGGCGTCCCGCGCCAGACTGACGCCGTGCCCACGCAGACCCCTGACGCCGCCGCGACGCCCGACGTCCCCGCCGCCACCCCGGCACGCCCGCTCGTGACGGGCCGGTGCTTCGGCGACGGCGACCCCCTCTACGAGCAGTACCACGACGAGGAGTGGGGGCACCCGGTCCACGGGGAGCACGCGCTCTTCGAGCGGCTCGCGCTCGAGGGCTTCCAGTCCGGGCTCGCCTGGATCACGATCCTGCGCAAGCGACCCGCATTCCGCGCGGCCTTCGCCGACTTCGACCCCGAGGTCGTGGCGGAGTTCGGCGATGACGACGTCGCACGCCTGATGGCCGACGTCGGCATCGTCCGGAACCGCGCGAAGATCGAGGCGACGATCGCCAACGCCCGTGCGCTGCGGGACCTGCACGCGCAGGGACGCACGCTCGACGAGGTCCTGTGGTCCCACGCCCCCGACCGGGCCGACCACGTCCGGCCCGCGACCTGGACGGACGTGCCGGCCGTGACCGCGGAGTCCCGCGCGCTCGCGCGCGAGCTCAAGTCGCTCGGCTTCCGGTTCGTCGGACCCACGACCGCCTACGCCGCGATGCAGGCGTGCGGGCTGGTCGACGACCACCTCGCGACGTGCCCGTCGGTCGCGGTAGCGGTGGCGTGACGCGTCCGCGCTGCGTCGGCCACGGTGTCCACCGTGCGGAGAACGCCCGCCTACCAGCGCGGCGGACGCA
The DNA here is from genome assembly GCF_003851725.1 of Cellulomonas algicola. GTDB lineage: Bacteria > Actinomycetota > Actinomycetes > Actinomycetales > Cellulomonadaceae > Cellulomonas > Cellulomonas algicola. The sequence continues at coordinate 15,969 of NZ_BHYL01000116.1, read as the reverse complement.
TCCCGGCGGCCGCGGACCATCGCAGCCGACGCATCCCAGCGGCCACCGACGACCGCTCGGCGCGGCGCCCGCGTGAGGCTGCTGCTCCCGTCGAGTGACGCCTCGGCACGCGCCTCCGACCCACTTTCGGGCGGAGGTTAGGATGCCCGGCATGACGGACACGACGGACCCCGACGGGCGGCTCGACGCCGTGCGTGCGGCTGCCGCCGCGATGTCCACGCCGTCGGACGTCGACGCCGAGGTGCTGGCCGCCGTCCAGGACGGTCTGCTCGGTGTCGTGGCGGGTTCGCCGACCTCCTGGTTCGACGTCCCGACGCAGCGCAGCCGGCTCCGGCCCGGTCACCTGACCCCGCGCCGCCGCCGCTGATCCGAGGACGGACCGGACGCCCCTCCGCCCCGCCCTCCTCAGCCCCTCCGCCCCGCCCTCCTCAGCCCCTCGTCGGGCAACCGTCCGGCACCGCGCGGGATCGATCATCATCATCGACGGCCGACGGCTCGCGGCGGCCACGCAACCCGCGCGACGGACCACGTCGCGGGCGGACGTCGGTGTCTCACCGGTCGAGCAACGTTGCCCACCATGTGGTCGGCGGTCTAGCATCTCGACAACCATCCAGAGCGGCCGAGAGACCTGGCTCGACGACGCCGCAGCAACCCCCCTCCTGGCGAGGGTGTGGGTGCTTCCGCCAGGGTCGATGGAGTGAACGATGCCGCAGCACCCCGCGTGCCCCCGCGACCCCCGCGCGGGCCGACCGACACCGGTCGTCCGGTGAGCGCCCCCGTCGTGGACGCGGTCCCCGGCACGGTCGACGCGACCGGCACCGTCGCCGACGCCGGCTCGCGTCGGACGACCGGCCCGCACGTGGTCCCCGACCGCCCGCTCGCCGCGATCGACCGGCCGACCGTGTCGTTCGAGCTGTTTCCGCCGCGCAACCCCGACGCCGCCCCGCGGCTCTGGGAGACGATCCAGCGGCTCGGCGAGGCGCACCCCGACTTCGTGTCGGTCACGTACGGCGCCTCGGGCCGCACGCGCGTCACGACCCGTGCGCTCGTCAGCCGGCTCCTGCGCGAGACGTCGCTCAACCCGATCGCGCACCTCACGTGCGTCGGCACGTCGCGCGACGAGATCACGGCCATCGTCGAGGAGTTCCTCGACGAAGGTGCGCGCTCCTTCCTGGCGCTGCGCGGCGACCCGCCCGCGGGGCAGGACGACTGGCAGCCGCACCCGGACGGCGTGAACACCGCGAGCGAGCTCGTGGAGCTGCTGCGCGAGATCGAGTCCCGCCGGTGCGCGGGCAGCCCGTCGCAGGCGGTCCGCGCCCGCGTCCGGCCGCTCTCGGTGGCCGTCGCGGCGTTCCCCCGGGGCAACGCGGCGACCGGCGGGACCCGCGCGCAGGACGTCGCGTCGCTGCTGGCCAAGCAGGAGGCCGGCGCGGACTTCGCGATCACGCAGGTCTTCTTCGACGCCGAGTCGTACCTCGGGCTCGTCGCCGAGGCGCACGACGCGGGCGTCACCATCCCGATCATCCCGGGCATCATCCCCAGCACGGACCCCGCACGGCTGCTCCGCGTGCAGGACCTCACGGGTGTGCCCGTCCCGCGCGACCTGCTCGACCTGCTCGGGTCCGCGGACGACGACCTCGAGCGGCACCGTCGCGGCATCCGCGCCGGCGTCGACCTCGTCCAGGGCGTGCTCGACGGCGGCGCCCCGGGCGTCCACCTCTACACGTTCAACCAGCACCACGCCGCGCTCGACCTGCTCGAAGGAGCAGGTCTGGACGGCGGGGCCCGCACCGGCCGCAGCGCCGTACCCGTCACGGCCCCCACCGCGACGACCCCCGGCACGCCCGGACCGACCACGACGGCACCCGACCCGACCCACGAGGGACAGACACCGCGATGACCACCACCCCCACGTTCCCCGCCGGCTCCGTCCTGGGCTACCCCCGGATCGGCCCGCGCCGCGAGCTCAAGAAGGCCATCGAGGCGTTCTGGGCCGGTCGCTCCTCGGCCGACGAGGTCGAGGCCGTCGCCGCCGACCTGCGCCGCCGCACCCGCACCCGCCTGGCCGAGCTCGGCCTGCGCACCGACGTGCCGGCGATCCCCAGCGCGTTCTCGTTCTACGACCACGTGCTCGACGCCGCAGCCGTGCTCGGCGCGATCCCGTCGCGCTTCGCCGACCTGCTCGACGCCGACGGCCGTCTGGACCTCGCGGGCTACTCGACGGTCGCGCGCGGCCGCGGTGACGACCTGCCGCTCGAGATGACCAAGTGGTTCGACTCGAACTACCACTACCTGGTCCCCGAGATCGGCCCCGACACCGAGTTCCGCTACGCCAGCGACCGCCCGGTCCGCGAGTTCGCCGAGGCGCTGGCCGAGGGCGTGCTGACCCGCCCGGTCATCGTCGGCCCGGTGACGTTCCTCGCGCTCGCCAAGGCCGCCGAGGGCTCGCCCGACGACTTCGCGCCCATCGACCGCCTCGCCGACGTGCTCCCCGTCTACGCCGCGCTGCTGCGCGACCTCGCCGCCGCCGGTGCGACGTGGGTCCAGCTCGACGAGCCGGCCCTCGTGTCCGACTCGGTCGAGGTGCCCGTCGAGCGTCTGCTCGCGTCCGTCACCGAGGCGTACGGCGCGCTCACCGCGGTCGAGGGCCGCCCGGCGCTGTTCGTCGCCGCGCCCTACGGCGACCTGCGCGACGCGCTCGGCGTGCTCGCGGCGACCGACGTCGAGGCCATCGGCGTCGACCTGGTCCGCGGCCCGGCCCCGACGCAGGCCGTCGCCGGCCTGGAGTCGAAGACGCTGGTCGCCGGCGTGATCGACGGCCACAACATCTGGCGCGCCGACCTCGACGCCAAGCTCCAGGTGCTCGAGCAGCTCGAGAACCTCGGTGCGGGCGCGGTGACGGTCGGCACGTCGACGTCGCTGTTCCACGTCCCCCACGACGTGCAGGACGAGCCCACGCTCGACCCGACGCTGAAGTCGTGGCTCGCGTTCGCCGACCAGAAGGTCGTCGAGGTCGTCACGCTCGCCGAGGGCCTGACCGAGGGCCGCGAGGCGATCCACGAGCAGCTCCTCGCCGCGTCCGACGCCGTCGCCTCGCGCAAGACGGCCCCCGGCGTGGTCCGCCCCGAGGTGCGCGAGCGCGTCGCCGCCCTCGGCGAGGACGCGTTCAACCGCGGCGACTTCGAGGGCCGCAAGGCCGCGCAGGCCGCGCGTTTCGACCTGCCGCCGCTGCCCACGACCACCATCGGCTCGTTCCCGCAGACGCCCGAGATCCGCAAGGCGCGCGCCGCGTTCGGCAAGGGCGAGCTGACCGCCGAGCAGTACGAGGACGAGATGAAGGCGGAGATCCGCCGCGTCGTCGAGCTGCAGGAGAAGATCGGCCTCGACGTCCTCGTGCACGGCGAGCCCGAGCGCAACGACATGGTCCAGTACTTCGCGGAGAACCTCGACGGGTTCGCCGTGACGCAGAACGGCTGGGTCCAGTCCTACGGCTCGCGCTGCACGCGCCCGTCGATCCTCTGGGGCGACGTGTCCCGCCCGGCGCCCATCACGGTCGCGTGGACGTCGTACACGCAGTCGCTCACGGAGAAGCCCGTCAAGGGCATGCTCACCGGCCCGGTGACGATCCTCGCCTGGTCGTTCGTCCGCGACGACCAGCCGCTCGGCGACACCGCCAACCAGGTCGGCCTCGCCCTGCGCGACGAGATCGCCGACCTCGAGGCCGCCGGCATCGGCATCATCCAGGTCGACGAGCCCGCGCTCCGCGAGCTCCTGCCGCTGCGCGCGGAGGACCACGCGGCGTACCTCGACTGGTCGGTCCGCTCGTTCCGCCTCTCCACGGCGGGCGTGCGCGAGGACACGCAGATCCACACGCACCTCTGCTACTCCGAGTTCGGCCAGATCATGGGCGCGATCGACGGCCTCGACGCCGACGTCACGTCCATCGAGGCGGCGCGCTCGAAGATGGAGATCCTCGGCGACATCGCCGCCGCGGGCTACCCGCGTGCGGTCGGCCCGGGCGTCTACGACATCCACTCGCCGCGCGTGCCGAGCGAGGGCGAGGTCGAGGAGCTCCTCACCGAGGCCGTCAAGGCCATCGCGCTCGACCAGCTCTGGGTGAACCCCGACTGCGGCCTCAAGACCCGCCGCTACGAGGAGGTCACCCCGTCGCTCGAGCACATCCTGCAGGCGACGCGGGCGGTCCGCGCGACGCTCTGACGCCGCACACGCCCTGACGGGCGCACCGCACGACCGGAGGGCCGGGTCCACCAGGGAGCCGGCCCTCCGCCGGCCGCGCAGGGCCCGACGTAGGGTCGGGACGTGGACGTGCGCGGCGGGACGACGATCTTCGACTCCGTGCCGCTCGACGCGCTGCGGCGCCGGACGAGCCAGAAGTGGCGCCGCTACCCCGCCGACGTGCTGCCGATGTACGTCGCGGAGATGGACGTCCCGCAGCCCGAGGCCGTCGTGCGCGCGGTGTCGGACGCGATGCGCGCCGGCGACACCGGGTACGTGCACGGGCCTGGCTACGCCGAGGCAATCGCCGGGTTCGCCGCCGCCCGGTACGGCTGGGACGTGCCCGTCGCCGACTGCCGTCTCGTGCCGGACGTCATGCTGGGCATCGTCGAGGTGCTGCGGCTCGTCACCGACCCCGGCGACGCCGTCGTGATCAACCCGCCCGTGTACCCGCCGTTCGTGCAGTTCGTCGAGCACGCCGACCGTCGCCCGCTGCCGGCCCCGCTCGGTCCGGACGGTCGCCTCGACCTCGACGTGCTCGCGGCCGCGTTCGCCGCCGCGACGACGGACAGCCGGCGCGCCGCGTACCTGCTCTGCCACCCGCACAACCCGACGGGCACCCTGCACACAGCCGCCGAGCTCGCGGCTGTCGGCGAGCTCGCGCGGCGGTACGGCGTCCGGGTCGTCGCGGACGAGATCCACGCGCCGCTCGTCACGGCCGGTCGCGGCGAGCAGGACGGCGCGCGGCCCCGGTTCGTCCCGACGACGACGGTGATCCCGTCGGCCATCGCGCTGCACTCGGCGTCGAAGGCGTTCAACCTCGCCGCGCTCAAGGCCGCGGTCGCCGTCCCCGGACCGGACGCGCGCGCCGACCTCGCGCGCCTGCCCGAGATCGTGCTGCACGGCGTCAGCCACCTGGGCGCCGTCGCCCACACGACCGCGCTGCGCGACTGCGGGGACTGGCTGGACGCGGTCCTCGACGGTCTGCGGCACAACCAGCGGCTGCTCTCGGACCTGCTGGCGACGCACCTGCCCGCGGCACGCTGGGCACCGCCCGACGCGACGTACTTCGCGTGGCTCGACCTGCGCGACGTCCCCGCGGTTCGCGACGGCGCCGACCCCGCACGGCTCGCACTCGATCGCGGTCGCCTCGCGCTCAACCCCGGGCCGACGTTCGGCGCACCCGAGGGCGTCGGCTTCGCCCGCCTCAACCTCGCGGCGTCGACGGCCACCCTCGAGGACGGCGTCCGACGTCTGGCATCGGCCCTCGCCTGACGTTCCGCCACCGGACACCTCGGCGGTTCGCCGCCCGTCGGTCCGATCCTGGCTCGCCTGCGCGGCGACGTGCGCGTCGGACCGCTCAGCGACGCGCCGACGACCCTTGCGCCGAACGGGCGAATCTGCGCCGGGCTGCACGGACACAGCGCACGAATCGCGACATAGGTCCTGGCCAGGACGCCCTGCGGGCAGGTGTCCAGGTCACGGTCGGGTTGCGCCGCTCAAGTGGACGCCCGTCCTGCCGATGCTGACGACTGAAGACCCCGTGCCGGTCCAGACGGCGACGAGGTCCGGGCACGACGACGAGCCTGGCGAGGAGGCCGACATGAAGAGGTGCGACGAGTGCACGTCCCCGGTGGCGGAGTGCAGCCACTGCGAGGGTCAGGGTCGCAAGCGGTGGAAGGGCGAGTGCACGTTCTGCCGGGGCACCGGAATGATCTGCTCGGGCAACAGCAACCACCGCTGGTGAGCTGACGGCCCGCGGAGCGGGCCGGCGCACGGTCCCGCCGCCGTCGATGCCGGCCCCCCGCGGGCCGTCTCATGCCCGGGTGCGGCAGCGATCGCCGGGGCGGACGCGTCAGACGCGGTCGCGGACCAGTGCGACGAGGGCGTCGACGATGGGGACGTCCGCGTCGAGCCACGGGACGACGTGCCACTGACCGGCGGGCAGCCAGCGGAGCTCGTCGTGCTCGACGAGCGGCTCGGGGACGCCGTCGACGACCTCCGCGAGCCAGAGGCGCATCACGTACCGGTCGGTGAGGGGCCAGACGCCGTCGTCCGGACCCACGACCTCGTCGCCGAGAGCGACACGGACGCCGAGCTCTTCCCGGAGCTCACGGTGGAGCGCGGTCTCGGGGGTCTCCCCGGCGTCGACCTTGCCGCCGGGGAACTCCCATCGACCTGCGAGGCTCGCCGGCGTCGCGCGACGCGCGGAGAGCAGGACCCGGGGCTCGTCCAGGTCGTCGACCACGGCGGCGGCGACGACGAGCACAGGGGGTGTCATGCGGTGAGTCTGCCAGTCCCGGTGGCGACTCGGGTGTGGCGGCCGGCTGCCGTGCGGCGGCCCGGTCGCCCGGGCCGCCGGGGAAGTCGGCTTCGTCAGATCAGCGGATGCCGTGCGCGACGGCCCACGCGACCGCCTCGGCGCGCGTGGAGACGCCGATCTTGCGGTAGACGCTGCGGACCTGGGACTTGACGGTGTTGCGCGTCACGAACAGACGGGTGGCGATCTCCTCGAGCGTCACGTCCTCGCCGAGCTCGCCGAGGACCACCCGCTCGCGGCGCGTCAGCGCCTCGGTGACGGTCCCGACCGTCTCGCTCGTCTCCAACATGCTCATCGTGTCCTCCGGTTGTGCTGCATGGATGCCGACTTCTCCGGCTCCGCCTGAGGCGGCGTACCGGATGAGAGGCGACAACCAGGGCGTCATGACGCCACTTTCACCAACTCGTTTTCGCGAAGCGCTGCGTACCGGTCTCGCTGCCACCCACAATGAACGCCGGGGGGCGATGCTGATACACCCGGGTTGCAGGAGACCGCGCGGTTCACCCGTTCGGCCGATGGTGTGCGGTCCGTAACGTCCGATATACGGATCAGCGCAGCAGTTGGTTCACTCCCGGAGGCGACCGTCAGCCGGCGGCGTGCGCCTCGTACTCCTCGGCGGTGAGCAGCGGGCCCGTCTCGGTGACGTCGACCTTGAGCAGCCAGCCCCGGCCGAAGGGGTCCGAGTTGACGAGTGACGGGTCGTCGACCGCCTCCTGGTTAACCTCGGCGACGGTGCCGGAGACCGGCGAGAAGAGCTCGGAGACGGACTTGGTCGACTCGATCTCGCCGACCACGGCGCCGGCGGTGATCGTCTCGCCGACGGCCGGCAGCTCGAGGTAGACGATGTCGCCGAGCGCCTCGGCGGCGGTCGAGGTGATGCCGACGGTCGCGGGGGCGCCGTCCTGGAGCCACTCGTGCTCGAGCGTGTAGTGCAGATGCGTGGGCAGGTCGGTCATGGCGTCTCCAGGTGGGTCCGGGCCGGGCTCGTCGAGGACGGGTGTCGTCGGGTGGGGTCGCGCCGGGACGGGTCCCGACGCGACGGCGTCATCGAGGACGACGGTAGAAGGGCAGGGCCACCACGCGCACGAGTTCGGCGCGTCCGCGCACGTCGACGGCGAGCTCGGTGCCGGGCGCGCTGACCTCCGGGGTCACGTACGCCATGGCGACGGGGTGTCCGAGGGTCGGCGACGGGGCGCCCGACGTGACGGTCCCGACGTGCGGGGCGTCCGGCGCCGACGACGCGAGCACCGGGTACCCGTGCCGGGCGGCGCGACGACCGAGACCCTGCAGCCCGACGAGCACGCGCGCGGGCTCGGAGTCGTGGCGACCGGCGAGCGCGGCGCGTCCGACGAAGTCGAGCGGCTTGCCGTCGGCGTCGGTCTTGTCGAGCCGGACGACGCGACCGAGGCCGGCGTCGTAGGGCGTCGTCGTGCGGTCGAGCTCGTTGCCGTAGAGCGGCATGCCGGCCTCGAGGCGCAGGCTGTCGCGCGCGGAGAGGCCCGCGGGGACGAGCCCGTGCGGCTCGCCGGCGGTGAGCAGGGCGCGCCACAGCGCGGGCGCGTCGGAGGCGTCGACGAACAGCTCGAAGCCGTCCTCGCCGGTGTAGCCGGTGCGCGCGACGAGCGCGGGCAGACCCGCGACGGTCGCCGGGACCGCGGCGTAGTACGTGAGCGCGCGCACCGCGTCGACGTCGGAGGCCTCGGCCACGGACGCGAGGATCTCCGCCGCGCGCGGACCCTGCACCGCGACGAGGGCCGTCCGCAGGGAGGCGTCGTCGAGGGTCGCGTCGAAGCCCGCGAGCCGCTCGACCAGTGCCGCGCGGACGACGTCGACGTTCGACGCGTTCGCGACGACGACGAACCTCTCGGGCGCCAGCCGGTAGACGACGAGGTCGTCGAGGACCGCGCCGTGCTCGTCGACGATCATCGTGTACCGCGCGCGACCGTCGGCGAGCGCCGACAGGTGGCCGACGAGGGCCGCGTCGAGCGCGGCGCCCGCCTGCGGGCCGGTGATCTCGAGCTCGCCCATGTGCGACAGGTCGAACAGCCCCGCGGCCGTGCGGACCGCGGTGTGCTCGGCGATGTCGGACGAGTAGCGCAGCGGCATCTGCCACCCCGCGAAGGACGTGAGCGCGGCGCCCAGGGCGACGTGCTCGTCGTGCAGCGGGGACAGGGTGTCCGTCGTCGGGTCGCTCACGGTCGCTCCGTTCGTCGGGTCCGGCTCACCGGTCGCGGTCGTCGCGGCCGCCGGCGTCGTCGGGGTGGGCTCGGGCGTGCTCACTCGGCGAACGCCTCGACCGGCGGGCACGAGCAGATGAGGTTGCGGTCGCCGTGCGCGCCGTCGATGCGGCGGACCGGCGGCCAGTACTTGTTCTCGCCGAGCGACGCGACCGGGTAGGCCGCGAGCCGGCGCGGGTACGGCTTGTCCCAGTCGTCGGACGTCACGGCTGCGGCGGTGTGCGGGGCGCCCCGCAGGGGCGACTCCTCGACGGCCCAGCGACCGTCGGCGACCGCGTCGATCTCCGCACGGATCGCGACGAGCGCGTCGACGAACCGGTCGAGCTCGGCGAGGTCCTCGCTCTCGGTCGGCTCGACCATGAGCGTGCCCGCGACGGGGAACGACAGCGTCGGCGCGTGGAAGCCGTAGTCCATGAGCCGCTTCGCGACGTCCTCCGCGGTCACGCCCGTCTGCTTGGTGAGGTCGCGCAGGTCGAGGATGCACTCGTGCGCGACGAGCCCGTTCGGGCCCGTGTAGAGAACCGGGAAATGCGGGGCGAGGCGCGTGGCCAGGTAGTTCGCGGCCAGCACCGCGGTCTCCGTCGCGGCGCGCAGGCCGTCGGGGCCCATGAGCGCGACGTACGCCCACGAGATCGGCAGGATGCCCGCCGAGCCCCAGGGTGCGGCGGACACGGGGGCGACGGCACCGCTCGTCGCCGCGTCGCCCGCTCCGGAGCGCGCCGGGGTCGGGTCGCCCGGCAGGAACGGTGCGAGGTGCGCCGCGACCGCGACCGGCCCGACGCCGGGACCGCCGCCGCCGTGCGGGATGCAGAACGTCTTGTGCAGGTTGAGGTGGCTCACGTCGCCGCCGATCTCGCCCGGCCGCGCGAGCCCGACGAGCGCGTTGAGGTTCGCGCCGTCGATGTACACCTGGCCGCCTGCGTCGTGCACGAGGTCGCACACCGTCCGGACGCCCTCCTCGTAGACGCCGTGCGTCGAGGGGTACGTGATCATGATCGCCGCGACCTGGGGGCCGTGCTGGTCGAGCTTCGCGCGCAGGTCGTCGAGGTCGATCGACCCGTCGGGCGCGGTCGCGACGACCACGACGCGCAGGCCCGCGAGCGCCGCCGAGGCCGCGTTCGTGCCGTGCGCGGAGGCCGGGATGAGGCAGATGTCGCGCTCCTCGCCGCGGCTGCGGTGGTAGGCGTGGATCGCGAGCAGGCCTGCGAACTCGCCCTGCGAGCCGCCGTTGGGCTGGACGGACACCGCCGCGTAGCCGGTGATCTCGGCGAGCCAGTCCTGCAGCTCGGTGACGAGCTCGGCGTAGCCCTGCGCCTGGTCGGCGGGGGCGAAGGGGTGGATCGACGCGAACTCGGGCCAGGAGATCGCCTCCATCTCGACCGTCGCGTTGAGCTTCATGGTGCAGGAGCCCAGCGGGATCATCGTCCGGTCGAGCGCGAGGTCCTTGTCGGACAGGCGTCGCAGGTAGCGCAGCATCGCGGTCTCGGAGCGGTGCAGGTGGAAGACGGGGTGCTGCAGGTACGGCGTCGTGCGGCGCAGCGTGTCCGGCAGGGCGTCGGACGGGCCGTCGAGGTCGCCCGCGCCGACGAAGCCGAACGCGAACGTGCCGTCGTCGTCCGCCTCGAGACGCGTCGTGCCGGCCTGCGCGAACGCGAGGACGACCGCGAGCACGTGCTCCGGGCGGGTCCGCTCGTCGCACGTGACCTGCACGTGGTCGGCGTCGGGCGCCCACAGGTTGACGCCGAGGTCCGCGGCCGCGGCGACGACGTCTGCCGCGCGACCCGGGACGGCCGCGCGCACGGTGTCGAAGAACGTCGCGTGCTCGACGGTCACGCCGACCTCGGTGAGGACCGTCGCGACCGACCGCGCGTGCCCGTGCACGCGCTGCGCGATGGCCCGCAGGCCGTCGGGGCCGTGGTAGACCGCGTACATCGACGCGACGATCGCGAGCAGCGCCTGCGCGGTGCAGATGTTGCTCGTGGCCTTCTCGCGGCGGATGTGCTGCTCACGCGTCTGCAGCGCGAGGCGGTAGGCGCGCGCGCCGTCGGCGTCGATGCTGACCCCGACGAGCCGCCCGGGGAGCGAGCGCTCCAGGCCGTTGCGGACCGCCATGAACGCGGCGTGCGGGCCGCCGCCGAACAGCGGGACGCCGAACCGCTGCGCCGAGCCGACCGCGATGTCCGCGCCGAGCTCGCCCGGCGTCGTCACGAGCGTGAGCGCCAGCAGGTCCGAGGCGACCGTCACGAGCGCGCCGCGCTCCTTCGCCTGCGCGATCACGGGCCGCAGGTCGCGCACCGCGCCCGACGCGCCGACCTGCTGCACGACGACCCCGAGCAGCGTCCCCTCGACCTCCGGCAGCCCGTCGGACAGGTCCGCGACGACGACCGGCAGGCCGATCGCCTCCGCGCGCCCGACCGTCACGGCCAGCGACTGGCCGAACAGGTCCGCGTCGAGCACGACCGTGCCCGGCTTGTTGCGCTGCCCGCGCCACATGAGCGCGACCGCCTCCGCCACGGCGGTCGCCTCGTCGAGCAGCGACGCGTTCGCGATGTCCAGGCCCGTGAGGTCCGTGACCATCGTCTGGAAGTTGAGCAGCGCCTCGAGGCGCCCCTGCGAGATCTCCGGCTGGTACGGCGTGTACGCCGTGTACCAGGCGGGCGACTCCAGCACGTTGCGGCGGATCACCGGCGGCGTCACCGTGTCGTAGTACCCCTGGCCGATCATCGACGTGAGCACGCGGTTGCGGCCCGCGATGCCGCGTAGCGCGTCGAGGACCTCCTCCTCGCTGCGGGCCGCCGGCAGGTCGAGCTCACGGCCCGTGCGGATCGACGCGGGCACCGCGGCGTCGATCAGCGCGTCGACCGTCGGGAAGCCGACCGTGGACAGCATGCGCAGCGTCTCCTCGCCGCGCGGACCGATGTGCCGGTCGGCGAAACCCTCGGCGGCGGGCGTGTGCTCGACGGCCGTCAGGTTCACCGCGGCGGTGTGGCTCTCGGCCGCAGGGCCGGCGTGCGGGGCGTCGGCGTCGGGCTGCACGGGCGGGACGGCGAGGGCGCCGGCACGGGCGACGACGTCGTGCAACGAGCTGAGGTCGGTCACGGGCTGCTCCGGGGGTCGTCCGGCAGGCGCGCCGGGACGGGCGTGTGGGCTCCCCGCTCTGTCATCCGCGCGCCGGGGCGTGCGACCTGAGAGTTTTGCCGGTCCGCCATGGCCGCTACGGGCCCGGGGCGCGCCGACTTGCACCGTCGGTGGGTCGGTCCCCGTCGGGGGTCGACCGCTTTCCAGAGTTGCCTCGCCGTCGCGGTACAGGGGCCTGAGAGATTCCCGGGGAGGGTTGCTCCTTCGGCGTCCGGCTCGTGGTGTCCGGAGCTCTCCCGCGTCGGTTCGAGCAGCGTGTTCAGTTGTCGCGTTGCCCTGCCAGCGTACCCGCCGCCGCGTGGCCGCCGCTGACCGCCGGTCGGGCGATGCGGTACAGCACGTGCCGCTCCAGCCGGTGCCCGTGCGGGACCGACGGGTGGTCGAAGTCGTCGGCGGGGTCGCGCGTCATGCCGATCCGCTGCATCACCGCCTGCGAGCGGATGTTCTGGACCGCCGTGAACGAGACGATCTCGTCGAGGCCCGCCTCCTCGAAGCCGACGCGCAGCGCCTCACGCGCGGCCTCCGACGCGTACCCGTTCCCCCACGCCCAGCGCGGCAGCCGCCAGCCGACCTCGACGAGGGCAGGGTTCCACGACGGGCGGCTCAGACCGGTGAAGCCGGCGAACCTGCCGTCCACCTCCAGTGCCCACAGACCCCAGCCGTGCTGCTCCAGGCCCGCCTGCGCGCGGGTCGCGAGCGCGTCGCTCTGCTCGCGGGTCAGCGGTGCCGGGAAGTGCTCCATGACCTCCGGGTCGGCGTTCATCCGCGCGAACGGCTCGAGGTCCGCCGTCGTCCACGGCCGCATGACGAGTCGCTCGGTCCGCCGCTCGAGTCCCATCAGGGCACCGTACGTCGGTCGGTGCGCTCAGCGTGGGCGGTCGGCGGACCCGCGGTCGAGGGGGGCCACTGCGCGCCGGCGTCGGCGGAGCATGTCGACGACCAGCCACACCACGCCGCCGACCGCGAGCAGACCGGCGACGGCAAGCACCGTCGACCCACGCGTCGCCGCGCGCAGCACCGCGAGCCCGATCACGAGCACGACGGCGGCGTTGAGGAGCAGCCGCCGCTTGCGCCGCCATGACATCGGCGCGGCGCCGCGCTGGGCCGATGTCGTGACAGGTCTGCGCATCGCCGCTCTTCGTGGTCCGGTCCGGTGTCGTGCCCATGCTGGCACGGCGCGAGGACGAGCGGGTTTTCCACGGTGCGGGCAGCGGAGGCGGTCCCGGGGTGCGTCGTTAGGCTGACGCGATGAGCACGGGACACCGGGGCGAGCGGCGGGCGTCGGTCGTCGTCGTGTCCGACCGGTCGGCTGCCGGGACGCGCGAGGACCGGTCCGGGCCCGTGGCGCGCGACCTGCTGACCGAGGCCGGCTTCGCGGTCGGTGAGGTCGTCGTGGTCCCGGACGGCGCGCTCCCGGTGCAGCACGCGATCGACGCGGCGGCGCGCGACGGTGCGCGGCTCGTCGTGACCTCCGGCGGGACCGGCGTCGGGCCGCGCGACCGGACGCCCGAGGGGACGCGCGCGGTGCTGGACCGCGAGCTCCCCGGTATCGCCGAGCTGCTGCGGCGCGAGTCGGCGCGGACGGTACCGACGGCCGTCCTGTCCCGCGGGCTCGCGGGCGTGACGGCCGACGGGGTCGTCGTCGTGAACCTCCCCGGCTCCCCCGGGGGCGTCCGGGACAACCTCGCGACGCTGCTGCCGCTGCTCGACCACCTGCTCGACCAGGTCGCGGGGGGTGACCACGCATGACCGTGCTGGCGCGGATCGACGATCGTCCGCTTGACCTGCTGTTTCACGTGGAACATGTGAGCAGCGCGCGGGCAGGGGCGGTCGCGACGTTCGTCGGGCTGGTGCGCGACCACGACCCGTCGGTGGACGGGAAGGTCGTGGCGCTCGAGTACAGCGCGCACCCCGATGCGGCGGCGGTGCTCACGCGGCTCGCCGAGCGTGCGGCGGCGGACGACGACGTGCTCGGGCTCGCCGTCAGCCACCGCGTCGGGCGGCTCGAGGTCGGGGAGGCGGCGATCGTGTGCGCCGTCGCGACCGCGCACCGGGCCGAGGCGTTCGAGGTGTGCCGGGCGCTCGTCGAGGCCGTCAAGGCCGAGCTGCCCGTCTGGAAGCGCGAGGTCCTCGCGGACGGGTCGCACGTGTGGGTGGGGATGACATGACGGACCTGCCGATGCCGACGGTGCGGGACGCGTCGTCCGACCGCGACGCCCGCGCCCCGGAGCAGGAGCACGCGCCGCAGCCCGACGTCCGCTCCGAGGGGCCGCTCGTCGACCGGTTCGGGCGGCCGCACCACGACCTGCGCATCTCCCTGACGGACCGGTGCTCGCTGCGGTGCACGTACTGCATGCCCGCCGAGGGCGTCCCGTGGCTGGCCCGCTCGACGATGCTCAGCACCGACGAGATCGTGCGGGTCGCGCGCGTCGGCGTCGAGCTCGGGATCACGGAGATCCGGCTCACCGGCGGCGAGCCGCTGCTGCGCGTCGACGTCGTCGACGTCGTGCGACGGCTGACCGCGCTCACCGGCCCGCACGGCAGCGCCGAGGTGTCCCTCACGACCAACGCCCTGCGGCTCCCCGCGCTCGCCTCCCCGCTGCGCGACGCCGGGCTGTCGCGCGTGAACGTCAGCCTCGACACGCTCGACCGTGGCAAGTTCATCGAGCTGACCCGGCGCGACAAGCTCGTCGAGACGCTCGCGGGCCTCGCCGCCGCCGACGCCGCCGGGCTGCACCCCGTGAAGATCAACGCCGTCGCGATGCGTGGGGTCAACGACGACGAGGTCGTCGCGCTCACCCGGTTCGCCGTGGACCGCGGGTACCAGATGCGGTTCATCGAGCAGATGCCGCTCGACGGCGGGCACACGTGGGACCGCACGCAGATGGTCACGCAGGGGGAGATCCTCGACCGGCTCACCTCGGCGTTCACGCTGACCGAGGTGCCGGGACGCGGAGCCGCACCCGCCGAGCTCTGGTACGTCGACGGCGGCCCGCAGACGGTCGGCGTCATCGCGTCCGTCACCGCACCCTTCTGCGCGGCGTGCGACCGGCTGCGGCTCACCGCCGACGGGCAGCTGCGTGCGTGCCTGTTCGCGCAGGACGAGGTCGACGTGCGGGCGGTGGTGCGGGACGAGGCGCTCGACGACGGCGCCGTCGCCGACGCGTTCCGCCGCTGCCTCGCCGGCAAGAAGGCCGGTCACGGCATCGGCGAGCCGACGTTCCGGCAACCCGACCGGCCGATGAGCGCGATCGGCGGCTGACGGACGACTCTGGTGTCCGCCAGGTATCAGCGAGTACGTTGGTGTCTCGCCGATACCTGCATCGACCGAGGAGCCTCCCATGGCCATGACCTTGCGCCTCGACCCGTCCGACGAGGAGCTGCTCCGCTCCGTCGCCGAACGCGAGAAGCGGACGATGACCGATGTCGTGGCCATCTCCGTCCGCGAGCACGCCGCCCGGCTGGACGCGGCCGACGAGGACGCGTCGCTCGCGGTGCGCGCCGAGCGTCGAGCCGCGTGGCGGCGGTCGATCGACGAGTCGATGGAGCGGAACGCCGACCTGCTGGAGCGGCTGTCGCGGTGACCGAGCTCCTGTACCCGGACATGGAGGACGCGCTCTACGTGTGCGAGCGGGCCGCGCTCTACATCAGGGACGAGGGCGCACTCGCGTCAGCGTTGGCGCGACCCGGATCCGTCGTCTGGGGCTCCGAGGCGTACGTCGGGATCCACCTCAAGGGAGCCGCGCTGCTTGACGCCGTCAACCGCTCCCACCCGCTGCTCGACGGCAACAAGCGGCTCTCGTGGACACTCGTCGACGCGTTCTACGACATGAACGGTTACCGCCTGACGGTTGATCCGGACGAGGGCGACGCCTTCGTCCGGTCGGTCGGTGGTGACGAGCACCTGGCGCTCGAGGACATCGCCGCGTGGCTCGAGGCGCACGCGCGGCCGCTCGAGGACTGACGGCTCACGTTCACGCCGGTCGTCGCGGCTCCGCGAAGGCCCAGCCGCACACGACGACGCCCGGCCGCCCCGCG
>NZ_BHYL01000115.1 GCF_003851725.1 Cellulomonas algicola | reverse complement strand
GCGGCGCGGCGAGCGGCCGTCGTCGGGCAGCGGCGCCGGGCGTCAGGCCGGGGGCGTCGCTGCTGCCGCGGCGCGCGCGGCCGCCGGGAGCGCCGACAGGACGCGGTCCACCGCGGTGTCGTCGTGCGCGGCCGAGACGAACCACGCCTCGAACGGCGACGGCGGCGCGTAGACGCCCGCCTCGAGCAGAGCGCGGTGGAACGGCGCGTACCGCCACGCCTCGCTCGCCTGCACCGCCGCGTAGTCGCGCACGCCGTGGGTCGCCGCCTCGGGGCCGAACATCGTGCTGAAGAGGCTGCCCGCCCACTGCACGCTGTGCGGGACGGACTCGTCGGCCAGGACGCGCGACAGCTCGGTGCGCAGCGTCGCCGCCGTCTGGTCGATCCGCGCGTACACCGACGCGTCGGCGAGCCGCAGCGTCGTCAGGCCCGCCGCGGTCGCGACCGGGTTCCCCGACAGCGTGCCCGCCTGGTAGACCGGGCCGACCGGAGCGAGGTGGCCCATGACGTCACGGCGACCGCCGACGGCAGCGACGGGGAGCCCGCCGCCGATCACCTTGCCGAACGTGAACAGGTCCGCGGCCCAGCCCTCGCGCAGGCCCTCGAGGCCCCACCAGCCGGAGAACCCGACCCGGAAGCCCGTGAGGACCTCGTCCTGGATGAGCAGCGCGCCGTGCTCCGCCGTGAGGCGGCGCAGCTCGGCGTTGAAGCCCGGTCCGGGCGGGACGACGCCCATGTTCGCGGGTGCGGCCTCGGTGATGACCGCGGCGATCCGGTCGCCGTGCGTCGCGAAGGCCTCCGCGACGGCATCGACGTCGTTGTAGGGGAGCACGATCGTCTCGGCCGCGACGGCCGTCGACACACCGGCCGAGTCGGGCAGCGCGAGCGTCGCGACGCCCGAGCCCGCGGACGCCAGCAGCGCGTCGACGTGCCCGTGGTAGCAGCCGGCGAACTTCACGACGAGGTCGCGACCGGTGTGGGCGCGCGCGAGACGCAGCGCCGTCATCGTCGCCTCGGTACCGGTCGACACGAGCCGCACCATCTCCGCCGCAGGGACGCGCGAGCGGATCTCGTCGACCAGGTCGACCTCGGTGACCGTCGGGGCGCCGAACCCGAGACCGCGCGCCGCGGCGGCCTGCACGGCCTCGACCACCTCCGGGTGCGCGTGGCCCAGCAGTGCCGGACCCCACGAGCCGACCAGGTCGACGTACTCGTGCCCGTCGACGTCCGTGACGTACGGGCCGCTGCCCGACGCGATGAACGGCGGTGTGCCGCCGACGGCGCCGAACGCGCGCACGGGGGAGTTCACACCGCCGGGGATCACGGCCTGGGCGTGCGCGAACGTCTCCGCGCTCGTGCGGCCGGCGACCGCCGCCTCGCTGCTGCCGTACCGGCTCATGACTTCTCCTCCGCCAGCCACGCGGCCAGCTCCGTCGCGAAGTAGGTGAGCACGTGATCGGCACCCGCACGACGGATGCTGAGCACGGACTCCAGGATCGCCCGTTCGCGCTCGATCCAGCCGTGCGCGGCGGCGGCCTCGATCATGGCGTATTCGCCCGACACCTGGTAGGCGCTGACCGGAACGGTGGACACGGCCGCCACGTCGGCGAGCACGTCCAGGTAGGACATCGCGGGCTTCACCATGACCACGTCGGCACCCTCGGCGATGTCGATCGCGACCTCGCGCGCCGCCTCCCGGCGGTTCGCGGGGTCCATCTGGTAGGTCCGACGGTCGCCCTCGAGCTGCGACTCGACGGCGTCCCGGAACGGGCCGTAGAAGGCCGACGCGTACTTCGCCGCGTAGGCGAGCACCGCGACCTGGTCGTGGCCGGCGTCGTCGAGCGCGTCGCGCACCACGCCGACCTGGCCGTCCATCATCCCGCTGAGCCCCACGAGGTGCGCGCCAGCGGCGGCCTGCGCGAGCGCCATCTCCGCGTAGCGGACCAGCGTCGCGTCGTTGTCGACCGCGCCCGCGGGGGTCAGGACGCCGCAGTGCCCGTGGTCGGTGAACTCGTCGAGGCACAGGTCCGCCTGCACGACGAGCGCGTCACCGGCCTCGGCGACCGCGTCCGCGATGGCGAGGTTGAGGATGCCGTCGGGGGCGGTGGCCTGCGAGCCGACCGCGTCGCGGACCTCGGGGATCGCGAACAGCATGACCCCGCCGAGCCCGGCCGCGGCAGCGTCCGACACGGCGCCCTTGAGCGAGTCGCGCGTGTGCTGCAGGACGCCCGGCATCGACGCGATCGGCCGCGCCTCGGTCAGTCCCTCGCGCACGAAGAGAGGGAGGACGAGCTCCGCGGGGTGCAGACGGGTCTCCGCCGTGAGACGGCGCATCGCGGTCGTCGTGCGGAGGCGGCGCGGGCGGACCCGGCCGGGACGGGGGAGGGAGGTGGTCACGCGTGCTCCTCGGAGCGGGGGGTGGGGGGTGTCGGTGCGGCGGTCTCAGGGGGCGTCGCGGATTCACCGTCGGGGGTGGCGGACGAACGGGTGACGACGTCGCCGACCGCCGACGCGAGGGCGGCGACGAGGCTCGTCATCGTCTGCTCCTGCGCGACGCCCGCGAGCGGCAGGCCGAGACGCTCGACCTCGGCCGCGGTGGTCGGGCCGATCGCGACGAGCGCGGTCCCGGCGGGCGGCGCCCCGAGCTGCGCGACGAGCTCCCGGACCGTGCTGGCCGACGTCAGCAGCGCCGCGCCGATCGACCCGTCGGCCCACGCGGCGCGGACCTCGGCCGACGGCGGAGCCGCGGGCACCGTGCGGTAGGCGACGACGTCGTCGACCTGCCAGCCGCGCGCCCGCAGGCCGTCGGCGAGCGTCGGGGCGGCCAGGTCGCCGCGCGGGAACAGCACGCGCTGCGCCGGGCCGGTCGTGCCGTCGGCGCTGGTCGTGGAGTCCCTGCCCGACGGCAGCGCCGGCCAGGACGCGACGAGCGCGCGCGCGGTCG
>NZ_BHYL01000114.1 GCF_003851725.1 Cellulomonas algicola | reverse complement strand
CCCCCGGCTCGACCGGTGGGTCCGTCGCGTCGTCGCGCGCCGGCGGGGGAGCGTCGCCGCGTGCCGACCGCGGTGCCCGGTGGGCGGCACTGCCCGCGGCCGTGCGGGTCGTCGTGCTCGTCGCGTCGGCGGTCGTGGCCGTCCTCGCGGGTGTCGCGTTCTCCGGTGCCGTCGCGCCGCGCGTCCTCGCCGACCCCGGCGCCGCCGTCCGCTGGGGGCTGCCCGTCGCGGAGACGCTCACCGAGCTCGCCGGGGCCGTCGCCCTCGGTGCGCTCGTCCTCGCGATCGGCGTCCTGCCGCGCCGCCAGCCCGTGCTCGCCGCCGACGCGCGCGCCACGCCCGGCCGCGCCGACGGTCGCGCCTACCCGCGCAGCCTCCTCGTCGCCGCGTGGGCCGGCGGCGTGTGGACCGTCGCGTCGCTCGTGCACCTCGTCCTCACCTACGCGAACGTCGCCGGGCGCCCCGTCGACTCCGCGCAGTTCGGGCAGGAGCTCGGCGTCTTCGTCACGCAGATCGACCTCGGCCGCACGCTGCTGCTCGTCACCACCGCGGCCGCCGTCGTCACCGCGCTGTCGCTCGTCGTCGCCACGCCCACCGGTGCCGCGTGGACGGCCGTCGTCGTGCTCGTCGCGCTCTACCAGCAGGCGCAGACCGGGCACGCCGCGGGGGCGTCCGGGCACGACCTCGCGACGTCGTCGATGGTCGTGCACCTCGTCGGGGCCGCGGTCTGGATCGGGGCGCTCGCCGCGCTCGCCGTCGTCGTCCGGTGGGTCGGCACCGACCTGTCCGCGTCCGTCGCGCGGTACTCGGTCATCGCCGGGTGGTGCTTCGTCGCCGTCGCCGTCTCGGGCCTGGTCAACGGCCTGCTGCGGACCGACGGCTGGTCCGACCTCACGACGACCTACGGGGTGCTGCTGCTCGCGAAGGTCGCGCTGTTCGGGGTGCTCGGGCTCCTCGGCCTCGCCCACCGGCGGGCCGTCATCCCGCGCCTGACCGGCGGTGCGGCGGTCGCGCCGCGCGTCGACGCGCTCTCGGGCGTCCCGGCGACGACGGGCTCGTCCGCCGCCGGTGCGTCGTCCGACGGGCCGGCGCCGACAGCGTCGCCGGCCGCCACCTCGACGTCCGGACTCGCGCGCGCCACCTCCTCGACCGCCTCGTCCGGCCGCCCCTCCTCGGCCGGCGGGTCGTCCGGCGCACGGGGCACGTCGGCCACCGCTGCTGCTCTGGTCGACGCCGCACGGCGCGCGAGCAGCGCGCTCTTCTGGCGGCTCGTGCTCGTCGAGCTCGCCGTCATGGGTGCCGTCTCGGGCGTCGCCGTCGCCCTCGGCTCGACCGCGCCGCCCGTGCCCGAGGAGCCGCCCGTCGACCCGTCGCCCGCGTACCGCCTCACCGGCCACCCGCTGCCGCCCGAGCCGACGACGCTCCGCTGGCTCACCGAGTGGCGCTGGGACCTGCTGCTCGCGTCCGCCGCCGTCGCGGGTCTCGTCGTCTACTGGCGGTGGGTGCTGCGGCTGCGTCGCCGCGGCGACACGTGGCCGTGGGCGCGCACCGCGTCGTGGACGGCGGGGATGCTGCTGTTCGGCTGGACGACGTCGGGCGGGCCTGCGCTCTACGGGCACGTGCTGTTCAGCGCGCACATGGTGCAGCACATGGTGCTCGCGATGGTGGTGCCGATCTTCCTCGCGCTGTCCGCGCCCGTGACGCTCGCGCTGCGCGCGCTGCCCGTCCGCTCGACGCGGCTGCGCGACGACGTCTCCCGCGGTCCGCGCGAGTGGATCCTCGTGCTGGTGCACAGCCGCGTCGGGTCGTTCCTCGCGAACCCCCTGGTCGCGGCCGTCAACTTCGTCGGCTCGATGATCGCCTTCTACTACACCGGCCTGTTCGAGTGGTCGCTGCGGTCCCCGGTCGGGCACCTCGCGATGGTCGTGCACTTCACGCTCGCCGGGTACCTGTTCGTCAACGCGCTCGTCGGGATCGACCCCGGCCCGCGGCGCCTCCCGTACCCGCAGCGGCTCCTGCTGCTGTTCGCGACGATGGCGTTCCACGCGTTCTTCGGCGTCGCGCTCGTCTCGGGGGAGACGCTCCTGGTCGCCGACTGGTTCGGGCTCATGGGCCGCCCGTGGGGGCCGAGCGCGCTCGCCGACCAGCAGATCGGCGGCGCGATCACGTGGGGCATCGGTGAGATCCCGACGCTCGCGCTCGCGATCGGCGTCGGGTTCGCGTGGGCGCGCGACGACGAGCGGACCGCGCGCCGTCGGGACCGGAAGGTCGACCGCGAGGGCGACGTCGAGCTCGACGAGTACAACGCGATGCTCGCGGGCCTCGCCGAGCGCGACGCCCACCAGGTCGACGCGCGCGCCGCCCGCCGCGCGGACGAGCGCGACGCGGGCACGCCCACCGCCTGACCGTCGACCCGACCGCCGGGCTGTCAGCACGCTCACCGCCACCACCGCACGTCCGGTCGGCGACCCGGGCGTCGTGACCGGTCGACGTCCAGTTCCGGTACCGAGACCCGGGTCGCGGTGGTCGGGAGCCCAGCGGGCGAGGGCGGGAACGTTCGCCGGGTGTTCACCGGTCGCTCACCGGGCGGCGGTTCGTCGGGATCCTCCGGGTTGTTGGCTGTCGTCGCCCCCGCCCGACGCCCTCCGAGAGGCCCGCGCATGACGACCACCGACGACCGTCCCGGACCCACCCCCTCCCGCCGCGCGCTCCTGCCGTTCCTGCCGATGGCGGGCCACACGTCGGGCAAGCGCTCGCCCATGACGTGCCACCTCAAGTGCGGGGACGCGTGCGCGCAGCCCGTCCCGAACACCACCGACAACCCGTACTTCCGCGACGTCGTCGACGCCGCGCTGAGCCGACGCGCCGTCCTCGCGGGCGCCGTCGTGGCCGGTGCGGCCGTCGCGATCGCGCCCGTCCTCGGCGACGCGACGCCGGCCGTCGCGCACGGCCCGGGCGGCGGCCCCCGCGGTCGTCTGGGGTTCACCCCGATCGCTCCGGTCCCCGCCGCGACCGACGCGTTCACCGTGCCCGCCGGGTACCAGTGGCGTCCGCTCGTGCGCTGGGGCGACCCGCTCCTGTCGTCGCGCGACCGGTTCGACCCCGCGACGGTCACGCCCGAGGTCGCGGAGCGCCTGTTCGGCTACAACTGCGACTACGTCGACGTCCTCGAGGACCGCGACGGCCGCTCGGGTGTGCTCGTGGTCAACCACGAGTACACGAACGAGAACATCATGTTCCCGCCCGCGACGACGCCCGAGGAGCTCGACCGGCAGCGCCGCGTCGCGATGGCCTCGCACGGCCTGTCCGTCGTCGGCCTGTACCGCGAGCGCAAGGGCAAGCCGTGGACCTACAAGGTCGGCGCGCGCGCCAACCGGCGGATCACCGCGTCGACGCCGTTCACGTTCTCCGGCCCCGCAGCGGGTTCCGCGCTGCTGCGGACCGTCGCCGACCCGGCCGGCACCACGCCGCGCGGCACGCTCAACAACTGCGCGGGCGGCACGACCCCGTGGGGCACGGTCCTGTCGGGCGAGGAGAACGTCAACCAGTACTTCCGCACCGCGGGCACGTCGGCGGCCGACAAGCGGTACGGGTTCGCGGACAAGGCGACGACGCGCGGCTGGGAGGACGTGGACCCGCGCTTCGACGCGCGCAACCCCGGCTACGAGAACGAGCCGCACCGCTTCGGCTGGATCGTCGAGGTCGACCCCGAGGACCCGACCGCGCCACCCGTCAAGCACACCGCGCTCGGCCGGTTCAAGCACGAGGGTGCGAACGTCATCGTCGGGCGGTCCGGCCACGTCGCCGCGTACATGGGCGACGACGAGCGGTTCGACTACCTGTACAAGTTCGTCTCGAAGGACCGCTACCGGGAGGGCCGGCGGCACCGCGACGCGAACAAGCGCCTCCTCACCGCGGGCAACCTGTACGTCGCGCGGTTCCTCGGCGACTCGCCTGTCTCCGAGATCACCGGGACCGGCGCGCTGCCGTCCGACGGGGCGTTCGACGGGACGGGCCAGTGGATCCCGCTCGTGCTCGACGGGGTGTCGCAGGTGCCGGGCTTCACGACGGAGGAGGTCCTGGTCTTCACGCGGCTCGCGGCCGACGCCGTCGGCGCGACCAAGATGGACCGCCCCGAGGACGTCGAGCCCAACCCGGTGACGGGTCGCGTGTACGTGGCGTGCACCAACAACACCGACCGCGGCGCCGCCGGCAAGGAGGGGGCGACCGAGCCGAACCCGCGCGTCACGAACCGCAACGGGCACGTGGTCGAGCTGACCGAGTCGTCGAACGACCCGCGGTCCACGACGTTCGGCTGGAGCATCCTGCTGCTCTGCGGCGACCCCGCGACGACGACCGGGACGTACTTCGCGGGATTCCCGCCCGAGAAGGTGTCGCCGATCTCCTGCCCCGACAACGTCGCGTTCGACTCCTCGGGCAACCTGTGGATCTCGACCGACGGGCAGCCCGGCACCATCGGGTACTGCGACGGGCTGTTCAAGGTGCCGCTCGAGGGCCGTGAGCGCGGCCGCGTCCAGCAGTTCCTGGCCGTGCCGCGCGGCGCCGAGACCTGCGGCCCCGTGGTCCGCGACCGCGACGAGATGGTCTACGTCGCCGTCCAGCACCCGGGCGAGGACGGCACGTGGGCGGCTCAGCAGTCCTACTTCCCGGACTACGTCGCCCCCGGCTCCCTGTCCGCCGGCCGCTGGGGTGGCCCCCGCCCGTCGGTCGTCCAGGTCTACCGCCCCTGAGGCGCCGCCCCCGCCCGCCCGGCCGGCGCCTGACAACCCCCGGCGGCCGGCCGGGCGGCCCTCCGGCCGCCGGCCTCCTCGCTCTCGGCAGCAGTCCGACCCGGGTCTGGGTACCGCAAAGGTGCACCTAGCGGTAACGAGACCCGGGTCCCGCGGGGTAGCGGCCGGTGGATCGCGGCATCGAGACGTGCACAGGCGTCAGGTGAGTCGTGCGCGTCCACAGGTCCGGTCGCAAAGCGAGACCCGCAGTGATCGGACGCGGTGAGGTCGGCGCATGCCAGCCAGGTCCGACGTCCCGCTGTCGCTGCTCACGCTCGCTCGGCGTCAGGGCGGGCTCGTCTCGGCCGCGCAGGCGTCGCTCGCAGGGATCGGCGGAAGCCGACGCTCGCGGCTCGTCTCATCGGGTCGATGGTCGCGCCGCGCGTGGTCGGTGTACGACGTCGAGCCCGGGCGCAGGCGTTCGCTCGACGAGCGACGTCAGGAGAGCGCGTGGCTCGGGCTCCTCGCCTTCGGTCCTGAGGCGATCGCGGTGGGTGGCGCGGCGCTCGTGCTGCATGGCGTCGCCGGACTGCCGGCGGTCGTCCGACCGGAGGTGGCGCTCCCGGGCGGACGTCATCTCCGCGATCGTGACGGCATCACCGTCCGATGCTTCGGTGACCCCCTTCCCTTCCCTGTCAGCAGGTACGGGGCGGGGAATGTCGCCCGGCTGCCATGGGCGCTCGCGCAGGCGGTCCCTCAGTTGGGCGCACGTCACGCCGTCGCCGTCCTCGACGACGTCCTGCGACGAGGGCTGCTGCCGGCGCACGGGTTGTCCGACGTGCGCCGACTGGTCGAGCGCCGACGAGGCGCAGCATCCGTGCGAGACGTCTGGGACCTCGTCGACCCGCGTGCCGAGTCACCGCTGGAGACCTTCGCCCGCGTGGACTGCATCGCTGCGGGACTGCCGCCGGACGACCTCCAGGTCGTCGTCCGCTCCGCGGACGGGACGTTCCTCGGCCGCGCGGATCTCGGCTGGCGTCTGCGGGACGGCGGGTGGCTTCTGGCCGAGATCGACGGCCGCGACGTGCACGAAGCGCCCGAGGCGCTCCTGCGCGACCGTCGTCGGCAGAACGCGCTGCTGGCGACGGGGCGGGTGCGCCTGCTGCGGTTCACGGCCGCCGACCTCGGCGCGTCCCGGGCTCTGGTCAGGACGGTGGCCGCATCGCTCGCATGCGACCGGCGACCCGGTCCTGGGTACCGCGTCGTCGGCGTTTCCGGTCACGAGCCCCGGGTCGACGACCACGTCGGTTCTGGGCGGACCGGCGACCCGGCGATGAGAACCGCTTCCGCGGCCGGTCCGGTCACCAGGACCGGGTCGATGGGAGAGCCTGGTCAGGTGGGCGTGATAGGACGGGGCGGTGACGATGACGACTGACAGCGGCGCCGGCGGCGGCGCGGACGAGACCCTGGACGAGCGGACGATCGGCGGCATCGGTCCCGGCGGTGCAACGGGCGGCGGTGGCGTCGGTGCGACCCGTGGTGCCGGGAGCGGGGACGCCGGGGACGGTGCGGCGGCGGCGACGCCGTTCCACGACCTCGACGCGTACGTCGGGATCCCGCGGGTGTCCGGGTTGGTGCTCTCGCCGGACGGCACGCGGCTGGTGACGGCCGTGGCCACGCTCGACGCCAAGCGGACCAAGTACGTGACCGCGCTGTGGGAGGTCGACCCGTCGGGCGAGAAGCCGGCCCGACGCCTGACCCGCAGCGCGAAGGGCGAGGCCAGCGCCGCGTTCACGGCGTCGGGCGACCTGCTGTTCACGAGCGCCCGGCCCGACCCGGACGCGAAGGACGGCGACGACGACCCGGTCCCGGCGCTGTGGCTGCTGCCCGCGGACTACGCGGAGGCCCGCGTGGTGGCGGACCGGGTCGCGGGTGTCGGCGGGGTGCGGACGGCGAAGGACGCGTCGGTCGTGCTGGTGAGCAGCGACGTGCTCCCCTCGGCGCCGGACGCGGAGACCGACGAGAAGCTGCGCAAAGCCCGCAAGGACAAGAAGATCGCGGCGATCCTGCACGACGCGTACCCGATCCGGTACTGGGACCACGACCTGGGACCGGACGCGCCGCACCTGTTCACGGCGGACCTGTCCGCGGACGTCGTGACGCCGCTGGCGGGCGACCGCGACCCGCGGCTCACGCTGCGCGACGCGACGCCCGACGCGCGAGCGGCGCTCGTCGAGCAGTCGGCCGCGATCACGCCGGACGGCCGCACGGTCGTGACGGGGTGGACGCGGTACCTGGCGCGCGGCGACCAGCGCAGCGAGGTCGTCGCGATCGACGTGGCGAACGGTGAGCGGCGCACGCTCGTGGCCGACGACGCCGCAGACGTGTACGGGCCGGTCGTGTCGCCCGACGGCCGCTGGGTCGTGTTCACGCGCGAGACGGTGTCGACGCCGCACCAGGCGCCCCACGTCTCCCTGCAGGTCGCGCCGCTGGCCGGCGGCGACGCGCGGCCGCTCGTCGACGGCTGGGACCGCTGGCCGCACGACCCGGTGTGGCTGCCGGGCTCGGACGCGCTGCTGGTGCTCGCGGACGACGACGGCCGCGGGCCGGTGTTCCGCGTGGACCTCGCGTCGGGCGCGGTGACGCGCGTGACGGCGGACGACGCGGTGTTCACCGACGTGCAGGTCAGCCCCGACGGGCGGACGGCGTACGCGCTGCGCTCGTCGTACGAGGCGCCCGCGCACCCGGTCCGCATCGACCTGGCGGCGGCGGCCGAGACGGGTGCGCCGGTCCTGGCCACGCCCCTCGTCGGGCCCGTCGCGACGCCGAGCGTCCCGGGCATGCTGACCGAGGTGGAGACCACGGTCGGCGACGGGCGACGCGTGCGCGCGTGGCTCGCGCTGCCCGACGGTGCGAGCGCCGACGCCCCGGCCCCGCTGCTGCTGTGGATCCACGGCGGCCCGCTGGGCTCGTGGAACACGTGGTCGTGGCGGTGGAACCCGTGGCTGCTGGTCGCGCAGGGGTACGCGGTGCTGCTGCCGGACCCGGCGCTGTCGACGGGCTACGGGCAGGACTTCATCCAGGCGGGGTGGGGCTCGTGGGGCGAGGCGCCGTTCACGGACCTCATGGCGATCACCGACGTCGCGGAGGCGCGCGACGACGTCGACGCGTCCCGCACGGCGGCGATGGGCGGCTCGTTCGGCGGCTACATGGCGAACTGGGTCGCCGGGCACACGGACCGGTTCCAGGCGATCGTCACGCACGCGAGCCTGTGGGCGCTGGACCAGTTCGGCCCGACGACGGACGCGGCGTACTACTGGGAGCGGGAGATGACCGCCGAGATGGCGCTCGACAACTCTCCGCACCGGTTCGTCGACAAGATCGTCACGCCCATGCTGGTCGTGCACGGCGACAAGGACTACCGGGTGCCGATCGGCGAGGGCCTGCGGCTCTGGTACGAGCTCGTGTCCCGATCGGGCCTCCCGGCGGACGACGAGGGCCGCACGCCGCACCGGTTCCTCTACTTCCCTGACGAGAACCACTGGATCCTCAGCCCGCAGCACGCGGTCGTCTGGTACCAGGTGGTCGAGGCGTTCCTCGCGCAGCACGTGCTGGGTCAGGCGGACGTGGCGTACCCGGACGTCCTGGGCTGACGGACGTGGCCGGATGACCTGACCGGGTGACGATGCCGCCTCCAGATGCGAGGTTCCACTACCCGCGCCAAACTCCTCTGTCAAGAGTCGAGCGCCGCCCAGTTCGACGAAGTTCGACGGGCGTCCCGAACGGGAGTTCGACGGGACGGAAGGAGCCACGCATGGGTATCGGAGGCGGCATCGCCCTGATCGTCATCGGCGCGATCCTCGCGTTCGGCGTGCGGGACAGCATCGACGCCATCGACCTGACGATGATCGGGTACATCTGCATCGGCGCGGGCGTGCTCGCGCTGATCCTGGCGCTCATCATCAACGCGCAGCGCAGCAACACCTCGCACCGTGAGGTCGTCGACCACCGCACGGTCGGGACGGCCCAGCCCGTCGCCCAGCCCGTGGTCCAGCAGCCGGTCCAGCCGGTGCAGCAGACCCCGGTGCAGCCGGTCCAGCAGCAGCAGCCCCCGCAGGCCCCCCCGGCGCCCCCCGCGGGCGCCTG
>NZ_BHYL01000113.1 GCF_003851725.1 Cellulomonas algicola | reverse complement strand
GGTGCCGCCGGCGCAGGGGCCGCGGCGGCGGGTGCGGGTGCGGCCGGAGCCGGAGCCGCGGGCGCGGCGGGAGCCGGGCGCGCAGCGGCCTTCGGTGCCGAGGCACCGCCACCTGCGGGGTAGGTGTCGCGCAGCTTGCGCACGACGGGCGGCTCGATGGTCGAGCTCGCCGAGCGGACGAACTCACCGAGCTCGTTCAGCTTGGTCATGAGGGTCTTGCTGTCGACTCCGAGCTCCTTGGCGAGCTCGTAGACGCGGACCTTGGCCACATCTCTCCTGTCCTGGCCCGCCCCCGGACAGGGTCGGACCGTCGTTAGTGCTGGGTACTCATCGCTGGGTACTCATCGGTGCGTGCTCATCGGGTAGCCATCGGCTTCCAACCCGCTTCCTTCTCGACGATCGGCCACGTCACCAGGGGGACCCGGTGACGCTCACTGCTCGTGCTGCTCGAGGTGCTCGTGGACCGCGCGCGTACCGGGCGGACCCGGCAGCCGCAGGGCCCGCCCGAACGCCCTGCGGCGTTCGGCGAGCTCGAGGCAGGCACGATCGGGGTGCAGCCACGCTCCCCTGCCCGGCATCCGGCGACCGACGTCCACGACCAGCTCCGGGACTCCGGGACCGGCGGCGGGGGCGACCACCCTCAGCAGGGCTGACCTCGGGCCGGTCGCTCGGCACCCCACGCACGTGCGCACCGGTCCCACGACAGGCACCACGGGTGCGGGGTCGGGGGTCCGCCTGCTCGGCGAGGAGAGCCGGGCATCCGGCCCAGCCGTCGACAGTCTACCCCTCCGCGTCACCGGTGCTGACCGGCGCCGCCCCGCGGGGCCTCGCCGGCGTCGTGCCGGGCCGCGCCGGCGGCAGGCCCGCCGTCGGCCCCGGGGACCTCGGCGTCGGACCGGATGTCGATGCGCCAGCCGGTCAGCTTCGCGGCCAGGCGGGCGTTCTGGCCCTCCTTGCCGATCGCGAGCGACAGCTGGTAGTCGGGCACGACGACGCGGGCGGCGCGGGCGGCCTCGTCGACGACCGTGACCGACACCACGCGGGCGGGCGACAGCGCGTGCGCGATCATCTCGGCCGGGTCGTCGGAGTGGTCGACGATGTCGATCTTCTCGCCGTGCAGCTCGGCCATGACAGCGCGCACGCGGCCGCCCATCGGGCCGATGCACGCGCCCTTCGCGTTGACCCCGGCGACCGTCGCGCGGACGGCCATCTTGGTGCGGTGCCCGGCCTCGCGGGCGATCGCCGTGATCTCGACCGTGCCGTCGGCGACCTCCGGGACCTCGAGCGCGAACAGCCGGCGCACGAGGTTCGGGTGCGTGCGCGACAGCGTGACCTGCGGCCCGCGCGGGCCACGCGCGACCTCGATGACGTACGCGCGCAGCCGGTCGCCGTGCACGTACTCCTCGCCGGGCACCTGCTCGTGCTGCGGGAGCACGGCCTCGGTGCCGCCGACGTCGACGAGCACGGTCCGCGGGTCACGCCCCTGCTGGATGACGCCGCCGAGGACCTCGCCCTCCTTGCCGCGGAACGTGCCGAGCACCTGGTCGTCCTCGGCGTCGCGCAGCCGCTGGACGATCACCTGGCGCGCGGTCGCGGTCGCGATGCGGCCGAACCCGTCGGGGGTGTCGTCGAACTCGGGGGTGTCGACCTCGACCGGGCGGCCGTCCTCGCCGACGGGCTGGGGCTCGCGGGCCCACA
Source organism: Cellulomonas algicola (assembly GCF_003851725.1). GTDB lineage: Bacteria > Actinomycetota > Actinomycetes > Actinomycetales > Cellulomonadaceae > Cellulomonas > Cellulomonas algicola. The sequence continues at coordinate 9,629 of NZ_BHYL01000113.1, read as the reverse complement.
CCGTCACGTGCCCGCTGCGGCGGTCGACCTCGACGCGCGCCCGCGGGTGCGACCCCGGGGTGCGGTGGTAGGCCGAGAGCAGCGCCTGCTCGATCGCCGAGACGAGCACGTCGAGGCTGATCTCCCGCTCGCGCTCCAGCAGGCGCAGCGCCTGCATGTCGATGTCCATGTCAGCCTTCCCGTCCGGCGGCGTCGGCACCCGGGCCGGCCACGTCGTCGTCGTCCACAGGTCCGAGGCCGCTCAGGTCCACCTCGACGCGTGCGTCGCGCACGTCGGTCAGCCGCAGCCGGACGGGGGCGCCGGTCTTCGGGCGACGGCCCTTCACGCCCGGCGTCACCGGCACCACGACGACCGCGTCGTCGGCGTCCGTCGTCCCGCGCTCCACGGCCGTCAGGCGGCCCGCGAGCGTCCCGCCGTCGACGAGGCGCACGGTGACCGAGCGACCGACCGCGCGGGCGAAGTGCCGGCGCTCCGTGAGCGGACGCGACACGCCCGGGCTCGACACCTCGAGGGTGTACTCCCCCGCCACGACGTCCTGCGCGTCGAGCGCGTCGGACACCGCACGGGTCACCTCGGCGACCCGGTCCAGGTCGAGCTCGCCCTCGTCGTCCTCGACGACGTCCACGACCACGCGGACCACCGACCGTGCCCCGGCCCTCGCCACCTCGACGTCCTCCAGCAGGAGGCCGAGGCCGGCCACCGCCGGTTCGACGACCTGCCGGACCCGCTGGGCGGGTGCTGGCGCGACCATGGGAGGGCCTCCTGTCGGTTCCGACGGGTCACCGGCACGCGGCTCGACCCTGTGATGTTGTGGGACCAGCGTAACGAGTCCGGGCACACCCGTCGGTCGCCGCGTCGACGCGCCACGTCGTCGTGGGAGGATCACCGGCGATGAGCGCACCCGACCACCCGACCTCCCGCCGCCGGCCCGTGCCGCTCCGCCGGGCGGTGACGCTCGTCGTCGTCGCGGCCACCGCGACCCTGCTGACCGGCTGCGGCCTGCGCCTCGAGACACCCCCGCCCGTCGAGCCGTCCCCGGACGCCGTCGAGCACGTGCGCGGCCGCACGGTCGACGACGCGCTCGGTCTGGCGCAGGACGCGCGGACGCTCCTCGACGCCGCTCCCGCCGAGCCCGTCGCCGCCGTGCTCGCCGACGTCGCGGCGTTCGGCGAGCTGCACGCCGAGCAGCTGGGCGGCGTCTACGACTCGGGGCTGCCCGAGCCGACGCCGTCGGCGTCACCGAGCAGCACGACCGCCTCCCCGGCGCCGACCGCCGAGTCCGTCCTGGCGGAGCTCGCCGAGGACGCCGCGACGGCCCTCGCCGACGCGGACGCCGTCCCCGACGGGCCGCTCGCGCGCCTGGTCGGGTCCGTCGCGACCGCCCGGACCGACCTGGCCGGACGGCTGGCCACGGCGCTCGGTCTCCCTGCGCCCGAGATCGCGCTCCGGGCCGGAGTGGACGGTACGCCCGAGGGCGGCGCCGACCAGCCGCCGACACCGTCCGCGACCCCGACGCCCGGCTCCGCGGCCGACGAGGCCCCCGCTCCGGCGGGACTCGACCGCGCCGACCTCGACGCCCTCACGCTCGCGCACGACGAGGCGGGGTACGCGCTCGAGGTCGTCGCCGCGAAGCTGGAAGGTGACCCGCGCACGCTCGCGCGTCAGACCGCCGCCGGGCACCGCGACGCGGCCGAGCGGTGGGCGACCTCCGCGGGCACGGCCGGACAGCTCGACGACCCGCGTCGCGTCGCGTACGCGCTGCCCGCCGGACTCGACGACCCGACGGTCGCGGCCGGCGTCGCACGCGGTGCCGAGTCGGCGGTCGCCGACACCTACGCGACGCTCGTCGCCTCCGCCGACGCGGGCGCCCGCGCCGAGCTGCTCACGGGCCTCGCGGACGCGACGCGCCAGGCGCGTGCGTGGGGTGCGACCCCGGTCGCGTTCCCGGGCATGCCCGAGCTCGCGGCCGAGCCGCTCCCCACACCGACGGCGGGCTGACCGCGGCCGCTCCGCTCCCCACACCGACGGCGGGCTGACCGCGGCCGCTCCGCTCTCCTCGCCGACGGCGGGGTGACGCGCCTGCGCCGCTCTCCTCGCCGACGGCGGACTGACGCGGCCGATCCCCTGCCCCGCCGACGGCGCCCCGGCGCAGGCCGGGGGCCGACGTCCGCCGCCCCGGGGACCGTCAGTCGGCGAGGAGCTCGCGGACGCGTGCGGCGACGTGCTCGACGACGTCCGCGACGGGCACCTGCTGCGCGTCGCCACCGGCCCGCGGACGGACCTCGACGAGCCCTTCGGCAAGACCGCGTCCCACGACGACGACGAGCGGGACGCCGAGCAGCTCGGCGTCGGCGAACTTCACGCCGGGCGACACCTTGGGCCGGTCGTCGTACAGCACCTCGATGCCACGGCCGGAGAGGTCGCGCGCGATCTCGTCAGCGGCGTCGAAGACCGTCGCGTCCTTGCCCGTCGCGACGACGTGCACGTGCGCGGGCGCGACGTGCGCGGGCCACGCGAGGCCGCGGTCGTCGTGGTTCGCCTCGGCCAGCGCGGCCAGCACGCGGGTCACGCCGATGCCGTAGGACCCCATCGTGACGACCTGCGCCTTGCCGTTCTGGTCGAGGACCGTGAGGCCGAGCGCCTGGGCGTACTTGCGGCCCAGCTGGAAGATGTGGCCGATCTCGATGCCGCGCGCGAGCTCGAGCGGGCCCGACCCGTCGGGCGCGGGGTCGCCCGCGCGGACCTCGGCGGCCTCGACCGTGCCGTCGGCGGTGAAGTCCCGCCCGGCCACCAGGTCGAAGACGTGCCGGCCGGGCTCGTTCGCACCGGTGATCCACCGCGTGCCGTCGACGACCCGCGGGTCGAGGAGGTAGCGCACGGCCGTCCGCTCGGCCCCCTCGGCGACGGGCACGTTCGGGCCGAGCGCGCCGGGACCGATGTAGCCCTTGACGAGCTCGGGGTGCGCGGCGAAGTCGGCCTCGCCCGCGGCCTCGACCTCGGCGGGGGCGAGCCCGGCCTCGAGGCGCTTGAGGTCGACCTCGCGGTCGCCGGGCAGACCCACGACGAGCAGCTCGCGCTCGCCCGTGGGCTGCACCAGCGCGAGCACGACGTTCTTGAGCGTGTCGGCGGCCGTCCACTCCCGATCGGGGCGCGGCTGGTGGGCGTTGGCGTGCGCGACGAGCGACTCGATCGTCGGGGTGTCGGGCGTGTCCTCGACGTGCGCTGCGGGCGCGTCCGACCAGTCGAGCGCGGGCGGCGCGACGGTCGTGACGGCCTCGACGTTCGCGGCGTAGCCGCCCGCGGACCGGACGAACGTGTCCTCGCCGATCGCGGTGGGCGTGAGGAACTCCTCCGACCGCGAGCCGCCCATCGCGCCCGACGTCGCGGTCACGATCACGTACTCGAGGCCGAGCCGGTCGAACACGCGCTGGTAGGCGGCGCGCTGCGCGGCGTACGACGCGTCCAGCCCGGCGTCGTCGACGTCGAACGAGTAGGCGTCCTTCATGACGAACTCGCGCCCGCGGATCAGACCCGCGCGCGGACGCGCCTCGTCGCGGTACTTCGTCTGGATCTGGAAGAGCGTGAGCGGCAGGTCCTTGTACGACGAGTACAGGTCTTTGACGAGCAGCGTGAACAGCTCCTCGTGCGTGGGCGCGAGGAGGTAGTCGCCGCCCTTGCGGTCCTTGAGCCGGAAGATGTTCGGCCCGTACTCGCTCCACCGGCCCGTCGCCTCGTACGGCTCCTTGGGCAGCAGCGCCGGGAAGTGCACCTCCTGCGCGCCCGCGGCCGCCATCTCCTCGCGCACGACGGCCTCGACCTTGCCGAGCACCCGCAGCCCGAGCGGCAGCCACGTGTAGATCCCGGGCGCGGCCCGACGGATGTACCCCGCGCGGACGAGCAGCTTGTGGCTCGCGACCTCGGCGTCGGCGGGGTCCTCCCGCAGCGTGCGGACGAAGAGCGTGGACAGGCGCAGGAGCATGGGGGCGAGCCTAGTGGTCGCGGCAGGGTCGCCCGTGCGTCCGCTGTCGCGGTGTGGGCGGTCTCGGCCAGGATGGGCGGGTGCCCGAGCTGCCTGAGGTCGAGGCGCTCGCGCAGTTCCTGCGCGGGCGCGCCGTGGACCGTGCCGTGTCCGGAGTCGAGGTCGGCGCGATCAGCGCGCTCAAGACGTTCCGGCCGCCGCCCGACGCGCTCGTCGGCGGCGCGGTCGTCGACGTCGTGCGGCACGGCAAGTGGCTCGACCTCATGGTCGCGACGTCGACCGGCGAGCCGCTGCACCTCGTCTGGCACCTGTCGCGTGCGGGTTGGGTGCGCTGGTCCGACGAGCTCTCGCCGCGGCCCGTCCGGCCCGGCAAGTCGCCGATCGCGCTGCGCGTCCGGCTCGACGACGGCTCGGGCTTCGACCTGACCGAGGCGGGCACGCGCAAGCGGCTCGCGGTGCACGTCGTCGAGGAGCCGACCGCGGTCCCGCAGATCGCGACGCTCGGCGTCGAGCCGCTGTCCGACGAGTTCACCGAGGACCGTCTCGCGGAGCTGCTCGCGGCCCGCAACCAGCAGGTCAAGGGCCTGCTGCGCGACCAGGGCACGATCGCCGGAATCGGGAACGCCTACTCGGACGAGATCCTGCACGCCGCACGCATGAGCCCGTTCGCCCCCACGCGGTCGTTCGACGCCGACCGGACGGCCACGCTGTGGGTCGCGATCCGGCAGGTCCTGACCGACGCGGTCGCCGCCGCGTCGGGCCGGCCCGCCGCCGAGCTCAAGGACGCGAAGCGGCGCGGGATGCGCGTGCACGGCCGGACGGGTGAGGCGTGCCCGGGGTGGGACGGCGTGCCGTGCGGCGACACCGTGCACGAGGTCTCGTTCGCCGACTCGTCCCTGCAGTACTGCCCGACGTGCCAGACGGGCGGCAAGCCGCTCGCGGACCGCCGGATGTCGCGGCTCCTGCGCTGAGCGCGTCGTCGGGAGCTGAGCCCGCCGTCGGGAGCTGAGCCGTGTCGAAAGCCGAGCCCCGTCGGGAGCAAGCCCGCCGTCAGAACAGGACGGTCGCGTACGTGCCGACCTGGCGGAACCCGACCGCGCGGTACGCCGCGAGCGCGCGGTGGTTGTACCCGTTGACGTAGAGCGACACGACGGGCGTCTCCGCGGACCGCGCGAGCTGCACGACGGCCGCCATGCCCGCCTCCGAGAGCCCCTCGCCGCGCCGTTCGGGCGTGACCCACACGCCCTGCACCTGCGCGACTCCCCCGGCGACGGCCCCGAGCTCGGCCTTGAACACGATGGTGTCGCGCGGGCCGCGCCGGCCGTCCTCCCGCTCGACCCGCACGAACGAGCGGCCCGAGCCGATGAGCCCGCGGACGCGCGTCTCGTACGGACCTCCCGGGCCACCGGCGGGCGAGTAGCCGACCTCCTCGGTGAACATGCGGATGCACGCGGGGAGCACGAGGTCGTACTCCTCGACCCGGGAGCGGCGGACGGTCCGGTCGGGTGCGATGCGCGGCTCGTCGTCGATGACCATCGACGGCTGGTCGGCCCGGACCTCGCGGGCCGCGGGCCAGGTCCGGCTCAGCCGGTCCCAGAGGCCGAGCACCATGTCGGCGGAGCCGACGATCGACGAGCAGCGGCGGCCCTGGGCGCGTGCGAGGCCCGCGAACGCGTCGAGCGCGCGCGCCGCGAGCTGCGGGTCGTCGGTCGGCACGACCGGTACGACGTTGGCGCCCGCCCAGCAGACCGCGCGCAGCGCGCCGTCGTGCGCGAAGCCCCACAGCGTCCCGCCGGCGGACCGCAGACCGCTGACGGTGGCCTGCTCGAGGCGGGCGGTCGCGAGGACCGCGGCGACCGGGTCGAGCGCGCAGACGGCGAGCGCAGCACGGAGGTCGACGTCCGTCAGGACGCGTCCCCCTGCCCGCTCGTCGAGCAGCATCGCGCGGCGAGAACCCATGACACGGATTGTGCACCACGGACGGCGACCGGACCTGTCGTCCGGCGACCCGCCGTCCCCGGCACGGACCTCGGTCAGCCGACGGAGACCGTCGGGCTCCCCTGCCCGGCCTCGACGGGGTCCATGGTCTCGGCGAGGCGCATGGCCTCCTCGATGAGCGTCTCGACGATGAGGGACTCGGGGACGGTCTTGATGACCTCGCCCTTGACGAAGATCTGCCCCTTGCCGTTGCCGGACGCGACGCCGAGGTCCGCCTCGCGCGCCTCGCCGGGGCCGTTGACGACGCAGCCCATGACCGCGACGCGCAGCGGCACCTCCATGCCCTCGAGACCCGCGGTGACCTTCTCGGCCAGCGTGTAGACGTCCACCTGGGCGCGACCGCAGGACGGGCACGACACGATCTCGAGCTTGCGGGGCCGCAGGTTGAGCGACTGCAGGATCTGGATGCCGACCTTGACCTCCTCGACGGGAGGGGCCGACAGGGAGACGCGGATCGTGTCGCCGATGCCCTTGCTGAGCAGCGCACCGAACGCGGTCGCCGACTTGATCGTGCCCTGGAACGCCGGGCCGGCCTCGGTCACGCCGAGGTGCAGCGGCCAGTCGCCGGCCTCGGCGAGCAGCTCGTAGGCGCGCACCATGACGACCGGGTCGTTGTGCTTCACCGAGATCTTGAAGTCGTGGAAGCCGTGCTCCTCGAAGAGGGACGCCTCCCACACGGCCGACTCGACGAGCGCCTCGGGCGTGGCCTTGCCGTACTTGGCGAGGAGCCGCGGGTCGAGCGAGCCCGCGTTGACGCCGATCCGCAGCGAGACGCCGGCGTCGGACGCGGCGCGCGCGATCTCCTTGACCTGGTCGTCGAACTTGCGGATGTTGCCGGGGTTCACGCGGACGGCGGCGCAGCCCGCGTCGATCGCGGCGAACACGTACTTCGGCTGGAAGTGGATGTCGGCGATCACCGGGATCTGCGACTTGCGCGCGATCGCTGGCAGCGCGTCGGCGTCGTCCTGGCTGGGCACGGCGACGCGGACGATGTCGCAGCCGGACGCCGTGAGGGCGGCGATCTGCTGGAGCGTCGCGTTGATGTCGGTCGTCGGCGTGGTGGTCATCGACTGGACGCTGATCGGGGCGTCGCCGCCGACCTCGACCTTGCCGACGCGGATCTTGCGGGAGGCCCGCCGGGGCGCCAGGACGGGGACGGGCGCAGCCGGCATGCCGAGGCTGATCGGGGTGCTCACGCCCCCATCATCGCACCGTCGCACGCCCGGACCGGGCCCGAGCGACCGACGCCACACAACCCGCACGGAACCTGCGCCGTGCGCCGCGGTCCGCCGGGTCCGCGCAGGTCAGATGGTGATCGGGTTGACGATGTCGGCGTAGACCAGCAGCAGCCCGACGGCGCCGAGCAGGATGAACACGGTGTACGCGAGCGGGACGAGCTTCGCCGCGTCGAACGGCCCGGGCCGCGGCTGGCCGCGCAGGCGCGCGACCTGACGGCGGACACCCTCCCAGAGCGCCGCCGCGACGTGACCGCCGTCGAGCGGGGGCAGCGGGATGAGGTTGAAGACGAACAGGGCGACGTTGAGCATCGCGAGCATCTGGAGCCAGCCGGCGATCTTCACCGAGAACGGCAGGTCGGCGGCGCCGATCTCACCGCCGAACCGGGCGATGCCCACGACGCCGACGATGCTGTTCTGGTCGCGCTCCTCGTGCGCGAACGTCGACCGTGCCAGGTCCGCGACCTTCGTCGGCAGCGTCGCGACGACCCCGATGGTCTGCCACGTGGCCGACGCGACCGACTCGGGCGCCTCGCTCCACGGCTGCCGCTCGATGGCCTGGGCCGCGGTCACGCCGAGGAAGCCGGCCGGGACCGTCTTCATCTCGCCGTCCGCGTCGAGCACCGGGCCGCCGTCCTCGCCGATGACGGGGCGCTCGGCCACGACGGGCGTCACCGACAGCGTCACCTGCTGGCCGTCGCGCTCGACGACGACCGGCACGCTCTCGCCCCCCGTTGCCCGGATCAGGTCCGTCAGCTGCTCCCACGACTCGACGGCGGTGCCGTCGTACGACACCACGGTGTCCCCCGGCCGCAGCCCGGCCGCGGCGCCCGGCGCGGGCTCGTCGCCGTCCGTGCAGGCGCGGTCGGCGGGTGCGTCTGCGGGGATGACGCACTGCGAGACCGACTCGAGCGTCGTGCTCTGCCCGGAGGGGATCCCGATCCCGACGAGCACCACGACCATGAGGACCACGGCGATCAGGAGGTTCATCACGGGACCGCCGAGCATGACGACGAGCTTCTTCGGCGTCGAGAGCCGGTAGAACGCCCGGTGGTCCTCGCCGGGGCGGATCTCCTCGGCGCTCGCCTGCCGCGCGTCGCGCGCGAGCCGGCCGATCCACGTGCGGGCCGGCGGGTTGCCGACGGCCTCGTCGGGCGGGTACATCCCGACGAGCCGCACGAAGCCGCCCAGCGGGATCGCCTTGAGGCCGTACTCCGTCTCGCCCTTCGTGCGCGACCACAGCGTCGGGCCGAACCCGACCATGTAGTGGCTGACGCGGACACCGAAGCGCTTGGCGGGCACCATGTGCCCGACCTCGTGCAACGCGATCGACAGCAGCAGCACGACCACGACGATCAGCACGCCGACCAGGAACTCCATGCGGTCCCGACACCTCCACGCGAGACGTCCGCAGGCACGCGGACGGGCCCGGTCGCTGCCCGGGCCGGCGACCATCATCCCGCGTCCGGCTGGGAGTCCGCTGACACCGTTCGCGGAGCGGCCCGCAGACCACCCGACCGGCGCAGGCGCGCGTCGCCGACCGCGTCGTGTCGGCTGTCGGCAACCCGCGCGCGCCACTACCGTCCCGGCATGGCGACCGCTCGCACGCACCCGCTGTGGCTCGACCAGCTCCTCGACGACGACCCCGGCGCGCTGCGCCCGCGGGAACCGCTCGACGGCGACGACCAGGCCGACGTCGTCGTCGTCGGCGCGGGGCTCGCGGGGCTGTGGACCGCGTACTACCTCCTCGAGGCCGACCCCTCGCTCGACGTGCTCGTCGTGGAGGCCGACGTCACCGGTGCCGGCGCGACGGGCCACGGGTCGGGCTGGTGCTCCGCCGACCTGGACGTGCCGGGCGAGGAGCTGGTCCGCCTGCACGGGCTCGCAGGCGCACGGGCGCTGCGGGCGGCGCTGCGGGACGCCGTCGTCGAGGTCGGCGGCGCCGCGGCTGCCGAGCAGGTCGACTGCGGGTTCGCGTACGGCGGGTCCGTCCGCCTCGCGCGCACCCCTGCGGAGGTCGAGCGCATCGCGACGCACGTGCAGGTCGCGGCCGACCTCGAGGACGACGTGCACCTGCTCGCACCCGACGAGGTCGCCGAGCACGTGCGTGCGGCCGGCGTCCTCGCGGGTGCGTACAGCCCCGACTGCGCGCGCCTGCAGCCCGCGGCCCTCGCGCTCGGGCTGCGTGACGTGGTGCTGTCACGCGGGGGCCGGGTCGTCGAGCGGACCCGGGCGCTGCGCGTGTCGCCGCGCGCCGTCGCGACCGACCGGGGCATCGTGCGGACCCGGTGGACGGTCGTCGCGACCGGTGCGGGCGCGCCGCTCACGCCGGGCTCGGGCCGCTCGGTCGTCGCGCGCCACGGGGTCGCGGTCGCGACCTCGCCGCTGACCTCCGCGCAGTGGGACGCGGTCGGGC
>NZ_BHYL01000112.1 GCF_003851725.1 Cellulomonas algicola | reverse complement strand
GCGCGGGACCGGGTCGGCCTGCGGGCGTCGCCGCAGGTCGTCGGCCTGCGCCTCGTCGACGGGCACGAACCGGACCTCGTCGCCGGGACGCAGCTGCCCGAGCTTCCAGAGCTGCCCGAGCGCGACCGTCGCGGGGCACGTGAACCCGCCGAGGCTCGGGCCGTCGGGGCCGAGCAGGATCGGCAGGTCGCCCGTGTAGTCGACGGCGCCGACCGCGTACGGGGTGTCGTGGATGTTCGACGGGTGCAGGCCCGCCTCGCCGCCGTCGGGGCGCGCCCACGTGGGCTTCGGCCCGACGAGCCGCACGCCCGTGCGCGCCGAGTTGAAGTGCACCGACCACGTGGCGGCGTAGAACTCCTCGACGTCGTCCGTCGTGAAGAACTCCGGCGCCGCGTGCGGGCCCTCCAGCGCGCCGACGAGCCACGACGCCGGGATGACGGGCCGCTGGTCGAGCGGGACGGCGTGCGCCGGTGCGGAGTCGGGGGCGGCCGTGCCCAGGGAGACCAGGTCGCCGGGGCGCAGGGGGAGGCCCGTCGCGCCGCCGATGCGGCCCAGGTCGAACGTCGCCGCCGAGCCGAGCACGTCGGGCACGTCGAGGCCGCCGCGCACCAGCACGTACGAGCGCATGCCCGCGGTGGGGGTGCCGACCGTCAGGACGCCGCCCGGGGGCACGTCGACGGGCTCCCACTGCGGCACGGGCACGCCGTCGACCGCGACCGGGGTCGGCGCGCCCGCGACCAGCACCGTCGCCCCCGTCACGAAGCGCAGCTCGGGCCCGGCCATCGTGCACTCGAGCCCCGGCGCCCCCTCGGGGTTGCCGAGCGCGCGGTTGCCGAGGCGGAACGACAGGTCGTCCATCGGGCCCGACGGCGGGATGCCGACGTGCCACAGGTGCGTCCGGCCCGGCCAGTCCTGGATCGTCGTGAGCATGCCCGCGCGGACCACCTCGACGCGGGGCGTCGCGTCGCGGACGTGCGCGAGCGTCCCCGTGTGGTGCAGGGCCTCGGCGACCTCGGGCGTGCGGACGATGCTGCGCAGCAGGCCGAGGTTCGTCGCGACGCCGTCGAGCCGGCTCGCGGCGAGGGCGGCGTCGAGCGCGGCCCACGCGGCGTCGCGGTCGGCGCCGGACGCCACGACCTTGGCGAGCAGCGGGTCGTAGTGCGTCGACACCTCGAGCCCCGGCTCGACCCACGTGTCGACCCGCACGTCCGCGGGTACGGCGAACGCCGTCACCGTCCCCGCCGACGGCAGGTGGTCGCGGTCGGGGTTCTCGGCGTAGACGCGCGCCTCGACCGCCGCACCGCGCGCCTGCAGCGGGGTGTCGAGCGGGCTCGTGTCGCCCTGCGCCAGGCGGATCATCCACGCGACGAGGTCCACGCCGTAGACGGCCTCGGTCACCGGGTGCTCGACCTGCAGGCGCGTGTTGACCTCGAGGAACGCCGCCTCCTCGCGCTCGGCGTCGTACACGTACTCGACCGTGCCCGCGCTGCGGTACCGGACCGACGCCGCCAGGTCGCGGGCCGCGTCGGCGATCCGCTGCCGCACCGCGTCGGGCAGCGCGGGCGCCGGGGCCTCCTCGACGACCTTCTGGTGCCGCCGCTGCAACGAGCAGTCCCGGTCGCCGAGCGTGACGACGCGGCCGAGCCCGTCGCCGAAGACCTGCACCTCGACGTGCCGCGCCGCGGTGATGAGCCGCTCCAGGTACACGCCCGCCGACCCGAACGCCGCACCCGCGGTCCGGCGCACGGCGTCCCATGCCGCCGCGAGCTCGTCGGGCGTCGCGCACGCGCGCATGCCGATCCCGCCGCCACCCGCGGTCGCCTTGAGCATCACCGGGAAGCCGATCCGGGCCGCTTCGGCCTGCGCCTCGTCGAGGTCCTCCAGCAGACCCGTGCCCACGAGCATCGGCATGTCGACCGCCGCTGCCGCCGCACGGGCCGTGTGCTTCGCACCGAACAGCTCGAGCTGGTCCGGCGTCGGGCCGACGAACGCGACCCTCGCCGCCTCCGCGGCGCGCGCGAACCCCGCGTTCTCCGACAGGAAGCCGTAGCCCGGGTGGATCGCGCCCGCACCCGTCGCGAGCGCCGCCTCGACGATCGCGTCGGCGCGCAGGTACGACTGCGCCGCAGGGGCCGGGCCGAGGCGGACCGCGGTGTCGGCCAGGTGCACGTGCGGGGCGCCCGCGTCGGCGTCCGAGTAGACGGCCACCGTGCGCAGGCCCAGGTCACGGGCGGTGCGCAGGATGCGGACGGCGATCTCGCCGCGGTTCGCGACGAGCAGGGTGTCGAAGCTCATCGTGCGGCCTCCGGGCTGTGCTCGTCGTCGGGGCTGTGCCCGTGGTCGGGGTGGTCCTGCGTTCCGCTCCCGGCGGGCGCCGCTGCGCGACCCCCACCCTCCGCTGCGCTCCGGTCCACCCCTCCGGTCACGACCATGCGGACGGGTGTCGGGTCGAAGCCGTTGCACGGGTTGTTGACCTGCGGGCAGTTCGAGACGACGACGAGCACGTCGCGCTCCGCGCGCAGCGACACCGCGAGCCCCGGCGCGGAGATGCCGTCGACGATCCCGAGCGCGCCGTCCGGGTCGACCGGCACGTTCATGTACCAGTTGACGTTCGACACCAGGTCCCGCTTGCCGAGCCCGTGCCGCCCGCCCTCCGCGAGGAAGTTCTCGACGCACGCGTGCTGCGCGCGGGTGTGGTGGCCGTAGCGCAGCGTGTTCGACTCCTGCGAGCACGCGCCGCCGAGGGTGTCGTGCCGGCCGCAGGTGTCCGCGACCACCGTCATGAGCTCGCCGTGCTCGCAGTCGCGCAGCACCGACCCCGTCGTGAGGAACACCGAGTCCTGCGCCTGGATCGTGTCGGGCGCGCTGTACCGCAGCGACGTGTCGTGCGCGTCGTAGACGAGGAAGTCGACCGCCTGGTTGCCGCCGAGGTCGACGATCGTCAGGACGTCCCCGGCGGAGACGACCGCGGACCACGGCGCGCGGGCGGGGACGACGTCGTCGCGCAGCACCTCGCCGGCCGGCACAGGGTCGGGGCCCGGCGCGGTCGCGGTCGCCGGGTCGGTCGTGCCGCCGGCCGTCGGGCTCGGGACGCTCGCGGTGGCGGTGCCCGACGCCGTCGGGCTCGCGGGGAAGGCGTCGGTGACGGCCGCGTCGGGCGTGCCGGTCGTGGGCGTGGTCGTGGTCATGCGATCCCCCGGGCGGTGAGGTCGGCGGCGGTGTTGGTGAAGGCGCGCCGGCCCTCGGGGGTGGCGGTCCACAGCGGGTCGTCGGGCGCGGTCGGACGGCCGGTCCACGCGAGGACCTCGAGCGGCGACGACGTGAACTCCGGGCGCGGGTCGAGCGGGTGCGCGGTGTTCGCGACGAGCAGCAGCAGCGGCACCTCGGCCCGCAGCGTGACCGCCGCGCCGGCGCCCGCCGAGCCCTCGAAGTGCGGGCGTCCCTGGGCGTCCACCCGGACGCCCTGGAAGAACGACACGCTCGGCGGCAGGTCGCGGCGCGTCAGGCCGTGCTTCGCGGCCGCGAGCGCGAACAGCTCCCGACCCGCGGGCGACGGGCCGTGCGCGTCGCCGTCGCCGTAGCGCTGCGCGTTGCGCGCGCGCGTCGTCGTGCCGAACAGCGCGTCCTGCCGGCCCGACGAGTCCTGCACCACCGACGCCAGCACGCGGCCCGCGTCGGACAGCAGCAGGTGCCCTGCCGTCAGGTAGACCTGCCACTGCACCTTGACGGTGTCGGCCACGTTGAGTCGTTCCCAGGGCCGGTCCAGCCGGTACGCGAGCACGTGCGCGCACGCATCGCCGACCAGGTCGGTGACGCGGACGTGCGTGCCGCGCGCGACCGCGAGGTGCGTGTACCCGCCGCCCGCGACGACCTCCGCGTGCACGAGGTCCGCCGCGTCGACGTCGGCCGGCGGGGTCGGCCAGGCGCTCGCGGGGAGCGTCGGCATCGCGTGGACGCGGCCGGCGGCGGCGGCCTCCTGGGCCCGGGCGTGCGCGCGGGCGCCCGCGGTCGTGCCGGTGTCGTCGACGGTCGTCATGGCAGCTCCCGGGTTTTCTGTCGTCTGACAGAAACAGCCTCCCGACGCCCTGTTCCCCGCCGATCACCACCCCGTAAACGTTGCGTTACGCCACCCGGGCGCCCAGCGGCCTCCCGCGGCGGTCCGGGCTCCGGGCACCGGACAGGCCGGTGGTACGTTCCCCAGGCCATGGGACGCAGACCGGGACGACCGCGCGCCACCGGCGACCCGCACGAGCAGCGGGACACCCGGCAGGACGTGCTCGACGCCGCGGCGGCGCTGTTCTGCACCGTCGGCTACGCCGCGACCAGCACGCGCGCGGTCGCCGACCGGGCCGGGGTGCGGCAGGCGTCGATCTACCACCACTTCACGAGCAAGGACGCGATCCTCCTCGACCTGCTGCTCGGGTCCGTCCGCCCGTCGCTCGAGCTCGCCGACCGCCTCGCGACCACCGACGACGCGCCGGCCGCCGCCCGCCTCTGGGCCCTCGCGCACGCCGACGTGCTGCTGCTGACGACGAGCCCCGTCAACGTCGGCGCGCTGTACCTGCTGCCCGAGGTGGACGGCGAGCAGTTCGCCGAGTTCCACGCGCTGCGCGACCGCCTGCGCACCCGCTACGACGAGCTCGCCGCCCAGGTCCTCGCCGCGCTCGCAGCCGCCGGGGAGACGCCCGCCACCGACGACGTGGTTGCGGTCGAGGCCGCCGGGCCGCTCGTCCTCGGGCTCGTCGAGTCGGTCATCCTCCGGCGGCGCGCGGGCGAGCGCCTCGACGCCGCCGCCGTCGCCCGCTCCGTGGCGGACGGCGTGCTCCGGCTGCTCGGCGGCGACGCCCCGACCGTGGAGGCGGCACACTCCGCGTCCGCGGACCTCGCGTCGGCGACCACGGCTGCGACCCCGCCCCCGCCGGGCGTGCAGGAGCCCGCCGAGCGTGCGCCCGCCACCGCGTCCGACCGTGCGCCGCTCTCGGCGTCCGACCGTGCGCCGCTCCCGGCGTCCGGCCACGCGCCGCTCGCCACGCCTGGCCGAGCGCCGGTCTCCGCGCCCGACGACGGTCGCGGTGCGCCGTCCGTCGGGGTCACGTCCGCGTGAACGTGCGCGTCCTCCGTCGTGAGGGGGAGATGGTGGTCCCGCGCGCGGCCCTGGCGCGGGCCCGACCACGGCCGCGAGCATCGACGTCATGAGCACGCTGCCCCTCGCCGGCCCTGCCGCCGCGGCCGTGCCGTCGGCCGTCGCCGCGCTGCGCAGGTCCCTGCCGTCGATCGTCCTCGCGACGCTCGTCGGCGCCTTCCTGCTGGCCAGCCCTGCCCTCGACGGCGTCGTGTACGGCGACGGCTCCTGGGTGTCGTACGGCACCGCACCCGGGGCGTCGTCGGGGTACGTGCTCGCCGCGCTCGTCGTCGTGGTCGTCGGCGTGCTGCTGGGGCGCGCGCACCCCGTGTGGGCGACCGTCCTCGTGCTCCTGCCCTTCCTCGGGTACGCCTGGCTCGGGTGGTGGGCCTACGGGTGGTGGCTCGCGCTGGTCGCGGTCGCAATGCTCGCCGCGCTCGACGGTCCGGTGCGGGCGGTCGTGCCGGTCGTCGCGGCCGTCGGGGTCGCGCTGTGGTTCTGCGCGGCGCCGGTCGTCGCGAGCGTGCCGATCGGCCTCACCGACTCCGGTTCGGGGTCCGGGTTCTCGGCGTACGTCTTCGTCGCGCACGTCGTCGCGGTGGGTGCCGCGGTGAGCCTCGCCGCGGCGGCCGGGTCGTCGGCGCGCAGCCGGGCGCGGACCCGGGCGGCCGAGTCGCAGGAGCGGCGCGCGCTCGAGGTCGAGTCCGCGGCAGCCGAGCGTGCGCGACTCGCGCGCGACCTGCACGATGTCGTCGCGCACCACGTCTCGCTCGTCGTCGTCCGGGCGGAGAGCGCGCCGTTCCAGTACCCCGACCTCGACGACGACGCGCGCGAGGTGCTCGCGGCCGTCGCGGCGGACGGGCGGCAGGCGCTCGGCGAGCTGCGGCAGGTGCTCACGGTGCTGCGACGGTCCGAGGCGGCCGACGGTGCCGAGCGAGCGCCGCAGCCCGGCGCGCAGGACGTCGACGCGCTCGTCGCCGCCGCCCGGGACGCCGGGCAGGAGGTCCGGGTGTCGGGCGCCTGGCGCGACATCGACGAGCCGACCGGCTACGTCCTGTACCGCGTCGTCCAGGAGTGCCTGACGAACGCGCGGCGGCACGCCTTCGGGGAGCCCGTCGACGTCGAGCTGCGCAGCGACGCGCGCGGCGTCGGCCTGGTCGTCCGCAACGCGTTCACGCAGCCCGCGCCGGAGCGCCCGGTCGTGCCCGGGCGCGGGCTCGTCGGGATGCGGGAACGCGTCGAGGCGCTGGGCGGTCTGCTCGACGTGCGGACGGCGGGCGGGCAGTTCGTCGTCGAGGCGCTGATCCCCGACCGGTCCTCCGACGCGCCTGTCGCCGGACCCGGGAACCGCGCATGACGCGCGTCGTCGTCGCGGACGACCAGCCGGTCGTCCTGCAGGGGTTCGCGGCGATCCTCGGGTCGGCGCCCGACCTCGAGGTCGTCGGCACCGCGGCGGACGGGCGCGCGCTGGTCGAGCTCGTCACGCGCACCGAGCCCGACGTCGCCGTCGTCGACGTGCGGATGCCCGTGCTCGACGGGATCGCGGCGACGCAGCAGGTCGTCGCGCGCCACCCGGCGACGCGCGTCCTGGTCCTCACGACGTTCGACCTCGACGAGTACGTGCTCGACGCGCTGCGCGCGGGGGCCAGCGGGTTCCTGCTCAAGGACGTCACCGCGGAGCGGCTGGTCGAGGCCGTCCGCCTCGTTGCCGAGGGCTCGATGCTGCTCGGCCCCAACGTCACGCGCCGGCTCGTCGAGGACTTCTCGCGGCGCGTCCGTCGCCCGTCGCCGGAGTTCGACGCGCTGACCCCGCGCGAGCGTGAGGTCGCGCTCGCGGCGGCGCGCGGGCTGTCGAACGGGGAGATCGCGGCGGAGCTCTACATCGGCGAGTCGACGGTCAAGACGCACCTGTCGGAGGTGCTGCGCAAGCTGCGGTGCCGGGACCGGGTGCAGCTCGTCGTCCGGGTGCACGAGGCGGGTCTCGTCGAGGGCTGACGCCGTGCCGGACGGCAGCCGGACGCAGGCTCCGCGCGCGCGTGCGCGTGCGCCCCCGTCTGCGCGGTCGCTGCGGAGCGGGATTTAACACAGCCGTTTCGTGCGTGCAGCGACGCCGACACAGCCCGGGTGGTCAATGAACCTGTCGAGCGACAGAAACCCTCGACACGCGTCGTGACCTGGCCACCGCGCCGACCCGGGAGAGCAGCCCGGCGCCGCCGCCGTCCCTCCCGGAGCCACCATGATCATCGCCGGAGTCGGGCTCTCCGTCCTCGCCGTCGTCCTCGTCGGCATCCTCGTCGCCCGCAAGGTCGACGGGGACAGCGCCAACTACCTCGTCGCCGGCCGCCGCCTCGGCGTCCCGCTCGTCGCCGCGTCCCTCATGGCGGCCGCGGTCGACTCGAACGCGACCGTCGGGAACACCGACCTCACCTCGTCGTTCGGGTTCTGGGCGGGCACGTCGCTCGCGCTCGGCCTCGCGATCTGCCTCACCCTGACGGGCCTGTTCCTCGCCAAGCCCATGCACCGCATGAAGCTCTTCACGCTCGGTGACTTCTACCGGATCCGGTACGGCCGGGGCGTCGAGGTCGCGGCGTCGGTCCTCATGATCTTCGCGTTCGCGATCCTCATGGCCGGCAACCTCGTGGCCTGCGGCTTCCTGCTCGAACGGTTCCTCGGGCTCGACTACACCGTCGGGGTCGTCATCGCGGTGGTGCTCGTGCTGGTCTACACGATCGGCGGCGGCATGTTCTCCGACGCCTACACCGCCGCGATCCAGATCGCGATCACCGCCGCCGCGACCGTCGCGCTGCTGTGGTGGGTCGGCTCGACGATCGGCTTCCAGATCGACCCCGGCATGGGGCCCTTCGACCTCGAGCAGCTGACCTCCACCGACGCGGGCGCACCCATCAACTGGGCCACGCTCATCTCGCTCGGCATCGGCGACATCGTCGCGATCGACTTCATGCAGCGCGTGTTCTCCGCGAAGTCGCCCGAGATCGCCCGCCGGTCCTGCTTCACGGCCGCCGCGGGTACCGCGATCGTCGGCGTCGCCTACGGCCTCGTCGCCCTGACCGCGGTGTCGGTGCTCGGCATCACGACCGCCGACGGCCCGGTCCTGTTCACGCTGCTCGACGACTACGCCCCGCCCGGGCTCGCGATCCTCGTCCTGTCGGGCATCGTCGCCGCGTCGTTCTCGACCGCGTCGGGCGCGATCCTCGCGACGTCCGCCGTTGCCGTCCGCAACATCTTCGGCGTCCGCCGCGTCGTCGACACCCCCGGAGTCAAGGACCCGCTGCTGCGCTGGACCCGCCTCGCGATGGTCCCGATCGTCGTCCTCGGCGTGACCGTCGCGCTCGAGGTCGCCCAGACCGGCATCCTCCTGACCCTCGCGTTCGACCTCATGCTCGCCGCGCTCGTCGTGCCGTTCCTGCTCGGGCTCTTCTGGAAGCGCGGCGGCAAGCACGCCGCCGTCGCCGCGATGGCCGTCGGGCTCACCGTGCGGCTCGGGCTCTTCGTCCTCACGCCCACCATCTACGGCGTCCCCAACGACGTGCTCTACCTCCCCAACGACCTCGTTCCCGCGACGTTCGACGGCTGGCCCACGTTCTACGGCGCGATCACGTCGCTCCTCGCCTACCTCGTCGTCGCCTCCCTGCGGCCGCGGTCGATCGACGAGGAGGCCTGGGCCCTCACGGACACGGCGACCGCCGAGCCCGCTCCCGCGGACGCGTCGGTCGTCCCTGCCGGCGTCACCGCGCAGTCGTCGGACACCGCGACGAAGCCCGTGGTCGCCCGCGCGACCGACCCCGACGTCGGAGACGGCCTGCCGTCCCCGGCCTGACGCCGCTCCTCGCCACCCGCGGCGGGCGAGCTCCCGTCGTCGAACGCGCCCTCACGCACGTCCCCGGCCGTCCGGGCGTGCGTGAGGGCGTGCTCGGCGTCGACGCCGTCGCGGGGGAGGGGACCCGTGCGGTCGACCGGGTCCGGAGGTCAGCGGGGGCGCTCGACGAACGGATCCGCGAGGTCCAGGTCGCCCGACGTCTCGACGACCACCAGGACCGCGTCCGTCACGGCCCACGTCTGGTGCAGCTCGCCCGGCTCCCAGACGACGAGCGTGCCCGGCCCGGCCGCG